>JABGWD010000460.1 GCA_018645725.1 Opitutia bacterium
CAATAATCATACAGCCTTTGCGAACCCAGCAGCACGCCTAACTGAGCAGCCCCACGGTTACTTGATTTTTGCACTACTTTGCTTACCGATATTTTCCCAAGAGCATGGTCGTCATTCGGCAATCTCATCCGTCTTGATCCCCGTTGTATCGTGGCAATCGAACAGTCAATCAAATCTTCCGGCCCTACCAATCCTTCGTTCATGGCCCCACTTACCGCAACGATCTTGAAAGTCGAACCTGGCTCGTAAACGTCAGCCAAGGCACGGTTGCGCTGCTGACTGTGATCAGCTTTGTTGAATTTGTTGGGATCGAAATCCGGCACGTTTCCAATCGCCAGCACGTAACCTGTCTTCGGATCGCTCACGATTATGCTCGCGCTTATCGGTTCGTACTCATCCACGATCGCCTTGAGTTCGCTTTCCACCATGTCCTGAATCATTCGGTCAACACTCAGCTCAACGTTCAACCCATCCCGGGAGGCCACTTCGAAAGATCGGTGTTGAGGCATTTCCCTTCTTTCTCCGTCCTTCTCGCTTTCGCGCCAACCGTCTTGCCCTTTCAAATAGTAATCCGCATGGCTTTCCGTACCCATGGCGGCAATCCCTTCCTTGTTGACGAACCCAAGCAGGTGAGAGGCTAACTTCCTGTTCGGATACAACCTCGAATGTTTGAAATTCCCATAGACTCCTTTTATTTCGAGTTTCCTGATTTCCCGATAAACGTCCTCCTCGACTTCATCTTTCAACTTTACCCACCTGACCTTCTTGAATTCCTTGCCGTCCGTCCCGCTCCGTCTGATCAAATTTTTAGCGGCCGAGTGAATTTCCACAGGGTTCACCCCGAGGAGAACCGCCAGGCGATCGAATTTGGCCCAGTCTTTTTCAGCCACCGAATGTGGGTCAATCCCCACTTCGACGACGGATCTCGTAGTTGCGAGCAGATTACCCTTGGAATCCACTATGTCACCCCTTCGGGCCTTGATCTCGATAAAGTTTTTACGGGCTTGATTGGCAAGCACGGTATAGTCATCCGCCTTGAAAACCTGAAGGTACACGAGCCTTCCACCCAAAGAGCAGAAGGCGAAGGAGACGGCAAAAAAGGTGAGGTAAAAACGAAAAGGGGAGATAAAGAGACTTTTCATCCTACCGGGTTCCGGCAAACTCCCCTTGAGCACCCAAACGATTATCGGCGCCTCCCTCTTTTCGCGACCCGAGTCTCCTCAGGACATCAGCCTGCGAGACGTGAATCGTTTGCCGCGCAGTCGGCATGGACAACCTGCCCGATACCATGGCCGCCAAAGTCGAGGGCCGAAGGGAACGTGATTTTTCTCCCCTCAAATCCTGAACTTCTCTCGATGCGATCTCTCTTCGGTCCTCAAGATTCCTGCAATGCTTGGCTACCTTTGAAATCTCCATCCTCATCCATACGATCCCAAGCGATCCCATCCCAAAAACAAACGCGATCATCAAAGTAAGGACCAATGGAAACCGATTTCTGCTTTTCGTTTTGGCCATCACAAATTGGGCTGCCTCAACTTACGAAGAACACGCAAACGGGCGGAACGACTCTTCGGGTTTCGCTCCACTTCGGCTTTGGTCGGAAAAATCGCTTTGGATTGAAAAAGTTCGGCGTAAGCCTCTCGATCCTGCTGATACCTCGAGTCACCCCGGTGCTCGGGCCGTCCCGCCATCTTCCTCATGAAACGCTTGACCATCCGGTCTTCCAGCGAATGAAACGATATGACAGCCAAGGTTCCGCCCACTTTGAGAGCCCTGAAGGCTTTGGGCAAAGTCAGGGCAAGCGATTCGAGTTCGCCATTGATCGCTATCCTTATGCCCTGAAAGGTTTTGGTCGCCGGATGAATTCGCTGCCTTGACTTGCTTCCGCCGACTGCCTTGGAAACTACTTCCGCCGCACTCATCGTGCGGACCAATTCACCCGAACCCCGAGCCTCCATAATCGCATTGACGACCCGGTTCCACCTGCGCTCCTCCCCATACTCGCGTACAGCACGGACGAGACTTTCCCTCGTGGCAGTCTCGAGGAAATCAGCGGCGCTCTGACCGACCCTCGGATTCAACCGCATGTCAATCGGAGCATCCAAGCGAAAGGAAAAACCCTTGCTCGGCTCCATCAACTGAAAAGAGGAAATGCCCAAATCCATCAACACCCCGTCAAATTCGTCCGGAGACGAAACCTTGTCCATTTCCCGAAAACTCAGATCGTTGAATCGAAAACGCTCGCCAAAGACTTCCGACACTTCCGACGCGCGGGTTCCCGCATCCGGGTCGCAATCAAAGGCGAGCAGCGTGTTTGCCTGATTGGCCTTGAGAATCGCCCGACTGTGCCCTCCTCCCCCAAAAGTCAGGTCGGCAAAATTGCCGCCTTTCCCCGGATCAAGATGATCCATGCACTCTTCAAGCAAAACTGGCACATGCCCTACCATGGAAGGCAAACAGACGAACTCAACAGACCCACAATACATTTTTACCCCTTGTTACCCGTGACCCAACCCCAAATGAAACGAGAGAGAGAGGGGCTTTCATAGCGCATATTCCCCTTCGCTGGACGACCACCCTAAAAGTCGCCCAATCCATGCGCTTACGAATCATAGCCCCAACTCCCTCATCGCATCAAAAATATTAACCTGCTCGGCCGACTTCTTTCTTTTGTCGTAACGTCCCTCCGACCAAATCGAGAAATCCGTAAAGTTACCCGCCAAGACCGCCTTCCCCTTGATTCCGGCGTGACGCAAAAGATCTTCGCTCAAGTTAATCCTCCCCTGCTTGTCGCACCCGAATGAATCGGCCCGGGAGAAAAGTTCCATCGACAAAGCCCTGCGCCGGACGTCACTCAATTTCGCCTCCCCCATGTTTTCTTCCAACCGGGCCACCATCTTGGGAGGATAAACCGTTATGTACCCGTCTTGATTCGGAAGAGCCAAATAAGTGTTGTCGCCCCCGGGAATACGCCACTTCGAGGGAATAGTCAGCCGACCCTTGGTATCCAAGGAATGGGTAAACTCTCCTACAAAATAGGTTATTGCGCGTTCTACCATAACGAAATGACATTCTAACCACTGATTTGCATTATGCCCCACTTTCTGACATTTCAACCCACCATGGTCAAGTGTTTTTTTATTTTTTTATTTGGAATGACCAGGATGGTTCCCGGGCAATCGGGAATTGCCCTTCCAGGAGATATCGGTTGAGCTTCGCAAAGATGAAGAAAGCGGGAAGAAAGCGGGCGGATGAATTGGTCGTGTCCTTGGGGTTGTGCGAAAGCAGAACGCAAGCCCAAGCCTACATTCTCGCTGGGAAGGTCAGAATGGGAACGGAGCGAATCGACAAATCCAGCAAACTTCTTCCTGCAGACTCGATTCTTTCCCTGGAACAGGCTCAGCCGTTCGTGGGGAGAGGAGGGCTCAAAATGCAAAATTTTCTGGAGGAGGCAAAGGTCGAAGTCAAGGGACTCGCCATACTTGACCTTGGAGCTTCAACGGGCGGATTCACCGATTGCCTTCTCCAGAAAGGAGCGGTTTCGGCAACTTGCATCGACGTGGGGCATGGGCAACTTCACTACAAACTCCGTACCGACTCACGGGTCACGAACCTTGAGAAAACAAACCTGCGTCACTTGACCACGGAATCGCTCGCCCAATCGTTCTTCGAACTGGTTGTGATGGACCTCTCTTTCATCTCCCTGCGCAAAGTTTTGCCCCAGGCATGGTCTTTCGTCCAAGAGGGAGGAAGACTGATCGCATTGGTCAAACCGCAATTCGAATGCGCCAGAAAGGAGGCGGATCAGGGCCGCGGGGTAATCAGTGATCCTCAAATCCAGCAAAGAACGCTTCGGGAAATCAAGGATTTTGCCCAAAGTGAGCTGGTCGGCTCCGAACTTTTCGCCCAAACCGAATCAAGCCCACGCGGGGCCGACGGGAACTTGGAGTTTTTTCTGGGCTGGGTCAGGAAAACCGGCTAAGGCAAACCTAATCGTTTTGGGCAGATTCTTGGGATATGAGATCCCTCAACAGGAGATCCCTGCCCTTTTCGGCCCGGGCAAACTGAAGATCTTCGACCCGCGCCTCGATTTCCGAGGCTTCAAGTTTTCCCTGCTTGAGAAAGTAGGCAGCCTTAAGAGAGACGAAAACAGCGGAATCTTCGGTTCTTTCGAGTTCCGACCATTTGCCGTCCGGTTCCAAGCCTTGGCAAGCATCCACCAACCTCTGCCCCAAGGAACTCTCCTTGTTCAATTCCGCCTGACGGGACCGGATGGCATCAATCTCGCCATCGATGACTTCCTTTCGGGCCAGTTGAGCGGCAGTCGCATTGGAATCTCTTTCCGCAGAAGCAATCAGGTCCCGTTCTTTTTCCAACTTTTCAAGCTGCGAACCGATTCGGCCATTGGCGCCATCATAATAGCCGCGCAACAAACGGGAATCCTTTCCGGCGACTTCGACCTTAAGCCCAATGGACGGGTCGGAGTCATTGGAATCGCCTTGCAGCGCGGCCAAGGTCCGGTCAGCCAACTCGGCAAATGCATCCGCCTTGAGTTGGGCTGCATATTCACGGTATAGGAGAGAAAAAGAGACAGCGGAAAAGGATCCGGGACCTTTTTCGGTCTTCTTGTCCAAAAGAAAGATGACGTAGCCATCACGAGATTTGCGAATCGAACGGGTGAAAAAAGAACCTTTGCTCAGGGAAGCGACTTCCTGGAGAGGAGCGCGATTGTTCCTCTTCTCGCTTTCTCTTCTCTCCAAGCCGAGAATTCCACCCCGGATTTCCATCTCCTGTTCCGAAAAGTCAATTTTCCCAAGGGCAACGTTGTTTTCATTGATCAAACTCTCCAATTCGGGCGATTGACGGAGTTGTTCGTATGAGGAGGCATACTTGCTCTTCAAGTCGTCCCCAAGCTCATGAACCTGAAGGAGAAATTTGGAAGCTGCGTCCTTGGCCAAGTCGCCGGCATCTCTTTCGGCATCAATCCTGTCGCCCTCGATGATTCGCTGACGAACCTCTTCCCGGACGTCTTCGAAAGTCACTTCCGCCACATCCGCGCTCGCATTGGATTCCGCCAAAAGAGCCAGGGAATCAATATCGGGGGTCTCGGGAGCCTCCTGCAAAATCAAAGGGGCCGAATCAGCCTCGGGAAGGGCCAAATCAATTTTGAGATCCGAATCAGCCTCGGGATCCCCTTCTCCAACCGGGCCTTGCTCACCTACGGATGCATTCCCCTCGGGAGCGGGCGGCGGAGGTGGAGCGGGTGGCGGCGGTGGCGGCGGAGGGGGTGGCGGCGGCAAATCAAAACTTTCCTTGTTCCGCTCGAAATAGGAGCGCAGACGAGCTTCGTCGGGCTCGGGGGGAACGGAAAGGAAATCCCGGGACCTGAAAGTCATCGCGGTGGCATAGGTACGGGCAGGCTCGGCAAAGGCCACGTCGTTCTTCCTCTCCTCGTGAAACTCGGCGAGTGAACCGGTTAATTCATCCGAAAAAACCAAGGCTGTGGAGGAAGAGCTGAAGGAGGGAAAAGTCTGCGGCAAACGGAATGAGTCCGGGGAAAAGGCGAGAACACCCGAACCCTTCGGGAGAGCGGAAAAACCGAAGTCTTCCTTTTCAATTGAATTTGCAAGGCTTGCGGCAAGACCGGCTACGTCCTGCCCGAGGGGAACCTGGACGTCGCTTGAATTTGCGTCTGCCAGACCCGTTATGAAGACAAATTTTCTCTTTTTGTCACCGTAGGAAATCTCGATGCTGTCCCCGGCTTTGGGAAGAGCGGCGACCGAGAGGGTGGCCAAGTGAGGATCACTTGCATTGACGTCGTCAAGACTGAGAGAAAGAGCTTCGGCATCCCATGCGAAATCATTGATCCGCAAGTCAATCGCGGCCTCCTCGTTCAACACGAAACCGCCTTCGGTATAAACATCCTCAACCAAGCTTGCCCTGAAATGGGAATAGAGGATGCTTTCGATTCCCCGAGGATCAAAGTTCCGGTTTTTGCCAACGCTTTCAAAGACTTGGCTACGGTTGGCGTCGATGCCCAAGACGGGATCAATGGAAATCAGCCATTTCGTAAAATAATTGTTGGCAGACTTGATGTTGTGCTGGAGAGGAAGGAAGTCCCACGCTTCCGCTTGGGCATCCAGCGTCAATTTGGATTGAACGGAAGCCCTTGAAAATTCTGCATCGTAAAGACCCGACATGGCAATTCGGCGAACCTTGAGACGATTGGGTTGGTAGGGCCATGACTGAATTGCCTGAAAAAGATACTGCAACTGAGTTCGATCGACGTCCTGGGGATTCGATGCAAAAGCCCTTTGCAATTCGGCGTTCATGTATTGCAGAAAGTTTGCATCCGCTTTTTCCATCACTTCCCCGACGGGCCCGATGGAAGAACCGAAATCCGCGGCCACTCGGTTTTGAGCGTTGAGCGATCTCATTTGGTCATTGTCGTTGAGATCATGACCGTAGAATTCCATTTTCTCCCTTTGACCATCGGGAAGAAAGTCAAAGATCGAGGATCCCTGGGACAGATAAAGCACGAAGGAAACGACGATAACAAGGAGAAGAGGAATGAAAATAAGTTTTCCCCTTTTGGAAATTAAGTTTTGGATGGCGGTTATCATGAGATTGCTAAATGAAAAAGGGTTTGATCATGAACATTGGGATCAGAACGTCAAACCTTTGAAAAAGGGGGCAACAAGAATCAGTTCGGCTTGAGTATCGGGGGATCGGGAAAGATCAGGGAGCTCATCCAACTCTGCCTTTTGGAACCGTCCTCCTTGAGAAACGGCCTCAATACCACCATTTTCTCCAACTCGAGTTCTCCGGATGCATCATCGGACCATCGAAGGAAGTATTTGTAGCTCTCGGGGGATTGTTCGTTGCCGGCGCCCTCCTCGGGGGGAAGCTCAACCACAACAACCACTCGACCGGAAGCCCATTTCCATTCCCCTTTCAAGTCGCTTTCGATCCCTCCCCCCCGAACCAAAACCTCTTCGGCGTCAATGAAGTTGAGGGAGAACGGATAGGATTCCTTCCGGGAGAGGCCCTCGTTTCTCATGAGCAAAACCGGAGAATCGTCATCATTGCTTAGGCCCTGCTTGGTTTGGAAGGCAAAGCGGGCTCCGCGCTTGATCAGGTAGTACTCGCGGACGTCGCCATCCGGAAAGAGCAGCACCCGCTTGCCGTCGCCAACTTCCCATTTGCCTGACCGAACGACCTCATCTTTCCCGGGTTGACGAAAAACAATCTCCGAAAACATTCCGGAGGGCGTATTCCTGAGAACGACCCTCAACCGACTGGCTTCCCCTTCCGAAGTAAGGGTTCCCTCGAACACCTCGTGCACCCAATCCTGCACGTAACCCTTGTAAGGACCGTCCGGATCCTCCATCCCGCAAGAAACAAAAATCAAAAACAAAGGGGTAGCGCAAAACCGTAAAAACTTAACCTCAGCGAGCATTTCGTACTGATTACTATGAAAAGAGGACGGACTACTCAATACTTTCCGCTTTATTGGTTTCAAGTTTTCTGAGTTCACGATGATAAATGAACCAAGCCAACAAAAAACCCAGCCCGAAGAACAAGGACCAACTGAAACCACTCTCCCCCTCCCGGAAAAAGGCGAGCTCGGCGGAAGCGATTTTACCCGTGCTTTTCTTGAGGCGCAGCTCGGGATAAAGCGTGATCGACCCCTTGCCTTCGCTGCCGGGAACAAAAACTTCGTCCTTGTGTTCCCTCTTGACCAGAATCAAGGCTTCCCTCGAGGCGTCGTGACGAAGATAATCAATCCAGTAACTGTAGTCATCCGGGGAAGTGTTTCCCGCGAAAATCAAGTCCGACCGCTTCTTTCCGCTCTCCTCGGTTTTGCTTTTCTTCAGGCGACGAAAGCTCAGTTTGAAAAGTCCGTCCTCTATTTCCCACGTACCTTGGGCACTCTGTCCGCCCAGTCCTTGCTCGTCACAGGCAGGGGGCACAATGCCCCATGCGTTCCCGCTCCGGAAACCCGCTCCCAACTGGTAGCTATCGGAGGCCTTTTTCTTGATATCGGTATTGCCCGAGAGGGAATATTCCGTCCAAGGCACGGGTAGAAAGAAGAGGTAGATGGAGGAAAAGAGAAACAGGAACAGGAACAACCCTGCCACCAATCCAGTCATGTTCCTGCGGAAACGCAGGTTTCCCAATTTTTCGGACAAAGCCCATTCCTTCTCCCTCTTTGCCTTCAAGGCCTCCAGGTCCATCTTCTGGTCCTCGGAAAGTTCCTCCGCCTTGACCCCGTACTCGGAAAGGTCTCCGACACCCGGCAGGGCTTGCATGGAATGAGCGATGGAGGGGAAGGCATCGGGTTGTCCGGTTGCGGATGCCCGCTTCGCCCATGAGTTCCACTGATCCCACTGCGAAGCCTTCCCTCCAGCCTTCTCGATTGCCCAACGAACAATTTTGCCCAGGGCAAAAATATCCCAACTTTCATCGGGAACATCCGGTTCATCCGGATTTCCGGGCCGGAATTTGTCCGCTTCTTCACGGGAATCCCGACCGTCTTGATTGAGAGAGGTAACCTCGTTTCCGAAAGACTCCTCATCACCCACGGCCCGGAACTTGCCCATTCGGAAAAGACCCGTCTCGGTTACCCATGCTTCCCCGCCCCCATCCTCGGTTTTCCCGACCAAAACGTTACTTGGCTTCATGTTGCCATGGGCAATTCCCGATTGATGAATGCGGTAAAGGCCACGGTGCAAGGAAATCATGAAGTCGAGCAAAAGTTCCGGGGTAAGGCTGACCGGATTGTATTCCATGAACTCAGCGAGAGAACGGATGACGGGGCCGTCTTCTTCCTCCCCTTCGGCCGGAAGATTCTCCCCCTCCAACCACTCGTAGCCAATCCAATGCTTCCATTTCGTCACGCCGAATTCCCTGATCGGCCAAATACCCGGTCCTTCCAATTGCTCGAGAGTCTGGCATTCCTGATGGAAATAATCCTCGAATCCGTTTCTCTCGGAAATTTCCCGATGGATGAGTTTCACGTAGAGCAAATTTCCCTTGAGGTCACCTTCCGTAGATTCGCAATGGTAACTTTGCCCCGTCGAACCCTCACCCAACCATGAAAGAATCCTTGTTGTTCCGATGCGAGTACCCGTGGAAAGCATAGCAGAATATCAGCCGTTCATGCGGAGGGAAATCATCCCCATTTCAACTTGCTGCGCAAAACGTGAAAATGCGAGTGGTTCTTTTCCTCCAATAGCGGGAAGGTTTCATCCGCAACGGTAACTTCGATGGGGAACGCTGCGGGAACCTCAAAGGCAGGTTGGCCGTCTGCCGACACCAAGGGGTCGTCGGGGTTGCGTTCCGATTGGATCGAGAGGGACACGCCGGAAGGAAAAACGACGCTGCGGCTCGTCAGGGTATGGGCGGAAATCGGAGTCATCAGAAGAACCTGAGCCTCGGGATGGGCAATCGGTCCGCCGGCTGCCAAGTTATAAGCAGTCGAACCGGTCGGTGTTGAGAAAACGATCCCGTCGCAAGCGTATTCGGCAACCCTCTCCGGCCCCTCGGAAACGGAAAATCTTCCCAATCTCCCGTTCGTCCCACTCTTCACCACCAGGTCATTCAATGCGCACCTGGAAAAACCGCTCTCATCACGATACCTCAGCATGCTCCTCCTGCTGACCCTGTACTCTCCCTTGAAAAGGGCAGGTATTTTTTCCTCCATGTCCTCCGGTGAAAAAGTGGCGAGAAAACCGAGCTGACCATGCCTGATGCCAGCCACCGGCACGTCATGACGGACAGCCTCCTCCATGACGCTGAGCAAAGTACCGTCTCCGCCAACTACAAAACAGGCGTCCGAACCTTCCAGGAAACCACTTGGCGCTGGAAATTCTACGGTTGCAACTGCTTCCACTCCATGATCCTCCGCCAATCCCTGCAAGCGGACAGCCGCCTTTTCCGCACCAAGCTTGGAGGCATTGGCCAGGATGCTGATTTTTCGTAGGGGCTTCATGTGAAAAAGTAAAACGGTGGGGAATGAAGGAGTCAGCAACGAATTTAGTCAAAGGCAACGGATGCGGTCAAGCGTCCGAACTCCATTTCAACTCACCCGATCGTGGTTCCGAGCTTGGACCGAGAAGAAACCGGGAGGACGGCGGGAAGCGCTTGCGGAACCATTTTCTTTGCTTGGAAACAAGTTTGCGCGTGGATGAACAGATGGCCGGGTTCAATTCCTCCCGCGTGATTTCATTTCGCAAAAAAGAACAAACGTCACGGTAACCGACGGAGGAGCACGCTGCATGATTTGACAGAAATCCCCGTTCAATCAGGGATTCGGTCTCCTCCACGAGACCCATGTCGATCATTTTGCCTGTCCGGGATTCGATTCTTTTTTCCAAATCCTCATTCGGCCGGTCCAACCATAGGCATTGTTTGCGCAAAGAGGCATAAGGAGTGGGTAACGCTTCGAAACGTTCCCTTAACTGCGAAAGCCTCAAGCCGGAACCCAGACAACGCTCGAGGGCGCGGAGGAGTCGCTGTGGATTCAACTCGTCCAACCCGAGAGGCTCGTCTCCGTTCAATTGCCTGAGTTGAGCAAGTAGCCCGGGAATACCTTCGCGTTCGTAAAGGGTTTCGACCTTGGCCCGCGTTTCATCCGTCACCACGACTTCGTCGACGATGGGCTCGAAAAAAGACTGCAGATAAAAACCGCTCCCGCCGACTACGAGCAAGTTCTTTCCCTTGGACAAAACTTCCGACACCACGTTCCGGGCATAACGCTCGTACCGGGATACGTCGTACCCCTCGGTCACGTCGGCCAGGTCAAGGCCATGATGGGGAACCCTTTTTCTCTGTTCGGCCGTAGCCTTGGCCGCCCCCAAATCCATACCCCGGTAGACGGCGATCGAATCGCAGGAAAGAATTTCCGCGTCATGACTCTCCGCCCAGCTCAAGGCCAGTTCGGATTTCCCGGATGAAGTAACCCCGGCGAGGAAGTAGAGACTCTCACCCATCACGAACACCCCATCGTCACGAGCCGATTAACTCTCGGTCAGCCCGCGAACCAGTTCCGCCGCGCGATCTCCAATTGCTTGGGGAATTGAACCCGGGTTCGAAAGGTTTTCCGAAATGCAGTTAACCAAGGCGCTGCCGACCACCACACCATCGGCCGCTTCGCCAACGGACCGGACTTGCGAGGGAGTGGAAATGCCAAAACCCACGACTACGGGCAAATCGGTAAACTTTCGAATGGTCTCCACTCTCTCGGTCAAGTCACCGGCCAGGTCTTTTCTCTCCCCGGTTACGCCTTCGCGGGAAACATAATACAGAAAACCCGACGATTTCTCCACAATCGAAGGAATCCTGTCTTCGGGCGTAGTGGGGGCAATAATGAAGACGTTCTTCATCCCGTGACTTCTCGATGCGTCCACCAGCTCGGTCGCTTCCTCGGGCGGAAGATCCAAGGTGAGCAAACCGTCGACTCCGGCCTCCCGCGAACGAATCACGTATTGCTCGATTCCTTGGGAAAAAATCAGGTTGTAGTAGGTGTAGAAAACAATGGGGACTTCGGAATGCTTTCGGATTTCCTCGACCAATCGAAAGACGTCACTTTGATTGGAACCCGATTCAAGGGCCCGTTGGGCGGCCAGTTGGTTGGTCAAGCCATCGGCAAGCGGATCGGAAAAAGGCACCCCGAGCTCAAGCAAGTCCACCCCGTTGGCGATCAAAGATCGACTAATCTCAAGGGACGTGTTGAAATTCGGGTCGCATGCGCACACGTAGCCGACAAAGGCAGCTCGCCCATTATCTTTGCAATCCGAGAAAAGTTTCGCGATTCGGTCAGGATTATCCATAAGTGAAAAAAGTGAATCATTCCCAAAGCCGAGCTCATTTTGCAACGGTAAAGCTCAACCTGGCCATTGTTTCGTCGTGATTTGGTTCTACCGCTTGCTTTATCCCTTTTTGACTCTGCTCTTGTCGCCCTACTATTTGCGGCGGATGATCAAACGGGGAGGATATGGACGAAAGCTGGGCTTCAGGCTCGGACTTTGGCCAAAGTTACCCCCCAACAAAAAGGGTACCCCAAGGATTTGGATCCAGGCGGTAAGCGTGGGAGAACTTTCCTCCATTGAAAAACTGCTGGAAAGCCTTTTGGCGGATCCCGGAATCGAGATCGTACTCAGTGGCACCACGAGCACCGGTCTGGCCATTGCAGAGGAAAAGCATGGGAAAAGGCTCCTCGCCCAAGGTCCCTTCCCACTTGATTGGCTCCCTTTTTCAAGACTTGCCTGGTCACGCATTCGACCGGATCTGGCCATTGCCGTGGACAGCGAACTTTGGCCCGAACACATGCAGCAGGCAAAAAACCACGGGGTACCTTTCGTCATCGCAAACGCCCGCCTTTCCGACCGGTCCTTCGGTCGCCTCCGGTTCTTCCGCTTCTTGCACGGCATTCTTCTGCCTCCGACGCTGCGTATTCTCGCATCCTCCGAGAAGCAACTCGACCGATGGCTGAGCCTGGGGCTTGACTCGGGCCAAGCAAAGGTGACCGGGAACCTCAAAGTCGACTCCGCATCCCAATCCCCCCCGACCAAGGAAACCAAGCAAAAACTGAAGGACGAATTCGGGTTTTCCGAAAAATCCTTCGTGCTCGTCGGAGTTTCCACCTGGCCGGGTGAGGAGGAAGCCCTCCTCGAGTCAATCGGCGAACTGAGAAAAGAGAGCCTCGATGCCCGCCTGCTTCTCATTCCGCGTCACGCCGAAAGACGAGAAGAAGTACGCAAGCTCATATCGGCATCCGGCTTGCCTTTCAACCTGCGCAGCGAGGCCCGACAAGCTGAAGCCGGTACAATCGTCTACTTGGCCGACACGACCGGCGAACTTCCCAGGCTGATCGGGGCCGGAGACCTTGCCTTCCTCGGCAAAACCTTGCCTCCGAACAACGGCGGGCAAAACCCCATGGAGCCAATCTCCTTGGGCCTTCCTCTCGTCGTTGGCCCTGCCTATCAAAACTTCAGGGAAAGCTGCGCGGAACTATTCTCCCACGGAGCGGCATTCAAAGCGGAGAAGAAGGAAGATATAAAAAAGCTTATTCGCGAATTCGCAGGTGACGAAAAGAAAACCGCCGAAGCCCGGGACGCCTGTTTCGAATGGATCGGAAAGCAAGGATCCCCCACCGGGACGACTTTGAAAATCCTCCACCAGATTTTGGAAAAGAAGGAGCCATTTTGATTTGACTCGAACCGATCCTCCGCCATGTCAAAAAAACAAGCTTTGCCCAAAAAAACGACAATCCAATCGTTTCTGTCCTGCCTTTTTCTTCTTTCCTCCTGTGGACCCGAACAGGAAAAAAACCAGGTTCCGACTCCGGGCAACGAACTCTCTGTCCAAAAGGTAATTCTCGCGATCGAATCGACTGATCGCCCCGGCAAATCGGTGGCGGAAAAAGAGGACCTCGAGAACTATCTCTCGGAAAAATTGAAACGGTCAGTCGAAACAACCATGCCCCCGGACCCGACCGAGCTTTCCGAATCCTTCCGCTCGGGGGAAATCGACCTCGCCTACCTCAGTCCCTGGGATGCCGTTCCCATCCTTGATCAACAGGTTGCATCCGCCTTCCTTGTCCGCCTCGCCGGAGACAAACCCGACAAGAGCATCTGGCTATGCAGAAAGGACAAGGACTACGCGGACATATCGCAGGCAAAAGGAAAAGCCGTCGCCTTCGCCAACCGGGCAAGCGCACTGGGTTGCCTGATCCCGGTCTGGGACTTGAGCAAGAGAAACCTGATTGGATCGGACCGGGCCCTGACCGACTTTTTCTCTCAAGTCATTTATGGAGACGACTCCGGCTCAGTCCTGAAAAAAGTCTTGAACGGGGACGTGGAAGCCGCAGCCGTGGGAAGCTATGCGTTCGAAGGCTTGGACGAAAAGCAGAAGGCCCAACTCCGGATTTTTCAGGAACAAGGACCGGTACCGACCGACGTTCTCTGCATCAGGTCATCCATATCGGCGTCAGACCGGGCCATCATCGAGCAAGCATTCATGGACATGAACACCGACAACCCGGAACTCGCCCGACGCGTATTCAACGGAACGCTCGCCACCCCTGAGAAAGGACACCTCGACGTAACCCGGGAAGCGCTTCGGGCAATCAAAGCGGTCAAGCCATGAACTGATGACAGTCCGCAGACAGCGGGCGATCGTCCTGTCTTCACTCCGGGGAATCCGGTCTTCGGGGAATGCCGAACCGTTCGACGAAGTCAACCACGTCGCCCAGCAAAGGTTTTGGCCAAAGGTGCCAGGAACTTGTCCGGCGAATCAGAGAGAAATGCCCGTGCGAAGCATAAATTTTGGTTTCGGCAGTACCTCCCGCCTGCTTCAATGTCTCTGAAAATTTCTCGCACAATTCATACTTGATCAAGGGATCGAATCTTCCATGCATCAGTAAAAAAGGAGGGGCTTTGTTCCGTCCGACTTGAAAAGCGGGCATGGTGGAGTTTCGGTCGACGGAGGAAGGGAAAAGGTCACGGTAGAGAAACTCCTTGTTTGGATCGAACTCGTAGGGGGCGGACATCGAAATCACCCCCCGTATCCAATCCAGGCTCCCTCCGTGAGCTTTCAGATAAACCGGATCCAATCCAACGAGGCAGGCGTTGTGGGCACCCGCCGAGTGCCCCATGAGGAAGAGGTTTTTGCCATCCCCGCCATGAGCCTGGGCATTTTTCCTGACCCACGCGGAGGCGAGAGCGGCGTCTTCCGGAAAGGCGGGAAACCGGACTTCGGGATAGAGGCGGTAATTGGCAGTGACAAAGACTATTCCTTTCCGGGCAAACTGTTTGCCGATTTCGCGATGATAATCCTTTTGCCCCCACCGCCAACTCCCACCGTGAAAGAAAAGAATGACCGGAGCGGACCGGCAGGCTTCCGAACTGACGACGTCGAGAACCTGGCGCTCATGCTCTCCGTAGGAAAGGTTCAGGGCTTCCGTCACCCTCGTATCGTCCGCTTCCGCGCCGAAAGGAAAAAACGTCAAAAGGAGAAATGACCAAAGGAGCAAATGGGGCGATAGACCGGATTCGAACCGGCGACCCCCGGCACCACAAGCCGGTGCTCTAACCAACTGAGCTACTATCGCCATGAAGGGACTTGAACTTAAACAACGGGGGGTTTTCGTCAACGAGAAATGATCGGTGACGAAGGCGAGCTTCCTTGACCATTTCCTCTTCTTGATTCATTTTCTTTCCTTTTCAGACAAACCAACACACCATGCTACAAGCAGGAATAGTAGGCCTTCCCAACGTGGGCAAAAGCACCTTGTTCAATGCCCTCACCAAGTCGCGCAAGGCGGAAGCGGCAAATTACCCCTTCTGCACGATCGACCCGAACGTGGGAGTCGTACAGGTTCCGGACTCCCGACTCGGTCCCCTGGCCGAGTCAGCCGGAACCACCACCATCATCCCCGCCGCCATCGAGATGGTCGACATCGCCGGCCTGGTGGAGGGAGCGAGCAAGGGAGAAGGCTTGGGAAACAAATTTTTGGCCAACGTCCGAGAAGTGGATGCGATCGTTCACGTCGTCCGTTGTTTTGAGGACGATGACGTCATTCACAACATGGGCCGGGTCGATCCAGTCAGTGATGCCGAGGTGATCATGACCGAACTCGTGCTCGCTGACGCCGAATCCGTTGCCAACCAACTTCAAAAAAACCTCAAGAAAGCACGCGGAAACGACAAGGATGCCGCCGCCAACGTTACCGTGCTCGAACGACTGGTCCCCCACCTCGATGAGGGAAAACCGGCCAACCTCCTGGATTTGGACGAGGACGACAAGGTTCGCCTCAAGAGCTTCTGTCTACTCAGTTCCAAACCGATGCTCTACGCGTGCAACCTAAAGGAAGAGGAAATTGCCGATCCCGCTTCGAATCCGTTGCTTCAGCCATTTCAGGAATGGGCAGCCAGACAGCAAGATGCCCATTGCTGCGTGATTTCCGCCAAGATGGAAGAGGAGCTTTCGGAACTAAGCGACGAGGACACCAAGGAATACCTGGAAGCCATGGGGGTCGAAGATTCCGGGGTAACGTCCTTGATCGAAGCCAGTTACGAATTGCTCGGCCTGGCCAGTTTCCTTACCGCAGGGGAAAAAGAAGCCCGGGCCTGGACCTTCCGCAAGGGCATGACCGCACCCCAATGCGCCGGTGTCATTCACACTGATTTCGAAAAATCGTTCATCAAGGCGGAAGTCGTCTCCTACGATCACCTGATCGAGGCCGGTTCGATGCAAAATGCGCGGGATGCGGGAAAGCTTCGTTTGGAAGGCAAGGAGTACGTCTTTGCCGATGGGGACGTCGTCCTCTTCAAATGCAATGCCTGAAAACCGCTCTACCATCTTGCCTCCTCTCCCCCTTGCGCTTAAACTGAATCTCACTTTCCTGCCTTTCGTAAACTCAATATTCAATTGCGAATTTTTTACTGACTTCAATGAACTGTTTTTCAACGATACCCTTCAAGGTTGCCCTTGTTTGCGTGACGGTTTCAATTCTCGCATCGCTCTTCTCCTGTTCGGACGAAGCCACAGTCAAAACCAGTGTAATTGCCCCTGAATATACGGGGCCCGTCGTCACTTGG
This sequence comes from Opitutia bacterium, assembly GCA_018645725.1. Taxonomy (GTDB): domain Bacteria; phylum Verrucomicrobiota; class Verrucomicrobiia; order Opitutales; family Seribacteraceae; genus Seribacter. The sequence goes on from JABGWD010000460.1 coordinate 16,605, forward strand.
ATCCTGCCTGAGACCTGGGGCGAAAACCCTGCTCTTGCCGGTCCGATGGCCGGCTCCTTCCATGTCAAGACCGGGGAAGGACCACAAGGTCGCATAGGGGTGATGCCCTTCAGGGAATCGGTCTCGAGCCTTGAGATGGCCAACATGTTCGCCCGGGAAATCGGATATGGTACCCTGACCAACGAAACACTCGCCCCCCTGCTTGAAAAAAAGACGGTTGGAACACGCGATTTCGAATGGATCAGGTTGGAGGAGCAAAGAAAGGAAGAGACCCCGAAAACCGTCTTGCTTGCCCTCTACCGAAAGGATTCGCAGACTTGGCTCTTTCCTTTCATAGGCGGGAGAGACCTCGTTGACGCGGAACTGGAAAACTTTTCTCTTTTTCTCGAATCCACCGTGCTCCGGGCAGGCATAGAGCCCATCAGAGCCCTTTCCCAACCCGTATCCCCTTCCCCCGCGCCCGCTCCATCCGGGCCCATTGCTCCTGATTGGTCGATCCCCTCCAATTGGACACCCGGGCAAGCCTCCTCCATGCGGTTGGCGAGTTACAAAGTAAACGACGGGCAAGGAAACAAACTTGATTTTTCAGTCACCTCCTTTCCCGGCGACGTAGGGGGACTTCTGGCCAACGTAAACCGCTGGTTGGGTCAAATCGGCGTACAGCCAACCGACGATGAGGGCTTGAAGCAATTCGTCCGCCCGATCATGATCGACGGCCTATCGGCCCAATTGGTCGAAGCTTCTTCTGCGGACAAGGCTCTTTACGCCGCAATCCTGATGAGAGACAATCGTTCCTGGTTCTTCAAGTTATCCGGGAGCAAAACCCTCGCCCAAAAGGAAAAGGAAAACTTCTCCGCCTTTCTTGAGTCCGTTTGTTTCCACAAACCCTGAAAACCCTTATGTCCAGCGAAAGCAAACCCAAGAAAGGCAAAAGCTCTCTGGCCAAGCGCAGAGCCCTCTTTTCGTGGCTCATTCCCCTTGCCAACCTGCGGATCACCCTTGCGCTCCTCAGCTTTTCCATGGTGCTCATTTTTGTCGCCACTTTGGAACAAGTCGAAATCGGAATACGCGGAGCCCAAGCCAAATATTTCGAATCTCTCCTTGGAATATGGCATTACCCCGAACAATTTTGGGGTGGCGAATTCCTCAACCCCGTGCCCATACCCATACCCGGGGGTTGGCTGCTCGGAGGTCTCTTGATCATCAACCTGACGGCCGCCTACGTCACCCGCTTTCAATGGACCGTAAAGAAGTTCGGCATTCAATTGATCCACCTGGGGATCATCATGCTCTTGGTCGGTCAGCTCGTCACCCAAGCGATTCAAGAGGAATCGCGCATGCAAATCAACAAGGGTGAATCAAGTAACTATATCGAACGTTTTCACGGGGTTGAATTGGCCCTGACCGACGTTACCGACCCCAGTCGCGAAACCGTCGTAAGCATACCCCAGGAACTTCTTGAAAAAGGCGGGTCCATTTCCTCCGGAGATCTCCCTTTCGAGGTCACGGTCAAATCCTTCGGTCCCAATTGCGACTTCGACGCAGTGAGCTCCAAGGACCAACGAGAAGGCTCCAGCAAAGAAGTCGACCAAGGGGTTGGTCATTCGGCAAATTTGTCCATCAAGCCAAAGAGCGAAGACTACAGCAGCGAAGCCATGAATTTCGGCCACCTCGTTTTTGAATTGTCCGACGAAACCGGCAGCTTGGGAACTTGGCTAGCCCTCGCTCACCCCGCAGGGAACCATTGGTGGAAGGAAAGTCCGAAACTGGCCGACCTTGCCTTTCAGCCCATTCGCCACAAGGGCAAGTTGTGGGGGGTAACCCTGCGTGCGAAGAGGGAATACCTGCCCTACTCGATCGAATTGCTCGGCATAGCAAACGAATTTTACCAAGGCACCGAAACGCCCTTCAACTTCGAAAGCGACATCATGATCAAGATGGAGGGCAACGAAACACGCCGGGCCTTGGTCTACATGAATACCCCCCTGCGCCACGACGGGAAGACTTTTTACCAGTTCCAGATGAACAATGCCGCCGACTACACGGTTTTTCAGGTCATTCGCAACCCCAGTTGGCTCGTTCCTTACCTCGCTTGCATCATCGTTTCCATCGGCCTGCTTTGGCAGTTCGGCTTTCACCTCGTTCGCTTCCTGCGGAAAAACTCCCTCCAGAAGGCATGAAGAAACATTCCCCCATACGCCTCGGCATCCTGATCGCCCTCACCCTTTTGGGCGCTTGGGTTTGTTTTTTCCCAAATTCTTTCGGAACCGCTTCGCTTTTTGATTTCGCAAAGGACCCTCCCGTACCTCCCGCCGATTCTTTCGACTTGGACGGCTTCTCCCGCATTCCGGTTTTGCGCGGGGGAAGAGTCAAACCGATCGACAGCGTAGCCCGAAACACCTTGCTCGTCCTGCGCAACAAAAGAACTGCCCTTGATGCAGACGAAGAAAAAGTTCCTGCTCTCGAATGGTTTGTCCGTGTTTTGTTCGCTCCCGATCAGGCGGATCAGCTCAAAACTTTCCTCATTGATCACGATCAGGTTCTTGGCCTGATGGGAAAGAAGCTTGCAAGCGACGGAAAGCATTTTTCGTATGCCGAACTGGAACCACATCTTGCCGAAATCGAATCCAGCGCAAGGGAAGCCGGACAACTTGAACAGGAGGAACGGGACAGCTTCCAGCAAAACGTCATCGAATTGTACCGCGGGCTTTTGCTCTACCGCAAACTCAAGAACACACTCACCCCTCCCCCCGTTCCTTCCGAAAGTTCCGACATGCTTGATGAAATCGGGGTTGCCGAGGTCTTTTTCGACCCGGACAAAGATTCGGACCGCACCGCCGAGTACAAACGGTTCCGTGTCTTGACCGGGGTCATCGCCGAACAGCCGTCCTTGATCGAAATGGGAAGCTCGGAATTTGCCAAGGTCGTCTTTTTCCTCGATCACTATTCGCGGGCCAACATGTGGTCGGAATTCTTTCCCATCCCCCCGGAAGCAAACGATCCTCTCGAAAAGTGGCTTGCCGTGGGACAATCACTGGTCGGCGAGGAACCTCTTGATTCCCAGGAAAAACGCAACATGGACCCACGGGCATTCATCTCGACCCTCCGCGAATTGGTCGCCCTGTCACCCGATGAATTGAGAAAACGCATAACTGCCATTCGGGAAACGCAGAAAATGAACCCCACCGCCCTCTTTGCCTCCCAATACGCCGAAGCCATCAAATTACGCCGCGAGGTAGATCCCATTATCGGACTATACGAAAAGCTCGGCATCAGTTACCGTGCCAATGATTTCGCCACCTTCAACGCGACCGTCGCTCATTTGCGCGAATTGGCCACCGAGCGGGCCGGCGAGGCGGGCTCAACTCTTCACTTCGAGAAAGCATACAACGGCTTCGAGCCTTTTTACCGCAGTTCCCTTGCTTACGTTCTTGTTTTCATCATTGCCTGCTGCTCCTGGCTCGCCGCGACTTACTCGAACTCCGTTGGCAAAAGCGACTCTACTGCAAAAATGCTTCGCGATACCGCCTATGTCCTCACGGGTATCGTTTTGCTCTCTCACACCTTTGGTCTTTTCGGCCGGATGTACATCGAGGGACGCCCCCCCGTGACCAATCTTTATTCCTCGGCCTTGTTCATCGGTTGGGGTGCGGTCCTTCTTTGTTTCGCCACTGAAAAATACCTGCGCTTGGGGGTTGCCTCCGCGATGGGCTCTTTCATCGGAGCGGGAAGTTTGGTCATTGCCTACAACTTAAGCCTCGATTCTTCCCTCAATCCAACGGGGGACACCATGGAAATGATGCGTGCCGTGCTCGATTCCAATTTCTGGCTGGCCACGCACGTAGTCATCATAACCATCGGTTACTCCACTACCTTCCTCGCCGGATTCCTGGGGATTGCCTATGTGTTTTATCACCTCAAGTCCGCCCTTTTCGGCAAATCGGAGGGCAAATTGAAGAAAACATTGGAATCGATGATTTTCGGAATTACTTGCTTTTCCTTGTTGTTCAGCTTGGTGGGAACGGTTCTCGGTGGAATTTGGGCAGATCAATCATGGGGCAGGTTCTGGGGATGGGATGCCAAGGAGAACGGGGCTCTCCTGATTGTGATTTGGAACGCCCTTCTTCTGCATGCGAGGTTTTCCGGGATTGCCAAGACCAGAGGGCTTGCCGCAATCGCCATCTTCGGAAACGTCGTCACAGCCTGGTCTTGGTTCGGAACGAACATGCTCGGAGTGGGACTGCATTCCTACGGCTTCATGGACAAAGCGTTCAATTACCTGATGGCCTTCATCCTTTCCCAATTGGCCATCATTGCCTTGGCCTACTTCCCCGCCTTTGTGAAGATGCTGATCAAGTTGGCAAGCAAACTTATCTCCAGTCCACCCCCGAACGAGACCAGAACCTAGCCCCCGGAACCTTTTTTGCGATTCTTCCGCTTGGCCCCCGGAGTCTTTTTCAGTTTCTCCCTGAGGGTTTTCAGAATGGGTTCGGCAGGCCTCCCGAATGAGCAGGGAAAAGACAAGCGATCGTTTGACAATCCTCTGGACTCCACCGCGCTCTCCTTCAATACGGCTACGATCAGCTTTCGGTTGATGTAATCCTCAAGCTCAAAATCCTTGATCTCTTCATGTCTAAAACTTTCCTTTCTCCACCAACTACGGAGGTGAAAGCCCTCCGAATCAATCTTCAACCGAGACCATTCGAAAAGTTGATCGAGCAAGTTCAAAAGACCTGCCAAGGCAAGAATGATCGTTCCAAACAAACTGACGTTTTCGCCAAGAGTTTCTGAGAAAGTACCGCTAAGAACGAAAAACAAAGCGCACAGGAGCAAAAAAAACGTGAATGCGACTTGCCTCCAGCCAACCGGCTTGATGACCGTAACGTCTTTTCTTCTGCCCCCCTCCCGCATGAATGCCTATGCGGGTCGAAGTGTGGGAAAAAGAATGGTATCGCGAATGTTCGATGCCTTGGTGAGGAAGATAACCAAGCGGTCTATCCCCAAGCCCATCCCCCCGGCCGGAGGCATGCCATGCTCAAGGGCGAGAAGGAAATCATCGTCCAACTCTTGCGTTTCCTCTCCTACCTGTTTCATGAAGGCTTCTCTCTGAACGAACGGATCGTTTTGTTCGGAATACGCCGGGGCAATTTCCTGACCGTTGATACAAAGTTCGAATACGTCGATGGTGCTCTCGTCGTCCTCGGTAATTTTGGCCAAGGGGCAAAGTTCGCGTGGAATATGGGTCACGAAGGTCGGCTGGATCAGGGTATGCTCGATAATCTTTTCAAAGACGTCGTTGGTGATCTCGAAGTCCTCCAATTCGGGATCCACTTCTATGCCCAATTCCTTTGTCTTTTCAAGCTTGGCCGACTTCGGCAGTTCAAACCAGTCGTCCCGGCCAACCGCACCAAGGATCAAGTCCTTGTACTTCGCCTCCTTCCAATTCCCCGAAAGGTCAATCGCTTCCCCCTCTTCCCTTTCCATTTGCAAAGTACCCAAGGCTCTCTCGGCCACTTGCTGAATGAGGGATTGGGTCAACTCCATCATGCCACGAAAATCGGTATAGGCCTGATAAGCTTCGAGCATAGTGAACTCCGGGTTGTGCCTGCGGGACAAGCCTTCGTTACGGAAAACCCGTCCGACTTCGAAAACCCGATCGAATCCACCGACCAACAACCTTTTGAGATGCAGTTCCAGGGCAATCCGAAGGCTGAAGTCACAATCCAAGGCATTGAAGTGCGTTTCAAAAGGACGGGCGGCGGCTCCGCCGGAAACCGCTTGCAACATCGGGGTCTCGACCTCCAAAAAATCCCTGCTCCAAAAAAACTCACGGATTTCCCTGATAACCCTGCTTCTCGCCCGGAAGCGTTCGCGGGAATCGTCGTTGACGATCAAGTCGAGATAACGCTGGCGGTAGATTTGTTCGTTATCCGTCAGGCCATGCCATTTTTCCGGCAAGGGGCGAAGAGCCTTGGAGACAAGTCGATACTCCTTCGCCCGGATGGTAATTTCCCCCGTCTTGGTACGAAAGAGAGGACCGCGAATTCCGATAAAGTCACCAAGGTCAAGTTTCTTGAAGGCAGCGTACTCGTCATCCCCGATCTCATCCCTGCGGACATAGGATTGAATTTTGCCATCCCGGTCGATGATCTTCAGAAACGATGCCTTGCCCATGAGACGGAAGGCAACGATTCGACCGGCCACCGAAACCTCCGGTCCTTCATCCAGGTCTTCGGGCAATAGTTCGAGAGCTTCACTCGAAGTATGGGACTGATCCCAGTTCGAACGGTAGGGATCGTTTCCGGATTCTCGCAAATGATCGAGCTTGCTTTGGCGGACCGCAAATTGATCGCTTCCGTCAAGAGAAGAATCCACGGTGGGGTTTTTGGGCTGTTCTTGGCTCATGGGAAAAGTAAGAAAATGGGGTAAATCCAAAGAAAGACAACGGTAAAGCCTTTCGTTCGCAAAGCCGCTCGCCCGGATCTCCCCTAGGTGTTGGGCAAACGGGCCAAGGCCACCCGGAAGCCAAGGTTTCGGTAACGATGGAAGAGAGATTGAGTGTCTCTCGAGGAGGACTTGCACCCGGATGCCTTCTTCATGTAACTCCCTCCCCGGCAAATACGGAACTCGTCTTGTTCGGTATCATCGAGAAGGGTATTGACGAAGGAATTCCCGACCCATTCCCTGACGTTCCCGTACATATCGTGAAGACCCCAGGGGTTTGGCAGTTTGAGTTTGACCGGATGAACCCGCCTTACGCTGTTCACCAAGTACCAACCATGTTCATGCAATTCGGCAGGATCGTCTCCGAAATAGTAGTCGGTGGTCGTCCCTGCCCGGCAGGCATATTCCCATTCGACCTCGGTAGGAAGGCGGAATTCATGGTTTTCCGGAAGACTTCCACTGTCCTTGGCCAAAACGGTCAGGGCCTTGCAAAACTCAACGGCGTCCAACCAGGAAACCCTGTTCACTGGCAAATTGAAGACTTCTGCACCGCCATCCGTATCGACGTCGCTGGGATTCGATCCCATGACTTCGGTGTATACCTCCTGAGTAACCAATAACTGGCTCAGCCAAAAATCATTGCGCACGTGCACGAGGCGAACGTCCGAGGTATAGGGAACGCGAACGGTTATTTTCCCTGAAGGAATCCACGAAAGATCGCCCACGTAGGAATCGGAAAAAGGTGGTTTGTCCTGTCGTATATTGTTTTCGGCTTCATCGACGATGACACCGACGGCAAAAGGGTGACGAGTCTTTTGAGCACTCAAGGCTTTGGGCTTTGCAGGAGAACGCTGAGGAACCGGTATCACCGGAGAGAACCCGGCTTTCTTTTCCTTGTCGTCTTCGGTATCTTTGCCTTCGGTGACCGAAGAGCTACCGTTTTGACGACTGTACCGGTTGACTTGGGCGGCGAAGACCTGCTCCATGATTTTCCACAAGGCTTCCCCTTCGTCCAGTACTTCCTCGCCAGTTGACTTGCGGTTGAGCAAATGGCGGTGTTGGCCTTGGCTGTCGGCTTTGGCCAAAATGTTGCGCATGACCTCTATGGCTTTCTTTTGCCAACCGAGTTTATAGTAGAAGCAAGACTGAAACTGTTGCAAACAGAGTTTCAAGCTTGGGGTCAGTGTAATATCCTCGAGAAAAATAGGCAGCATCGGCTTGTTTTCACTCAGGGCGAATTGAATTTCCCGGTTCACGTGGGAAGAAGAACAAGCGCTCGGGGAAAGAAAGACGGCAAACATATCGGATCCCATGATCTTTTGGGCAATTTCATTTTGCCACTCCTCGGCGGGAGGTATGCCATCATCATACCAAAGATTCAAATTCGCTTCATGAAAATGACGCATGGCATTGTAGACCAACACCTTGTCCGCATGAGCATAACTGACGAAGGCGAAAGGCTTGCTTCCCGAGTAAGACTCGAAAGGGATTGGAATGTCAGGTGAGGTTGTCAATGCGGGCCAGAGGATGGGGGTCGGACGTTATTCCTTGTATCCGGTACGTTGCAGGATGTAAATGGGATGACTGCCGTAATTCTTGGCCAACTCCAAATTACCAACGTACTCGAAATCAAAATCATCGTGCCCGAAGGATAGCAGGGCAGCCATGATTTCCGAAACGTAAACGGAACCGGGCAAGACGATCGGTTCGATTCGAGCGGCTTGATTGACGTGTTTGCCAAAGAAATTCTTCCTCATCAGAACGGGATCCAATTCTTCGTAAACCGGCCCGGCATGCATGGAAATCCTGACTTCCAGTCCATCGGTCAGCCCCAACTCGTCCCAGTTTCCCTTGGAGAAGTAATCCCTCAACTGGATTGCCAAGCTCAAGGCATCGTCCAAATCGTCAAAAACCGCAAAGAAACTATCCCCCCACGTATTGACGAAAGCAGGGGGTTTCGAAAGCGTCCCGAGACCATCGGAAATTCCGCCCAAGAACTTCTCCACGAATACCGGGGTCAGCTCCTCGGACACCTTGGTGAACCCTTCGACGTCCGCAAAAAGCATGACCTTGACCGTACGGGACACTGTTTTCTTCAAGCTTCCGTCGGCTATGACGATTGCGGGCTTGGTTTCCCCCGAACTGGACGGGGCGGCATTCTGTTCGCCTACGGACGAAAGGACCTCCTTTGCATCAATTACAATCGGTTCGTTAAAAATGGACGTCCATCTTTCCACAAGCTCCCCGGTTCCTCCGGTAGATCCTTTTTGTCCGTCCCAAAAAACGAGCAGTTTCGGGTTTTCATCCAGTCCTCGTCCCCGCATGGCAGTGAACCCGAGCAGGACGTCATTGCAAAAGGAATAAAGAGAATCTTCGCCGTTATAGCCCTCACGCGTGACATAATGAACGGCGGTCGCCTGATCAAGTACCTTTTCGAACCGGGCAACCCAATTGCCACCTGCTCTTCTGACGCTTGTCTCGATGAATTCATCCTTCGCGAAGGGAAGAAAAACATGGGTTTCACCGCCCCGTTCGGCCATCGTCTCAAGAAAGAGTATGTCGGTTCCGCATGCGGCCGAACTGTACCCGCAACTCGCTCCCATTGATGCCAAGGCTTCTTCGATCTTTCGCTTGACCTCGGGTTCGGCTTCCGGCGGAAACCTGCGCGCTCCGCCCGGACTGTCTATGACATGGCCCGAACAAGCAACGATTCCCAATTTTGGAAAGGCAAAAGAGATTTCCTCAAGAATAGCCTCATCCTCGTAAACGCTGGCAATTTGAAGAGCTTGCTTTCGGGTACTCGCAATTTGAGAAGGTTCGGCATCCCCCGAAGACACCGCCTCACCGTAAGCCGATGCCGCCTCCTCGATGGACCCGAGAAGCAAGAGGGCTTCCGCCTCGGTTACCTGAATCCAATAATTCGAGGTTCCCTGATCCTTGAGTTTTCGGCAAATCTGACGGGCTTTTTCAGCGCTTTCTCTGCCTTTCTCCCGATCACCCGAGAGAAAATGCATGAAAGCGATGTTGATACAGGGATAGTATTGGGTCTCCAGATCCTGTCTCTGACTCACGCGAAGGCTGTCAAAACTGTTGGTCGAATAAGCCTCCTCGTAGCGGGCAATCGCCAGGTCGGCATATTTTTTCTTACTGCTTTGGTCGCTTGAATACTCCCACAAATCCTTGTAGGCGCTCGCCAGCAGGCTATGAGTCTCCACGTCCCGGTCTCCGCCCGCAACCAACTCCTCCAAAATCTTCGTGGCCATCATCGGGGAACCCGCCTTCGACAGGGCATGCCCCGCCCGTTGACTCAGTTTCTTGTGCTTCTTGAACTTCTTGAGCCCGGCCCGGGCAACGTCGTGAGCAAGAAGGAATTCACCCACCTTGATCATTTTCTCGCACAAAGAAAGAAACTCCATGGCCGAAGCCTTTTCCTGATCAAGAAGCTTCCACTCCAACCGGAGGTTCGGACTGAGTCTCTTTTGTAATTGCGACATAAATAAAGTTTTTAGTTTTCCTTATGCGCCTTTGGCCCTCTTTACGAGGAAAACCTCCTTAGAGGCTTACATCTTTTCGTAACGCGTACGAAGCATTTGGGTGAAAGCAGCAACCTTGCGGGCCTCTCTCTTCTTGTCGGACCGCTTTTCAAAATATCGCTTGGCTCTCACGTCGCGAATTACGCCTTCACGGTCGAGACGTTTTTTCAGTCGACGAATGGCCCTGTCAATGGGTTCGCCTTTACGTAGTTTGATTTCGATAGTCATAGAAAACCTTTCAAAATAGGCGTTTGCGTTCGCAGGTCAAGGAGGAACGAACAATCAGGCTTTCTTGGCCCAAGGTCTTTCGGGCGGCGGCTCGGGCTCGCTCATCACCACGCGGGCACCCTTTACGGGTTCGCGTTTCCTCCATTCCTTGAAGCAATCGGGCGTCAACCGCATGGAAAACCTTGGGTCCGTCTCGACCACCAGGCCATCATCCTCCCCCTGGCGGGCAAAGCCCAGTCGGATCAACGTCCCCCCTTCTCCACGATCCCCCAAGGCAAACAGATCCTTGGCAAATTGCTCGGCATCCTCGTGCGCAGGGTCAATCAGCCAAGTAACCTCTTCGGCTAATTCAGCAATTGCACGATCGATCGCCCGGACCGTACTGACCGTCATGCGGGTCTCCCCGTCCCGACGAGAGACCACGCCCTCCACGACAACGATCTTTCCTTCCTCGAGCGTCACCCCGTATTTCTCGTAAGCCTCGGTAAACATGGGCAGTGAAAAATCCTTCTCCTTGGCCAACAAGTTAAATCTCGCCCATGGCTTGGCATCCTTCTTGGTATATCTTCTCTCGATGTCCGCAAGCACTCCGCACAGACGGAAAGATCGCCTGTCTTCGACTTTGTCCAAGTCCTCGGACTTGATCGTGTCAAGGAGCGGCCCAAGTCCCTGCAAGGTATCGACCGGGTGACCGGAAAGAAAAAAGCCCAGCAATTCCTTCTCCAACTTGAGTTTTTCGAGTTCCTCCATCTCGGGAACGTCGGGCAGTCCGTTGTTCGGGGAGAATTCTCCGGAGTCACCCCCGGTTTCTTCCTCTCCACCGCCCATCATGTCGAACAAGTTGACCTGCCCGGCTTCACGGTCCTTTCTTCTGAGCTGAGCCTCCCCCATCGCACGGTCCAAGTCAGCCAGCAAGGCCGCCCGGTTTCCTTCCAAAGCATCGAAACCTCCCGTCTTGATCAAGCACTCGAGCACTCTCTTGTTGACCGCCTTTCCATCCACCCGCTCGACCAGATCGGTAAAGCTTTCGAAGGGACCGTTCTTTTCGCGTTCCTCGACGATCGTCTTGGCCGCAATATCCCCTACCCCCTTGACCGCGGCCAACCCGAACCTGATCGAATTCCCCGTATCGCCCTTTCCCTCGATCGGGGTAAAGCTTTCGCCCGATTCATTGACCTCGGGCCCAAGTACGGAAATTTCCATCTCGGCGCATTCCCCGAGGAAGTGGGACAACTTGTCGGAATTCCCCAGCTCGCAGGAAAGAATCCCCGCCATGAAATCAACCGGGTGATTCGCCTTCAGGTATGCGGTCTGGTAACTGATGATCCCATACGCCGCGGAGTGGGATTTGTTGAACCCATAACCTGCGAATTTTTCCAGGATGTTAAAGATTTCGTCCGCTTTTTTCTTGTCGATCTCATTGGTCTCCTTCGCACCCTTGACAAAGATCGCGCGCTGCTTGGCCATTTCCTCCGGTTTCTTCTTGCCCATCGCCCGGCGCAGAATATCGGCTCCTCCGAGCGAATACCCCGCTACTCGTCTGGCCGCTTCCATGACCTGCTCCTGATAGACCATCACCCCATAGGTTTCCTCGCAGACCTCTTCCAACAGAGGGTGCGGAAACTTGATCGTGGACGGATCTTCCTTGCCCTTGATGTAATCGGGAATCCACTCCATCGGACCGGGGCGGTAAAGGGCGATCAGGGCGATCACCTCGTCCACGTTGGCAATCGTCATTTGCTTGCACAGCCTCCTCATCCCTTCGGACTCCAACTGGAAGACTCCGATCGTACGGGCCTCGTTCAACAGGTTGAATGTCAGCTCATCCTCCAAGGGGGCATCCGCCACCCGGAATTTTTCCAATCCCGGCTTCTTTCGGATATGCTCCTCCGCCTCGTCAATCACGGTCAGGGTCTTAAGGCCCAAAAAGTCCATTTTCAACAGCCCCAGATCCTCAACCGGATCCTTCGGAAACTGGGTGGTCAACACACCGTCCTGAGTCGTCAAGGGGACGAGTTCCTTGAGGGGACGGTCGGCAATGATCACCCCCGCGGCATGAGTCCCGACATTTCTCACCATACCCTCGATTACCCGACCGGTATCCACAATCTGCTTGGCAATCGGATTCTTTTCATACTCGGCCCCAAACTCCGGGCTCTTGGCCAACGCATCGTCGAGGGAAATATTCAAGTCGTCCGGGATCATCTTGGCCAACTTGTCCGCCTCCGCGTAGGGGAGATCGCGTACCCGGGCGACGTCTCGAACCACCATTTTCGCCCCGAAGGTACCGAAAGTAATGATGTTGGCCACACAATCGCGCCCGTATTTTTCCCGGACGTACTCAATCACGTCTCCCCGGCGTCTCATGCAAAAATCGATATCGAAATCAGGGGGAGAAACCCGTTCCGGATTAAGGAATCTCTCGAAGAGCAAACCAAAGCGCAAAGGATCGATATCCGTGATCCCGAGACCGTATGCAACCAGACAACCTGCTCCCGATCCGCGACCCGGTCCGACCGGGATTCCCTGCTCGCGGGCCCAGTTCATGAAATCCGCAACGATCAGGAAGTAATCATTGAACCCGGTCTTCGCGATGACCCCCAGCTCGTAATCGACCCGCTCGCTCAATACACGGGTCTGGTCTTCCGGATCATCCGCCCGTTTGTCCTCGGGTTGGTACTCCGCATCATACCTGTCCTTCAATCCCTCGACGCAAAGATGCTTCAGGTACGCGACGTTATCCTCGACCTCCGACTTGATCTCCGGGGGCATCGAGAAGACCGGGTAATTGTTCTCCCCGAAGGGCAACTTCACTTCGCACATCTCGGCCACTGCAAAAGTGTTGGTGATCGACTCGGGGGCCTCCTTGAAGAGGTCTTCCATCTCCGCCCTCGACTTCAGGTAGAATTCCCGGGCATCGTACCTCATCCTCTTCTCGTCATCGATCTTCGAACCCGTCTGAATACAAAGCAAGGCATCATGGGGGGCCCAATCCTCGCCCTTTACGTAGTGAACGTCATTGGATGCGATCGTCTTCAAACCAAACTTCTTGGCCAACTTGAGAAGTTCGGGAATAAGCTTGATCTGTTCCTCGATCCCATGGTTATGAAGCTCGACGAAATAATTTTCCTTCCCAAAGATATCGATCATCTGGCCCATCGCCTTTTCCGCCTCCCCCTCTTCGCCCCGCAGGATCAACTGGGGGATCCATCCCTGCATGCATCCCGTAAATGCGATCAATCCCTTGGAAAATTCGGCCAAAGTTTCCAAATCCGTCCGGGGGCGGTAGTAAAAACCATCGACATGGGCGTCGGAAACGACCTTGGACAAATTCTGGTACCCCTCGTAGGTCCGGGCCAGCATCCCGATGTGATAGGATTTGTGATTTTCCCGGCCAGGTTTCTCATCGTTCTTGTGATCGGTCACCATGTAACCCTCGCACCCGATGATTGGCTTGATCCCGCGCTTCTCCGCATTCTTGACAAAGGAAATCGTACCGAACAAATTCCCATGGTCGGTCAGGGCCATGGCGGACTGTCCAAGCTCGACCGCCCGGTCCATCAACCGGTCCATCCGGCAGCACCCGTCCAGCAAGCTGAAATCGGAATGTACGTGCAAGTGCACGAAATCTTTGTCTTTGTCGGCCATGAAAATTTTTTGGCTAGGACTTATTCATCACGCATGGCCCCACCTCTTTCAAGGCAATCTTGCGCACAATGAATTTAAGGTATCGAAGTCCCTCTATGACAGACCGACTTGGACAAAATGTTTTATTACTTGTGCCGTTTTTCGACAAAGCGAGGATCATTGATTCATTTCTCCTAATCATCCTTGATCAGGGAAAACAAATCACTGTCAGCATCGGAGCGTATCTTGATTCCAGAGGACGAGAATTCGACTTCCACATTACCATGCTCACCATTGACAATTGCCTTACTCTTCATCTCCGAAAAGACCATCCGAGTTCGTAAACTTCTATTTGAATCCCACAAATGCCTTGGTGATGGAACCAGACATGCCTTTGCTCTTGTCGCTAGAAAAAATTCATTGGAAGCCAGACCCTCTGTTCCATGATGAGGAACCTTCAGAACGTCACAGATAATCGATTCTTTGCTATTGCGAACTATCCAATTGCTGAGCTTCTTGTTTAGATCCCCAGTGAACAAAGCTTTGTACGGCCCATATGTAAGCTCCGCAACCAGAGATAATTCGTTGATATCCGGACCAATTCCAAGTTTTGAAAGCTCATCCTCATTAAAAATAAAAAGTTTTCTGAAATGACAGTTTTCGCTGAAGGAAAAGGTGTCAAAGTGACTGTAATCCTGTATCAGGATATTTTTCGCCTCGGCACTCTTCCTTATCTCAATCAGATCCCCATAATTCCCTCCCCACCACTCTCTCTTCATCCATTTTTGGCTCACGTCATTCATATAAATAACTCCTATCTCGATTTCAGATTCAATTATGGTCAAAAGGCCTCCGTAATGATCCGAGTGAGGGTGGGTGATAAAAATAGCATCAATCGATTTTATTTTTCTTTCGTTCAGGTCACGGATTAGCTTGGATGCTGTCAATTTATGACCGGTATCAATCATGATCGTCTTCCCGTAGCCTTGAACCAAATGCGCATCTGTCTGTTGAAGGGAATGGTTCACACCGAGCATGGTCCATGTCACCACTGTAGAATCGGATGAACCACAACCAAAGAAAGAAAACGAGGTCAGTAACAAAAACAAATGGCATCTTTTCATTGTCAGGACATCATTAGCATTATTTTCAATGCGCAATCAAACAAATGGAAAACCAAATGCCGATTTGCCTAAGCAAGCACTGGAAGTACATTACTCCCCCAGAACGTTGATCGGGGTGAGCTCGAACTTGCGGAATTCCACCTCCGAACCCTCCGCCTGGATGGCAAGCTTTCCCTTCTTCGCGGTGCAATCGGACCCATGGTTGACCAGCTCCCCATTTACCCAGACCTTGACCTCGTCGCCCACGCACTCGATCCTCATCCGGTTCCATTCTCCGACCGGTTTTTCCGAGCCGTCGGTCAGGTTGACGATCCGGCGGGCCTTCCCCTCCGTGATCCCCCAGTTCTTCTCCGCCCCGCGCCTCTTGACCATGTCGGGCACCACGATATTCTCCACGATGCACCAGAAATCACCCGCATGGGTATGGTTCATCTGCACCTCGATCGACTTCGGGTACATCTTGTACAAGTTGCGCAACTTGGATGCATGGACCAGCACCCCGCAATTTCCAGGCTTGCCCGCAAAGCGGTACTCCGCAATCACCCGGTAATTCTCGAATTTCTCGTCGGTCAGCAGATGCCCGCCCGGCGAGCCCAAGCTGACCAGCATCCCGTCTCGAGAAACGAAGGGCTTCTTGCCCTCCGGTTTCTTGTCGAGGGCAGGCACGTCCATCGACCACCCGCTCAGGTCCTTCCCATTGAACAGGCTGCGCGAATGGGGAGAGGACAACCCGTGCTTGTCATAGAGCCGATGCCAGAAAACCTTCCAGTACTTGTCATAGTAGTCGAGCGCAGCGGTATCGATATGGGGCAAATCCTCCGTCACGGGGGCCTTCTCCGGATCGTAGCCCTTCAAGTGTGCCTTGCCCGCCCGTTCGCGTGGAGAAACGAAGCGCCAGTCCCCCTCGCCCAAAACCTCCGAGCACAACTTGGCCAACTCGAGATCGTACTCCTTCAATTGCTTGCGGGTATGGATATGGTTATGGTCATGATCCATCGTGCGGTTTGTATTGTACCAGCACTGCACGCCCTCCGCCCAGTACTCCGACCGGTTGCGTGACGCATAGCACCTCTTGGGACCGTCGAAGTTGACCAGTACCTTGTCCTCCCCGTTCACCTTGACCGAAGATTTTGCCTTCTTCCCGTTCACCAACACGTCGCCCTCCTGCAGGCACTTTTTCAAAAGCTCATCCGATTCTTGCGGGAACCATTTTTTCAAGGCCCCCAATAAAGAGACCTTCTTTTTTCCCTTCACCCGCCTGAAGCGCTGAGCCGCCCGGCCATCGTTCCAGATTTCCAATTCTCTCGCCTTCTCGAAGGCCGCCGTGAGTCGCTTCTGCTGATCCTCATCAAAACCGGCCCCATGGATGACGTGTCCGAACTCATGAATCAAGATACTCTCCAGCCTCATGCCCCCCTCGTATTCCATCACGTCCTCCTCGGCAAAGACGACCACCGGGCGCGGTCCGAACCAGCGCAAAAAGCCCCGGCTTCGCCAGTTGTAAAAATCCAATTCCTTTCCCTTCTTGTCGCTCCTGAACTGGGGAACTTCGGAAGTCAATTCGGCATGCCCGATCAGGATGCACAACAAGCGCTTCTCCCGTATCCTCTCCGCCACCTTCTTGTCGATCGACTGCATGATCTTCCCGAACAAATAGGCCGACTCGGCATGGGCATAATCCGAGACCCGATCCGAGGTCGCGATAAGGATTCCTTCCACCTCCGTCCCCTTCTTGAAGAACTTCCCGTCCAGCTTGTGGACCTTGAGCTGTTTTTCGTTCAAGGGCTTGGTCTCATGCCCGGCCTGCAGGGCGATGGCAAAGACAAAAGATAGAGAAAAGGTGAGCAAGCGCAGGTTCATTATTGAAAATACGGGTTAAGGGTTGAAGGAACTCCCACCCTTGCGTTTGCCCGCTCAAACGTCCACCAAGGAATGGGGGGCAAACGCAAAAATCCGGCTACGTTTAAAATGCGGAGGGAAGGATTTGCGCGGATCATCCGAAAACCAAGGTTTCCGGCTAGGTGTCATTGCGAGGAGCGCAAGCGACGCGGCAAGCCAGGGGATTCCTTTTTCACGGACTCGCAGGCTCGTCCCTCCATGGGGCGCGGTTTGTTATTGGAGGGTTCACGGATTGGTCCATGGGGCGCGGGAATTCAGGGGATTCCTTTTTCACGGACTCGCAGGCTCGTCCCTCCATGGGGCGCGGTGAAGGGTTCGCGGATTGGTCCATGGGGTGCGGTTTGTTATCGGGGGGTTCACGGATTGGTCCATGGGGCGCGGCAATCCAGGGGATTCCTTTTTTACGGACTCGCAGGCTCGTCCCTCCATGG
>JABGWD010000461.1 GCA_018645725.1 Opitutia bacterium
CCGCAATAATCGTTGGTATCTCCAGTAACTCGTAGCGTCATGCCTTTCGGGCAAAATGCTCCAAGACTCTGGCCAGCCGATCCGATTAGGTTAATCGTCAAGGTGTCGTCCGGCAACCCGTCGGGGCCGTGAGCCCTCGAAATTTCTGCACCGGTTATGGTCCCGACCACGCGATCCGTATTCACAATTGGAAGATCAAGTACAACCGGCTTCTTGTCATGAATTGCCGGACGGGCAGCTTCCAGTATCTTCGTGATGTCAAGTGACTTGTCGAGAAGATGGTCCTGCTTCATTTGGCAAAAAGTGCCAACCTCGGGACCAACTTCCGGACGATATAGGATTTTCGAATAGTCTAGGCCTTTGGCCTTCCAATGATCCAACGCTTTGCGCAATTCGAGTTTATCAACGCGGCCGACCATTTCATTAATGGTACGAAAACCCAGTTTGGCCATGGTTTCGCGCATTTCTTCGGCAACGAAATTCATGAAGTTGACAACGGCATCCGCCCCACCGGAGAACTTCTCACGCAGGCGGGGATCCTGGGTTGCGATCCCAACAGGGCAAGTATTCTTGTGACAAACGCGCATCATGAGACATCCCAACGTTACCAACGGGGCGGTAGCAAAGCCAAACTCCTCGGCTCCAAGCATACAGGCAACGGCAATGTCACGACCGGTCTTCAGTTGACCGTCGGTTTCAAGAACGACCCGGCTTCGAAGGTCATTGAGCAAAAGAGTTTGGTTGGTTTCCGCCAAGCCAAGTTCCCAAGGAGCTCCCGCATGTTGAATGGAAGACCTGGGGGAAGCGCCCGTGCCCCCATCATAGCCTGAGATCAAGATTACGTCGGCCTTTGCCTTGGCCACGCCGGCAGCGATAGTCCCTACTCCCACCTCGGAAACAAGTTTGACGTTCACTCGGGCATCTACGTTTGAATTCTTCAGGTCGTGAATGAGTTCGGCCAAATCCTCGATCGAGTAAATGTCGTGATGCGGTGGGGGCGAAATCAAGCCAACGCCCGGGGTAGTGCCACGCGTCTTTGCAATCGGGGGAAGAACCTTGTGCCCAGGAAGCTCTCCCCCTTCTCCCGGCTTGGCTCCCTGCACGATCTTGATCTGAATCTCATCCGAATTGACCAAATAAAAGCTAGTTACTCCAAAACGCCCACTTGCGACCTGCTTGATTGCAGACCGGCGGGAAGTGCCATCCGGATCAGGAGTAAAGCGGTCCAATTCCTCCCCGCCTTCTCCGGTGTTGGATTTTCCTCCCAATCTGTTCATCGCGATTGCCAGGCTTTCATGCGCTTCCTTGGAAATGGAACCATAGGACATAGCCCCTGTCTTGAAACGCTTGACGATCTCGGACACAGGCTCGACTTCCTCCAAAGGAATCCTTTCGGATTCGTCGAATTTGAAATCCATCAGTCCACGAAGTGTGTAAAGATTGCGGGACTGGTCATTTACGGCATGTGAATATTCCTTGAATACCTCGTAATCCCCAAGTCGAGTTGCCTTTTGCAACTTATGGATGGTGGTCGGGTTGAAGAGATGCTTCTCTCCGCTTGAGCGCCATTGATAAACCCCTCCTGGATCCAAGGGCAATGCTCTTTCATCAGGCCTGGGGGCGTAGGCAAATTGATGGCGGTGACGAGCTTCGGCTGCCAGCGTATCCATCCCTATTCCCTCGACCCTGGAAGCAGTATTCGTGAAATATTCGTCAATGAGCGGTTGATTCAGACCTATGGCCTCGAATATTTGAGCCCCTCGATAGGATGCGATGGTTGAAATTCCCATCTTGGACATGGTCTTGATCACCCCGTTGAGGTTCGCCTTGAGAAAATTCTTGCAGGCAGTTTCCGGGGTTTCGCTTAGGTCACCGGTCTCGATCATGTGTCGCACCGTCTGGAGGGCAAGATACGGATTGATGAGATCGACTCCGTAGCCTAGCAACAGGGCAAAATGCTGTACTTCCCGGGGTTCACCGGATTCCAGAACAATGGAAACCTTGGTGCGCGTTCCCCGCCGGATCAAATGGTGGTGCAAGCCCGAGCTGGCCAAGAGGGCAGGCATTACGGCTTCTTGTGAAGACAATCCCCGGTCCGACAGAATGATTACGTTTACACCATTCTCTATAGCTTTGTCCGCTTCCTCGAAAAGCGAATCAAGAGAGGACTTGAGATCATTCCCATCACTATCTTCCGAATCCGGATGAAAGAGGATCGGGATGGTGGTGGAAAGGAAACCATCAGGCAAAGGTCCGGCAAGTTGCCCGATCACGGAATCGGCAATGAGAGGTGATTCGAACTTGATCATGCGACAACTCTCGGGGCTCGGCTTGGTCAAATTACCCTCGGATCCGACAAAAGTCACGGATGCGGTGACGATTTCCTCGCGAATCGGATCGATCGGAGGATTGGTAACCTGTGCAAACAATTGCTTGAAGTAGTTGTAGATGGTCTGGGATTTTTCCGAAAGTACGGCCAAGGGGGAATCGTTGCCCATCGAGCCAAGCGGTTGCTTGCCCGCTTGAGCACTTGGACCGATCAAGAACCGAAGGTCTTCGAAGGTGTAGCCGAACGCCTTTTGCCTAGTGACAATATCTGTAAAATCGTCTTCTGCTTCCTTTGTTGAAAGAGGCAATTCGGAAGAGTCAATCAAGGATTCCTTCAACCAATCTCCATAAGGTTCTTGAGATGCGATTTGCTGCTTTAGCTCCAAGTCATCGACAATGCGCCCCTGCTCCATGTCGACCAAGAACATCCTGCCGGGCTCCAGCCTTCCCTTCTTCACGACCGATGATGAGGGAATCGACGGAAGAACGCCAACCTCTGATGCGAGAATGACCCGATCGTCGCTCGTGACGTAATAGCGCGACGGACGCAACCCATTGCGGTCAAGCACGGCTCCAATTTGTATGCCATCGGAGAAGGCTATGGAGGCTGGTCCGTCCCAAGGTTCCATGACGCAGGCATGGAACTCGTAAAAGTCTCTTTTTACCTTATCCATCTCCTGATGCTTTTCCCATGGTTCGGGAATCATCATCATCATCGAATGAGCCAAACTCCTCCCGGACAAGATCAAAAATTCCAAGCAGTTGTCAAACTTCTGGGAATCCGATCCATCTTCGCGGATAATCGGCATCAACTTCTTTACGTCGGAACCGAAAACTTCGCTCGCCAATTGCATTTGGCGAGCATGAAGCCAGTTTTCGTTGCCCCTGACCGTATTGATCTCACCATTGTGACAAAGGTAGCGAAAGGGTTGAGCTCGTGGCCAACTCGGAAAGGTATTGGTTGAAAACCTGGAGTGAGTGAGAGCCAATGCGGACTCCATGTCCGGATCACTTAGATCAGGGAAATAATCGGCGAGTTGCTCCGTCGTGAGCATTCCCTTGTAAGTCATCGTCCTCGCGGAGAAAGAGCTTACGTGAAAGGCAACGTCGGGGGTGGAAGAACTGTACCGCAACCGGAAAGTTATGGTCCTGCGAGCCAAGTACAGCTTGCGCTCAAAATCCAAACCGCGTTCACAGCTCTCGGGGCGCCTGACGAAAACCTGCTCCATCCTTGGCTCACAGGCTGCTGACGCTTTTCCGAGGATACCGCTATTCACCGGCACTTCACGCCAGGCGATTATCTCCAGTCCCTCTTCGAGCAAGACTTCCTTTACGACGGACTTCTCATGCAAGCAATCCGATTGGTCCTTTGAGAGATAAACGAAACCAACGCCGTAATCGCCCTCGGAAGGCAAATCCAAGGATAGTTCTTCTCGAACAACCTTTGACATGAATTTGTGAGGCATCTGGATAAAAATGCCTGCCCCGTCACCCGTGATGGGATCGCATCCGCATCCGCCCCGGTGATCAAGGTTTACGCATATCTCCAACGCGCCCTGTACGATGTCATGAGATTTTCTGCCCTTCATATCGACGATCAAACCGATGCCACAGTTCTCGTGCTCGTTGCCAGGGTCGTAAAGACCCTGCTTTATTGGTGCTGTCATGGAGTAAAATATTGGAAGAAGAAATTGTTCTTTGTGTTCTGAAAGACCTGCTCGAAAAACAGGAGAACCACCCATTTTGCCCTACCTGTTTTTTCGGTCAAGGCTATTAAGGTTACCTTTTGACAAATCTCCTTTGAAAAACCTGTCCTTTGAAAGGAAGCTTTTCATGCATGTAGGTGTCCTTTGCGATAAAACCGTTTCCCAACGCGACCGGTTCGATTTCAAATACTCGAGTGCTTTCGATCCCTGTCGCAAAACCGAAAAAGCCATATAATATTCTTAACAGGATGAAGTGAGATATTTTGAATCTTCGTCCGGACGAAGATGATGGCTCGACAAAGTCCGCGTTGATCAGCAAGCCATCGGGCTCCAAACAATTTAACAATCTTGGAAGCAGGGCCTTCGTTTGGTTTTCCCGGAAGCAATCCCAGAAAAAGAACGTGCAGGCGACGTCGAACGTTCCCTCAGGAACAAACTGACCAAAAGCAGCATTACAAAAGACAACCCTTTTGCGATCCTTATGCGGAACCCTCGATTCCGCTTGCTTGATCATGTTTTCAGATGGTTCTACTACGGTGATCATTGCCTCCGCGTTCACCTCCAAAAGTTTCTTCAGAAAAAACCCACACCCTTCGCCAACGAGAAGAATTTCCTTGGAATCTTCAATTTGATTCAAGTACCGACACCGCATCAGCTGAAGACTGGATCCGAACAAAGCTTTTTCCAAAACCCCGTAAGCGATTGCAACTTTGTCAAAACAAACCGGCATGATCCAAACTTAACAACAGCAATGGGAGAACCCAGTAACCTTGGTCTATGATTTTCCTTTTGTCCTCTTCATCAAGGAAAGATATCTCATCAAGCCACAAGACGAAGACAACAATCGTCAACGCATGAGCCAGTAAAAAAGTATCAAGGCAAATACTCATACCCGAAGCAAGAACACCCCCCAATGCCAGTGCGGCGACATGCTTTGTTCGGGAAAAAGCGGTTAGCAGTTTTGGTGTTCGTTGTAAAAAGGATAGCGAACCTCTCCTGTCATCATTGGCAAGTTCCCATCGACTTACGCTCAAACAATTGATGAACAAAAGATAGAAAAGAACAACGATAGTCATTGATGATTTTGCGACTTCGGGAGAAGACTCGCAAGCAGGGAAAAAAAAGCAGCCCAATGCAAAAATCCCCGCAGTTCTCAATTCCTTGAGAATGGGTGAGGGAATTCCGGAATGCGATTCCCTGAGACAAAGAGCCAAGTTTGCCACGATCAGAACAATTAACGGGACTCCCAAAAAAAAACAATCAAGAGGCAAAACAGCGAATGACAACAACAGCGCGAAAAGCAACAGGGTTACCCAGATGACAAGGAAAGCGACCTTGTGCTTCTTGAAAATCTCATACCTCATTGAACTCATTGCGACTAACTGCCGAGGTTCGGAGAAACGGTCGGCGCCATAGGATAGCCATACCGAAATCCCCAGGATCAAATGGTGATGAGCTTCAAGAGTCACGGACAAGGACTTTGCAATGACAACTTGCCACACGATGGCAACGAGTGGAGCGTCCAAGCTAAAGTCATTCAGTATCGTAACCTGAAGAAAACCTTTTTTCAATCGAGATCGAAAGGTATGCTTGTGTTTGCTATTTATTAAATTTGATAGTATTGATTCCAAGATGAATGTTAAAGCTTATCTTAAACCGCACTGTGGTTGGAGCATGGGAGTACGGGCGATCATGGACAAATATTCCCTTGATTATGAAGACCTCGATATCATCAACAATCAAAATCTCTACGCGGAAATGGTAGAAAAATCGGGACAACCGCTTTCTCCATGCGTTGAAATCGATGGTGTCATGCTCGCGGACGTAAGCGGGGAAGAAGTCGAAAATTACATGCTTTCCAACAAACTTGTAGAGTCGACCGAGAAGGAAGCGAGTGCCCCGACCAATTCACCCTGCCCGGACGAAGTACACGAGCAACGCGCCAAGCAGAACAACGAAGGTTCGCCGGTTCGCTTTTTTTAACAGATCGATAATTCGAGAAATTATTATATCATGACCTATGTCGTAACAGAAAAATGCGTCGATTGTAAGTACACTACTTGTGTTGCCGTTTGCCCAGTTGACGCCTTTCACGAACTGCCGGACAGGCTTTATATCAATCCGGAAACTTGCATTGATTGCAACGCCTGCATGGACGAATGTCCGGTTGAGGCTATTTATCCCGATATGGACGTGCCTGACGAACTTCAGGAATGGATCGAATTGAACGAGAAGGCTGAGGGTCATCCTCAGCTTGTCGGTCAACTTGACCCGCTCAAAGGCCCAAAATGCGTTGATTCTAACGCGGATCAATAATAACGAACCCAAGAACAGAGCAAACCGACTCCTCCTTCCCCCATCTCTTCGAACCGAAAGCCAAGCTGGTTTCGAATTGATTCAGTACTTTTGTCAGTGCGCCGACTTTGCCTTTTCAAAATTACAGTTACCCCGAGCCTAATCATTTTCGCGCCAGGCTTGTTTAGGTATTTAAATAACTACTTTATTTTCATCGAGAACACTTTTATGCATGCATATGCCGCAAAGAGATACCCCGATAAACTTTAATTTGACTTATTCTGCAATCCTTGTAGAAATTATAGTTTGTTATTGAGTTACAATTCATAACTTTTGCCCAAAACAAATGAAAATCAGAGTTTTATCCGTTGATCTTGGCGTCAGGAGAGGAAAAGATCATTTTATAGACAAAGCCAAGGGACAGAAATGTTATACCTTGTACGTATTTAAAACTGCGGCTTTGGCCAAAACCAGCATTGGATTGAACGAGGTCAACGCAGGAGATTGTTTGTTGGTTTCGCCCAGTTCGCCCCACTACCTGAAAAGCAAAGACGACGAATGGGAATATGACTCGATATCCTTCAAGGGCTCGGATGCCACTCGATTGGTTTCCCAGGCCGGTCTCGATTGCGACACTGTTCACACACCCCTTCAAACCTACTTCATAGACGCTCTTCTGGATAAAATTGTCAAGGAATTCAGGGCTATGGATATGTTGTACGAAAGAGTCATCAGTTCAACCTTGGATGAGCTGCTTACCAAGGTGGTACGTTTTTCAAAACAGGATTTTGTACTTTCAATGCCTGATCACTCCCAAAGGCTCAGAGACTTGAGATCCGAAGTCCACGAAAATTTTGCCAAAGCTTGGACAATCGGGCAAATGGCGAACATGATGGGTTTGAGCGCAAGTAGATTTGCTTCCTTGTACAAGCAGGAATTCGAAGCAAGCCCAACTGAAGATTTGATTCGGACAAGAATCGTGCAAGCGCAAAAAATGCTCTCGGCTACGAAAGTAAGTGTCAAACAAGTATCATTGGCCTGTGGATTCGAAAGCGTCCACTATTTCCACCGAGCGTTCAAAAGAAGGCTTAACATTACGCCAAAGCATTATCAGAATCATAAACTTGCCATGAGAGGTTCGGTCCCTCTCGAGGAAAAGTCCTTTACCTTGGACAGACTGTCGGTTGATTCCGATTTTTCCGGAACGATGGAAATTGTGGATGGAGAAATTCTATTTCATGGAACCGGTTCTCCTTGGGCCGATTATTTGGGTTTTTCCGTAGACGAAGTGAAAAGCAAGCCATTCCTGAACTTCGTTTATCCGGATGACTTGGATATTGCCCGGGAAACCGTCAGCAATATTGTCGAAGGCAGGAACGTTAAAGACGTGACCGTTCGCTTGAACACGAAGGCAGGCGATTTTGTGAAAATCGATTTCTCCGCATTGATCAAAGGAAACACTTGGTTTTGGTTTGCCAGAAAGCTACTGATTGACGAGGAAATCAACTAGCAATCAATTTTCTAGTTTCCTAATCGAGCGGTTGCTGAGTTGACCGTTTTCGGGTAGATGATGTTTGTTACGTTTTAAAACCCTATGTACAAACCTACGTTTATCCTGTTCTTCATCTTTGTCGCGCACACTGATCACCTGCGTGCGTCAGTGGATGAAATTATCAAAAACGCAAGGCAACTTACCTTCGAAGGGGCTCGGTCAGGCGAAGGTTACTTTTCTGCAAGTGGGAAAAAGTTAGTCTACCAATCTGAAAATTTCGAGCAAAACCCCTTTTACCAAATCTACCTTTTGGATTTGGTTTCGGGGGAAAACAAACTTGTTTCCCCTGGGATCGGGAAAACTACTTGCGCATGGATCCACCCCGATGAGCGTTCGATACTTTACTCGTCAACGCACCTGGACACTAACGCCAGCCTGAAACAGACCGAGGAACTGACGGCAAGAAAAAGCGGCAAAGCCCGAAAGTACAGTTGGGATTACGACAGGAACTACGAACTGTTCAAAACCGACACCCTGTCAGGAAAAACCCAGCGCATTTCGTTTGCGGATGGGTATGATGCCGAAGGTTCCTTT
Source organism: Opitutia bacterium (assembly GCA_018645725.1). Classification (GTDB taxonomy): domain Bacteria; phylum Verrucomicrobiota; class Verrucomicrobiia; order Opitutales; family Seribacteraceae; genus Seribacter. Next base: position 8,416 of record JABGWD010000461.1, read on the forward strand.
TCTCCGGACGGTAAAAAAATAGTCTTCGCCTCGAACCGAAATGCTTATTCAAAAAAACTTATCGAAGAAGAAGTTGAAATCTTCGACCGGGACAAGTCCTATTTCAATGATATTTTTCTGATGAACTCCGACGGCACGGGCATACGGCAACTTACGCACACGCCGGGTTATGACGGCGGACCTTTTTTCAATAATCAAGGCGATCAAATCTGCTGGAGAAGATTTTCCAAAAATGGACACAAAGCGGAAATTTTCCGAATGCATCTGGAATCCGGAAAAGAAAAAAAACTAACTGCATTGAACGCAATGTCCTGGGCTCCTTTTTTTCATCCTTCCAATCAATACTTGATCTTTTCCACGAATCTTCACGGTTTTGATAACTTTGAACTCTATGCCGTCGATATCGACGGCCAAAGAAAGCCCGTAAGAATTACCGAATCTCCCGGTTTTGACGGCTTGCCCAGTTTCTCACCAAATGGGAAATTGCTTTCGTGGACCAGCAACAATACCAGTGACAAAAAATCCCAAATTTTCATCGCCGACTGGAATCACGAGCAAGTCCTTAGCCGCTTGGCTCTTTCACCAAAAAAGTCATTCCAAGATGAATCAAAGAAAACGGTTGCGCAAAACAAGGCAACGTCTCCTCAAATCCTTGAGGAGGATGCCAAAAAACATTTGGCTTATCTTTGCTCTGACGAGCTTGAGGGTCGGTTCACAGGATCAAAGGGCGAAAAACTAGGCAGCGAATATGTCGCCAATTCCTTTCGGTCCTATGGGCTAGAACCCTTTTCATCCGATGGAAGCTGGTTTCAGGAATTTTCTTTTTTCAATACAGCAGAGTTATCTGCTGACTGTAAGCTCGAAAACTCTTCGGAAGGAAAGCTTTTCAAGACCTTGGAAATCGCCAAGGATTGGACTCCGATGCCCTTTAGCGAATCGGGCACCCTTGAATTTGATCAAATCACTTTCGCCGGTTATGGGCTTCGCTTAAAAAAGTCTACCGAGTGGCCCGAGTACGATTCGTACACTCATTTGGATGTCAAAAACAAGTGGGTCATGGTGCTACGCAAGTTACCCCCGCAATGGAACGAAAAACGGAGGCAAGCTCATTATTACGACTCTACGTTCAGAAAGAAAGCATCCGTAGCCCGTGATTTAGGGGCCAAGGGGATTATCTTCGTCTCGGACTTTGAACAACCGAATGACAAACTGATTGAATTTTCGGCAAGTCCCGCGAAGGATACCATTTCGATTCATGCAATCTCGGTTACCCGTGAAATGGCATCAAGGCTTTTTCAAACCAATTCCAGAGAGTTCCAATCATGGTGCAAAAAACTGGCGAATGGAGAACCACAAATTGGATTCCCTCTGAAAAAAACTTTCTTTCGCCTTTCTGTTTCCATCGAAAGAAAGAAAGGTATTGGCCGAAACACTCTCGGATGGATCCGAGCGGAAAAAGGCAAGGTTTCCGACCAATTCCTGGTCATCGGGGCCCACCTTGACCACATTGGAATAGGAAAGACCAGTTCGCGTGCCAAGAAATCCCAAAAAGGCAAAATCCACCCGGGAGCAGATGACAATGCATCCGGAATTGGTGCTCTTCTGGAAATTGCCGAATATTTGGCGGATCTTAGAAAAAGGGGGCTTCTTGATTCTTTGTATGACGTTCTTTTTGTTGCTTGGTCTGGTGAAGAAATAGGGCTTGTCGGATCTTCCCATTTCATGCGTGCCTTCCCCGCGAAGAACGATGGAGAGGGAAACAGGGAGATCGTGGCCTACCTGAACCTTGACATGGTCGGCAGGTATCAAAAAAAGCTAACCCTGCATGGAGTCGGTTCATCAACCGGTTGGAAAAAAATAATACAACAGGCCAACGTCCCCGTCGGGTTGAACCTGAATTTGCAAAACGACAGTCACATTCCGACGGACACCACTTCGTTTTTCACAAAAGGCATTCCCATTCTCAGTGCGTTCACAGGGTTGCACGCAGATTATCACGCTCCTTCCGATACAGTTGACAAAATAAACTACAAAGGCATTGCCGACACCTCCAAGCTTTTCAGCAGGTTAATTCAAACACTGGCAAAGCAAAATGAATTTGGCTATGTGGCTCAAGCTCCCCCGCCCAAATCAAGAGGTCGCTTAAGTGTCTACTTGGGAACAATACCCGACTATTCTCAGACGGACAAGAAAGGCGTTCTTCTTTCGGGGGTGAGCAAGGGCGGTCCTGCAGACTTGGCAGGAATACAGAGCGAAGACCTAATCATTGAGCTCGAAGGAAAAAAGATCGAGTCAATCTACGACTACACGGACGCAATCGGACTATTGAAGCCAATGCAGAAAGCAAAGATCAAGATCATGCGGAAACAAAAGCTTTTGACTCTAAGCATAACTCCTTCATCCAGATAACAACCTGATCCGCAACAAGTGTACGGAGGCAGGAATCAATGCCTTTTGCCTTGAAAGAAGGCTGATTGGGAAAAGCCAGTTACTCGGGCTTCCAGGTGAAGTTCCCGGTTCCCTCGCCTTCAATTTTCTTTTCCGCTCCGTCGTCCACGAAAAACCTAAGATTCTCGAGTGATGAACAGTAACACTTGAATGAATCCCTGAATGTAAGGGTTCCCTCCCATCCTGCAGGCAAATCCTTGAATTCGTGGGTTTTCTGATTTGTCTCCGGAAAAAGTCCGCCTTCGTTTCTAACGATCAAGTGCTTGATCGGAGCAATAACGGCAAAGCGAAGCGAATGCTCATTTCCCGTTATGGGAACAACCGAGGGTACTGCGGAAGGATTGGTTTCGGTAATGGTACCACTACCGGGAGATGCCTCCTGGTTTTCGGGTTGAGGAGTGTCCTTTCCGGTCGCGATGATAATAATGATCACGAGCGAAAGGAGAACGATTCCGGCACCAACGATAAGCAGGGGTTTGAGCAAATTGGGATAACTGGGAGAATCGGCGGATGACTTGCCTACAGAAGGAGGCGCATTGGAATAGTCCGTGCTCTCCGGGTTATCGGGAGCACTCAAGGAACCTAGAGATTTTTTTGCGGACCGGGATGGAGAGTTTCCCATTTCCAGGCTCAAATCCGCCAACACCGCATCCTGATCCAAGCCTAGAAAACGAGAATAAAGACGCACAAAGCCACGAAGGTAGACTTCCGGAAGATCAATGTCAAATTGACCTGCTTCAAAGGCACTAAGGTAATCCCCTCGGATTTTCGTGCTTTCCGAAGCTTCCCTTAAGGAAATACCCTTTCTGTTTCTAGCTTCTTCTAATTTTTGTCCTATTGCCATCTGGATTGCGTTTTTACAAATTCAGACTTCATCGATGGGAAACTTTTTGCAAGCGGAGATTTCGATTATTCGCAAATTATTAGATATCCAACAAAATTTCCCTACCCTGCCCCGGCACGTCGGGTCCGACGACACCCCTGTCTTCAAGCTCGTCCATGATGCGGGCAGCCCTGTTGTATCCGATGCTGAGTTTTCTTTGCAGATTGGAAGTGGATGCCCTCTTGGTCGTGCGTATGATTTCAATGGACTTTCGGATCATGGGATCTTCATCCGGATCACCGTCACCACCCCCAAGCACTTCGTCCTCACCCGCCGCTTCGATTTGGTCCCGAACTTCCTCAATGATTTGCGGAGGGCCGTTAATCTTCAGGAATTCAACAATTCCGTTGATTTCGTCATCACTGACGAAAGCCCCTTGGGCTCTAATAAAAGTGGATCCACCGGGAGGAATGAAAAGCATGTCCCCTTTTCCGAGAAGAGATTCCGCACCCTTGCCATCCAAAATGGTCTGGCTATCCCTGTAAGAAGCGACCCTAAAAGATATTCTGCTGGGTAGGTTAGCCTTGATCACGCCTGTGATGACGTTCACGGAAGGTCGTTGCGTAGCAATAACCAAGTGAATGCCTGCGGCTCTGGCAAGTTGGGCTAGTCGGGCGATTCCAGTCTCCACGTCAGCCTGAGCGACCATCATAAGGTCAGCAAGTTCATCGATTATGCAAACGATGTAGGGTAACTTGTTTTCCGGTATCTCCAGAACATGATCGTCACGGGGAACCTCTATGTTTGACAAGGCAGCTCTTTCCTCGGGGGTCATCTGGGCGTCTAGTAACTGTGCCTTTTCCCTTTCCTCTTTGTCCTTGAGAATCTTCGCGTTGAATCCCGCAACGTTTCGTACACCGACCTTGGAAAAGATCTGGTATCTACGTTCCATTTCGATCAAAAGCCACTTCAGGGCTCCGGGAACCTTCTTTGGATCCGTCACCACTGGTATGAGCATGTGAGGCAGATCATTATATACCTTCATTTCCACGATTTTCGGATCAACCATAATAAACCGAACGTCGTCGGGACTGGAGTGGTAGCAAAGGGAAGCAATAATCGCATTGATGCAAACCGTTTTCCCCGAGCCGGTGGATCCAGCAACCAGGAGGTGAGGCATTTTGGTCAAATCAGCGACCAAAGGTCGTCCGCTTGCATCTTTTCCAAGCACAATCGGTATGTCTGCTCGGGCATCCGCCCACGCTTTTGATTCAAGGATTTCCTTTAGGCAAACATCGGAGGGATTGGCATTGGGAACCTCAATGCCAACGCACCCCTTGCCTGGCACCGGAGCGAGAATTCTAACACTGTCCGCCTTGAGAGCCATGGCCAGGTTCTTGTCAAGGTTGGCTATTTTCTCTACTTTCACTCCGGCAGCGGGGTGAACGTCGTACCTCGTGATGACAGGACCAGTGTGCACCTCCCCCATTTCAACCTCTATCTTGAACTCAGACAAGGTTTCCTTCAATCTCTTGGCCTTGATCATGTGATCCTCGTCGCCGCTTGATTCGACTTCGGGAGGATCCATCAGCAAATCGGGCGTAGGATAATGGTAATCGCCTTTTCGTTCGGGAAACAAATCGGCCGCTTTTTCGGTTTTGGCAGGTCGCACGACCTTGAAGCCATCCATCCCTTCATCCGCATCACCCTGCTGATCAAGATCCTGATCAACACTTTCATCGGCTTTGGTTTTTTCACTTGGAGAAACCTCATCAGCGGGAGGATCGGGAGTGTCCGCAGGTTCCTCTGTGTCAGGTTCTTCTATCTCAGCTTCATTCGCTTTTTGTTTGGCTTTCTTTGGTTTTGCTTTTTGGGAAGAGGGTCGCACGGGTTGGTTGCCCGAACTACCGTCGTTTTGGATCGAGACGTCCCCGAAAAGCAAATCGTCATCCTTTTCTTTTCCAAACCAAGGGAATTTCCAGGATTTGTTTGGAGGCTTCCGTTCAGTATCATCCTTTGACGCAGATTCGTCGATCTTCTCTGTCTTTTGGTTCGTGCTCGAAGTTGTTTCGGGGGAATTCTCCTTAACCTTCTTGTCGGGAAGCTGCTCTTTGACTTTCTTGCCCAAGCCAACAAGAGCAGCAAGTAATTTCAGAGGTTCCATCGAAAAATGGATGCATAAACTCGCTACCAGCAAACAAGCCATAAGTATGCTCGTACCCAACGCTCCCATCCAGACTAGAAAAAAACCACCGCTGACATCTTCCGGAGAAGAAAGCCATGGCATGCCGGAGTAAAGGATTGCCCCAATCGAGCCGCCGGCGCCATGTTCATACAAATCGGGAGGGAAGTCCGTTTGGCGATCCTCTGGATTCAATGCATAATGGCGAACGTTGGCCAACACGGCAATCGAAACGATCGCAACGGCAATGGTTGCGATCTTACGTATTTTTTCCCTTGTCGGCGGCCTCGTGGACCAAAGAAAGGATATGGTCCCAAACAACCAAGGCAATAGCCATGCGGCGATACCTAGAATGCCATACAGGAAGCGAGCCACGTTGACCCCCATTTGACCGAGCAACGGAGATGATCCCGCAGGAGGTGAAGAATGAAAATTGGAAGGGTTGTAGTCGATAAGCGAAACGAGGAGAAGGATGCCCAAGAGCCCGCTCCCAAAGGCAACCCAGGGTTTTTTGCCCGGAGACACGTTACCCAACCCCTTGCCTTTGCCTGACTCGGATACCGAATTAGCCAAAACAAGCCGCCTCCCGGATGATTTGCACTAAAGCAAACATGCTTCCACTTCACACATAATAGTATAGAAAAGGAATTCATGATGATTTTCAAGTTTGAACCGATCTACAAGGAAAGGATTTGGGGCGGAACCATGATCCGAGACCTTTTGAGAAGGGACACCCCGAAGGATTCCCGAATCGGCGAATCATGGGAAATCGTTGACAGGAAGAACGACAACTCGGTCGTCGCCAACACAAGCATGAGGGGCCAAACCCTTTCAACGTTGCTGGAGCAGCAAGGGAAGAGCGTCATGGGTCCGAATTGGCAGCAAGGACGTCCATTCCCCCTGCTCGTAAAGTGGTTGGACTGTTCGCAACGCCTGAGCTTGCAGGTTCACCCCCCCGAAAAGGTCGCCAAAAAATTGTCAGGAGAACCGAAAACGGAGAATTGGTACGTAGCGGAAGCAGCTCCGGATGCCGGACTTTTCATCGGGCTTAAAAAGGGAACTTCCCCGAATGATTTTGTCCAAGCGGCGGAATCCAAGACTGTCGAGGCACTCTGTCATCGGGTACAATCGAAAAAAGGCGATTCGGTATTGGTTGAAAGCGGGAGGCTACATGCTATCGACGCAGGCAACTTAATCCTCGAAATCCAACAGAATTCTGATACTACTTACCGAGTATACGATTGGGAAAGACTTGGGTTGAACGGCCGGCCGAGAACCTTGCATATCGAAGAATCGATGCAGTGCATTGATTTTAAAGATTACGAACCAAAACCCAGGACCACCACGATCAAGAAAGGCATGGAAATCATCGCTGACTCCAAGCACTTTCGAATCAAAAAATTCAATCTCACGAAAAATAACCCCGTAAGCCTAAAAGACTGCAATTCAGATCCAATCATGATTCACGTACTCGAAGGCAAGCTGTTGGTCGATGAGGTAAAAATGGAAAAAGGGGAACATGCGCTCTGCCCTTTTTCCAGCAACTGTTTGATTTCTCCTCCGGAAGATTCAAGCATTTTGGTCACGGATCGGTTTTGCTGAAACCACTTCCTCCCCAATCCATTTTACTTTAACCCGAATATTTAACCCCTTCTCCGGAACTGCCTTACTCAAAACAATGGAACAAGAAGAAAACATACCAAATCCCGAAAACCAAGACCCTGTGGAAACAGATGCGCCGGAGGCCGAACTGTCCGAAGAGGAAAAGGAAGAATCGGTCGGCCGTTTGAAATCAAAATTGGACGATGCGTATGGCAAGCAGGACGATCTTAAAAGCAAATACCTCCGAGCGGTCGCAGACTTGGAAAACATCCGGAAACGTTCGATTCGTGAAAGGGAAGACGCCGTTCAAAGAACAAGGTCGCAAATTATTTCCGACCTGCTTCCCGTTATGGATGCCTTTCAACTCGGTTTTGCAGAAGCCAAGAAACACGAACAAACTTCCAATTTCGTGGAAGGGTTTTCCATGGCCATGACTCTGATGGAAACGACGTTGTCCGAATATGGATTGAAAGTCATCGAACCAACTGGCGAAGCATTCGACGCCAAGTTGCATGAAGCCATAGGGTACGAGGAAAACAATGACTGCGAGGAAGGAAACGTCATCACGACCGTGAGGACCGGTTACCGGATCGGAGAACGTCTCCTGAGGCCCGCTTCAGTAATCCTGGCCAAGGCTTCGTCCACAGATGGGGAAGCAGATTGATTTGCGAACCCGATTGGTATTCGAATAACGTACGAAAACGACCATGTCAGAAAAAGACTACTATGAAGTGCTCGGGGTCGACCGAGGCGCAAGTGACGACGAGATCAAAAAAGCCTACCGAAAACTTGCCGTCAAGTATCATCCGGACAAGAACCCCGGGGATAACGAGGCAGAGGAGAGATTCAAGGAAATCTCAGCTGCGTTTGAAGTCCTCAAGGATCGTGACAAAAGAAGAAAATATGACCAATTCGGCCATGATGCCTTTCGGGGGGGAGGCCCTACTTCGGGGGGAGTTGATCCATTCGATCTTTTCAGGGACGTCTTCGGTGGCGGTGGTGGCGGTGGTGGCGGTTTCGGCAGCATTTTTGAAGATTTCTTTGGTGGGGGATCCGCTTCGGGAGGAGCGGAGCAAAGAGGGTCGGATCTTCGTGTAGCGGTCGAAATATCTCTTGAACAAGCGGCATCCGGTGTTGAAAAGGAGATCAAGTATCAACATCACGCCGAATGCTCTTCCTGCTCCGGAAGTGGTGCGGCGGCGGGTTCAGGGAAGATCATGTGCTCGACTTGCGGGGGTGTCGGTCAAGTCGCATCCAACCAAGGTTTCATAAGCATCAGGAGGACATGTCCTTCATGCGCCGGTTCCGGAGTAATGATTGAAAACCCTTGTACCGGCTGCAAGGGAGAAGGAAGGAAAAGGTCTCCCACGAAAATCAAAGTAAACGTTCCGAAAGGTGTGGGAGACGGAAACAGATTGTGTTCGAGGGGACGGGGTGATGCAGGTCCAAGGGGTGGACCATCGGGCGATCTTTATGTTGACGTCAGGATCAAGTCCCATGAGTTTCTCGATAGAGATGAAGACGATCTTTTTCATGAAATGATGATTCCCTTTACTCTTGCTACCCTTGGAGGAATGGTCCAAGTCCCCACCCTTGACGGGAAAGTTTCCTTGAAAATCCCAGCCGGAACGCCCTCGAACAAAACTTTCCGTATCAAGGACAAAGGGATGCCCAACCTTCGGTCACCCTCGAGAACCGGTGATCTTTACGCGAAAGTCATTATTCAAGTGCCAAACAAGCTGACGAAGGAACAAAGAGAGAAACTAGTTGAGTTCGGAAAATCATGCGGAGACAAGGACTTGACGGCAGAGGAAGGCTTCATGGGGAAGGCAAAACGTTTTTTTGAAGGAGACAATTGACCGGAAAACCAAGAGAAAACATTGCCAAGGCATTTTCGACTTCCCTCGACGAAGCCGTTCGCTTCAGGGAAGACGCCAAGAAATCGGGCAAAACCTTTGTTCTTACCAATGGATGTTTTGACCTTCTGCACTACGGACACGTCAGCAGTCTCACGGAAGCTTCCAAGCTAGGTGATTATCTTTGGGTAGCCATGAATTCCGACTCCAGTACGCGTAATCTCAAAGGCGAGAACAGACCCATAATCCCGGAGGAAGAACGCGCCTGCTTGCTCGCCTCACTCACTTGTGTTTCAGGAGTCACGCTTTTCGAGAATCGAAGACTGGTCAAAGAAATCCTTGCCTTGCAACCCGACGTGTACGTCAAGTCGGGAGACTACACGGAAGATTCGATTGACCCTGAGGAAAAGGAAGCCCTTCGTTCAGTCAAGGCATCCATCAAGTTCGTACCCTTTGTTCAGGGAACGAGTACGACTTCTCTGCTCAAAAGGATTCAATCTCTTCCAACCGTAACCTAGACGGATCGATGAAGACTGTAATTCTAGGTTCCGGGAAAGGCACGAATGCCAAAGCAATCGTTCAAGCGCAAACCAAACAACTTTTGGGAAATGCCGAGATCATTGCCATTCTGTCCGACAAACGGGAATCCGGAATTCTCGAGATCGCCAAAGACCACAATATCGAAAACCGTTACCTGGATCCCGGTCCATTCAATTCCAAGTTCGATGAGAAGTCTGAACAAGCGTGGATCGAAACCATAAGAGGATACGAACCAGACTTGATTGCCCTGGCAGGCTTCATGAGAATCCTCAGACCCTCCTTCATCGATGCTTTTGAGGGGAAGATACTTAACTTGCACCCAAGCCTTCTTCCGAGCTTCACGGGACTTCATGCAATCAATCAAGCCTTTGACCACGGAGTGAAAATATCCGGTTGCACCGCTCATTGGGTAAATGAAGAGGTGGACGGCGGCAAAATCATTGCCCAAGCACCGGTCCGCATAATGCAGGGGGATACGGTCGAAATGATCCGGCGAAAAATTCAAGGAGTCGAACACATGATTCTGCCCGCGGTAATTCGCGATCTGTCTGTCGGTTCGATTCCCTTCCCCGAATCGTGATCAAATCAAGTCTCCCTCTCCTCCCCGATTGCATTGGAACACTCGAGGACGCACTCTACGAAATTGCTCCGAACAATTGGAGCCTTACCGTAAACTCCGATGACGGACATGGTAAAATCGAAGGTTTTTTCAACTCAATTGAGGTGGCTAAACAAGCGATTTCGGATTTGGAATCGATTTGGGAAAATACCTTTGACGGCGAATTCCAACATGAAGATTTTGAAGAGGAGGATTGGACCGAAGCGTACAAGATACATTTCAAACCGTGGTCACATGGCACCATTCATTGGGTTCCGGAATGGGAAAAAGAAAGTTTTCCCATACCTTCGGGGCACCACGCTCTTTACCTTGACCCCGGAATGGCCTTTGGCACGGGAAATCATGAAACAACCCGCTTGTGCCTCGAAAGCATGATCGGCATTTGCGAATCAAAGCAAGTCAAAGATTGCTTGGACATCGGTTGTGGTTCAGGCATTTTGTCCCTTTCCGCATGTCTTTTGGGGATTGAAAAGGTAAGGGCCATTGATTTTGACCCGGACGCAATCAAGGTTGCAAAGGAGAACGCAAAGCGAAATTCAGTAGAGGGAGACGTTGACTTTCAAGTCCAGTCCGTGGAGGAACTTGAGGGCAAAGAAGCATTTGACCTCGTTGTAGCCAACATTCAGGCGGATATCCTAATGCAGAACTCTCTTACTCTTCTTCGACAGACAAAATCGGACGGTGTTCTTGTCCTTTCGGGAATTCTGGAAAAGGAAATCGACTTGGTGAAGGCGCATTTCAGTGACCTTCTGCGGACGGAAGGAATCAATTTCAATTGCCAAAATCGAGTGCAAGGAGAATGGTCGTCGTTGCAGTTGAACCTATCGATTTAAGAATTTAGCCAAGACACTACTCCCTGCCTGAGTCAGTAGTAGACGAGTGCAATTCAATGACCTTGTCGATGCCCGACAAGACCCTTGGCGAAGCTAATCAACCGCCCAAATAAGTTAGGGCGCGAGGAATCGGAAGGGAGTAAAAAGCAAAACGCTTGATCCCCTTTTCATTAAGTCTCGATGAGACCTTTTCACGCAGATCGTCCACGCTGTTTGGCCCCACCGAAGTATAGACCAAAGCCCATTCCTCGTTTTGTTGTTGGCCGGTGCCTGAATCGGCATCAAGCATAAGACCGAAATTCGTACTTACCCCGGGTGCCCCTCCCTCCAAGACGGAGTCATAAACTTCCTCGTAATTGTCACGGGGAACGATGCAGTAGAGTCCCACGAGGTTCTCAAGAAAGGTTGTCTTGAGAGCTTTGCTAGCACCTGATTCCGCAGCCGTTCTCCAATCTTTGCCTCCCTTTAGGTCATCCAAGGCAGATATTACCTGTTCCATGTTGGCACCGTGGGCGGAGGAAGAAACCGTGCTTGAGACATTGATAAGCCCGGAGCGGACGGGGATGGAATACATGAATCCCCTGCCTGGTTCGGTGATTTTTCCGGCACGCGCCATGTCGGCAAATACTTCGTCAGCTTCATTCTTGTCCACGATGCACCACACGAATTCCTTTTCGGGGCCCTTTGTGATGCGCAGAAGTGGAATCTTATCGCGCACTCCGCCACCTTCGCCAAACGTAACGGTTGGACCGGGTGCCCCTTTCAGGAGGGCGGCTTTGGCGATTTCATCGGCTATTCCGATTTCGCAAATGCAGCAAATTGCCTCAAGTTCGGCGGCGTAATCACCGGAAGAACCATTGGCACCCTCTTCGGATGAGGAGGGGACGGGAAACTTTTCGGTGTGACGCATGTCATTGCAGCCTATGACGAAAACGGCTCCGGCACCCACTCGGGAGAGGTTTCCTGCTTGCACGGCCGCTTCGGTAACGGCGTTCACCTTGTCGTTGGGCACCAGAGTCTGCAGAAGATGCTGTTCGGGAGCAGGTGGCGGGAACATCCGTTGAAGGAAGCCACCCTCGTTCAGTACAGAACCCCGGGCGGTGACCTCGAAGATGCCGGAGGCTCCGGCCTTGCCGATGGCATCTGAGACAGGGACTACCGATTCCTTGGGCAGGATGAGGGAGAGAAGAGAGAAGTTCTCGCTTTGGTTGAAGTTGCTCATCTTAGGCGGTCTCCGGTGCGGTTGCGGTTTCGTCCTCATCGGCCTTGGGTTTCTTTCGGACGATAAGCCCAACGGTGAGAACGGTAATGATGGGTCCGATGGAAGCCAGGGCAAGAACTCCAAAGCCATCGATGGCTCCGGTCTTTGATCCAATGCCAAGGCCCATCGCCAAAACGAGTGGCACGGTGATGGGTCCAGTGGTAACGCCTGCGCTGTCCCAACCGAAGTTCACGAAATCCTCGCTCGAAAGGTAGGTGATCAACATCAAGATTAGGTAGGGTGGAACAAGCAGGTACCAAAGATCGAGATTAAAAGCAATCTTAGCCACTCCGGTGGAGATACCAAGCGCAACGCCCGTGGCAACGGTTTGCATGAGCAAGCTCTTCTTGAAAGCGCCGACGGTGATTTTTTCCACCGTGGCGCCAAGCGCATTAAGGGCAGGTTCGGCCAAGGTGGCTCCGTAGCCCAGAATAAAACCGAAAAGGATCGCCAAAGCTTTGCCCATGTTGGAGGAGGCAAACATCGGATCAACGAAACCTTCGGCAGCCCAAGGCTCAATGGAGGCAAAACTGGACACTACGTTTCCGCCGAGTTGCTCCCCCAATGGGGTCAGACCGAGCGCTATGCCCAAGTTAAAGAGACCCATGCCTACAACTGCGCAGGCAATTCCAATGAATAATTCGTCGTAGTGCTTCGGGGGTTGCCTAAGACCGACGACAAGAACAATCAACAAGATGGAACACAGGGGAACAATCGCCCAAAGGGCTCCTTCGATTGCGCCGCGGTCCTGATCCGGTCCGTCTAAACCTTTCTCAGTTCCAATTACTGCGTCCGAAGACAATTCATCTGGTTCGTTGTAGACAATCTCTCCACTCGCATCGCTATAAATATCTTCTCCTGCATCCAGCAAGCCATTTCCGTTCGAATCTTCATCAGGCTTGAAGGTGTTTGGAAAGAAATCAAAGTTGTTGGTCAGGGCCGCCATGATTTCAGTTTTAGGATTCCACACTTCATCGGGTGTATCCACGCCATCTCTCACAATGATGGTATTGGTGCCGGCCACTTGAACGGTCTCACGGGATCCATTGTCTTCCGGATCAAGTGGAGTGGAAGTTAATTCGGCTTCGGCGATTTGGGTTTGCAGGCTGTATCCATCGGGAAGCTTTCCATTCTTGCTCAACTCTTCTCTAACCTCGGCCAAATCTTTTTTGGAAAGAGAGCGCGCAGCATCCCCCCCGGAAGCCCCACTGGCCGATGCCAATCTTCTCTCCGCTACGACATCGCCGTATCGCTGGTAGCCTTTGTCATAGTTTTTGCCATACTTTTCTCCACCTTCCTTTTCAATGGCTATCGTATGCCAGTCTTCTTTTGGGAATCCATTTTCCTCGGTATGATAAGTGGCGAAGTAATAGTCCTTGGTTTCAAAGAGGAAAGTGGCATAGCAGAGAACTGCAAGAATGGGAAAGAGAGAGGCAAGCGTGACGACACCAAAACCGGTATTGCTCGAACCCCCAGTCGAAACAATGCGGCAAACCCCAATGCCGAGGGCAAGAACGAGCGGTACGGTGACCGGTCCGGTCGTTACAGCACCGCAGTCCCAAGCCAGACCGAGCACGTGCTGAAGTCGATCATCCGAGAATTGAAAATACAGCGTAAAAGTGGAAAGAACAAGGACGCCCACGTAAATGAAAGGCTTGAGAGACCAGCCTTTGTAAAAACGGAGCACACCCAGAAGAACGGCAATACCCACTCCCGCTCCCACGCAATTCACGAGGTTGGTGGCTCCGGTATTGAGAATGGTCCACAACAAGGGGGCAAGCGTTGGATCAACACCGGAACCTGCTGCTCGCAACACGCCGATAGCAGGTTCGGCGAAGGTAGCAAAAGCTCCCAGGACAAAGCCGAAAGCCAAGCTTGCAGGCAGGCATGGGATACCAAATATCTTTTTACGTGGAAGAGTGGACCCGAGAGTCTCCCCTAGCGGCATAAGCCCCAAACGGAGTCCTTCCATGAAAAAGGCGAGCCCAATGATTACAATGCCTATTCCGACCGCGATCATCAAGGAGTACACAATGGGCAAGCCGAGGACCAGCAATTGGAACACGACAAGGTAAAGAATGATGAACCAAACGCACTGAATTTGCTCGACTACCTTGTCCTTGGCAAAGGAAAGGATGATGCTCAGCTTTTGCCTGAAAGACAACTGAAGTTTCTTTGTATCGGATGATTGTTCAGGGCACATAATTAAATAGGAAGGTGATTAGATAAAAACAACTTATACAGGAAATGAAGCAATCTTGGCAATTCCAATAAAAATAAGTGGCGAAACGAACATTTACAGGCTCCAACTCGCATTCGCCAAGGTCAGAGACAGCTTGTTGGCCCCCGTTCGAAGAACAACCGGCACGTCCCAAGTTACGCCGATCTTACCCAAGGATGCCGTGCCCACTACGAAGAATTTGCCGGACGGAAGGTTTTCCAGGGTAGCCGCACCGTTAATATCGGTTCTTACCCTCTGCCCCTGACCATTCTCAACCAATTTCAAAAGCAAAGATCTGATGTTCTTTTGAACGTTTGGAAACAAAAATGAGTTTTTTCTGGAACGAGCCCATAACTCCGCATAGGAATCGATCCCCGAAAAATCGGAAAGTTCGACCCCGCCCTTTCTCAGGACGCCTTCGACGTCTTCATCGATAATGAAAAATTCGGTGTAGAAAGCCTCCTTGTTCTTCCCGTTCAAAGCAGTTACCACGGCATCGAATTGCAGGTTGCATCCACCGGAAAACAATCGGGTTTCCTTAACGGCATCGACTGCGGGGGCGACGGGACCCAAGGAGGAGACGATTTGGGAAAGATCTTTCTGCCTGGGCGACAACCTGGAACCGGAAAGCTTCTTCGACGGGTTGAGTTCCAATACGCTGATTCTTTCCTCCAAGGAATCGTTTCGGATACGCAAATCCTGAATTTCCTTTGACTTGATGTGCAAATTGCCCCGTAGGTTTTTGACCTCGGCACGAAGGCCAAAAAGTTTGTCGCTTGCCGATTCGTCCGGTTTCAAGACGGAAACCGTTTGTTCGAGACTCTTGCCCTTCAACCGGCTGATCTCAGTGACAAGTTCCTGGTTCAGCTTGGTCAGGGAGGCAATCGTCCTATCCTTGCGACTGTTGATTTTGCGTAATTCGTCAATCGACCTTTGATGAGAAATTGTACCTTCCTCCAAATTCGAAAGCGCTTTTTCGGCTTCATGGTCAGCCAAAACCGATTTGGAATCAACCGGTTCACCAGACAGTGCAGGAGTCTCTTCACTAACGTTTGGATCCAAAAGGGCGAGACCGTCCACTTCCACGCCAGGACGCGACTCTGCAAAATCTTCAGCTCCCGTTGCCGTCGATGGGAGAAACGTCTCCCCCTCGTCCAGGAAGGACTCCCAGTCCTCGGCAATTTCAGGATCAGCGTCGACAAGAGATGGCAAGTCATCACTTTCCGGATGCAGGTCCTCGTCAAAGGCAGTTTGGTTTGCATCGACAGGGGATTCGGATTCGTCAGTCCCGCAACTGCAAATGAAAATTGACGTTAGCAACAAGACGAAGAGCGAAGTGAATTTGGGGTAGATTAGTTTCATGCGTTGAAAAAAGAAAAAATTGTACTCAAGTATCTTTGCAAGCACAATCATTCATCGCTCAATCTTGTTGTTTACAATTTTCGTTCCAGAAGATAAAGGTTTGGCATGTCTCAAGTATCCCCCGAGGAGGCTGAAATCCTATTGCAAGAGAATCGTTTTTTAAAACAGACAATTCTTGCGCTGAGGAATGAATTGGTAAACAAAGGGCAGCAACAGGACGCCATTCATCAAAAAAGCCTGCGTTTCCTTGATCAACAAAATACTTCGCTCAAGGAAACGGTTGAAGAACTCAGGGAGGAGCTTGATGGAAGCCTGGCAAAGGCTGAGGACGACGTACAAAAGCACAAACAAGTTCATCTCAACGAACAAAAGCAGCTCAAGGAGCTCATCGGTAACCTCAGAAATGGATTGGAAGAAGCGAAGGACAAGGCTCGGGATGAATCCCAAAGTATCCTGTCGACCGCAAACAGGGAAAACCTCGACCTCAAAAATACCATTGCCGAACTGAGAACGGAAATCGACCGGAGGGAATTCGAGAAGGACGAATTGGTCCAAAAGGAAAAAAGCAAGGCAAACCGGGAAATCGAACAACTTAGGGTTTCATCGCAAAACCTCCGGTTGCGATTGGACGGAATGGCAGCTGAACATGAAAC
Source organism: Opitutia bacterium (assembly GCA_018645725.1). GTDB lineage: Bacteria > Verrucomicrobiota > Verrucomicrobiia > Opitutales > Seribacteraceae > Seribacter. The sequence goes on from JABGWD010000461.1 coordinate 24,816, forward strand.
TGACCTGCAAAAGACCCGATCCTCCGCAAATTCGGAAACCCAATCTCTCAAGAATTCGATCGAGGCGTTGAGGGGCGAACTGGACAATGCCCGCAACCAGCAAGAGGAAGCAGTCCAACGGGCCGTTTCCGAATATTCCGCCGAAATAACCTCGCTTAAGGCCACCTTGTTTCTAGCCAGAGAGAAAATGGATAGGCTCAAAGCGGAAAAGGAGGACAGTTCGCAAAAACTCTCCAGCAATCACGCAACTGAAGTCAAATCCCTCAAGGAGACAATAGGCACACTAAGAGAGGAACTCGACCTTGCTTCCGTCAGGCAATCGGAGGCAGTGCAAATTACCCAAAACAAATCCAGGAACGAAATCAGGCAACTGAAAGAATCGCTTGCCAAGACAAGGGAAGGTTTGGAGGGAGCCAAAATCCGGGAGGACGATCGGGTTCAGAGAGCAAGAGTGGCTTCGGCAAGGGAGATTGAATCGCTGAAATCGACGATTTCGGAGCTAAGGGACGAATTGGATCAAGCTTCCGTGGAAAGAGAGGAGGCCGTTCAGAAGGAAAGATCCTTGGCTCAGGCCGAAATCCTTTCCCTCAAGCATTCGATCGGCATGCTGAGGGAAAACATGGAGACAGCCAAAGCCCGAGAAGAAGAAAACGTACAAAAGGCCGTCTCCACAACGAATTCCGAGATCCGCTCTCTCAAAAATACCGTCTCCCAACTTAGAGACGAGCTTGAACAAGCAGTGCTCGACAAAGACAAGGCCGTGCAGTCAGTGCAATCGGCTTTTCAGGTCGAGACCAAGCAACTCAAGGTTTCCCTTCTTCAGCTGAGGCAAAACCTTGAAAACACAAAGGCTCGGCAGGACGACCGCGTACAGCGCGCAATAGCATCTCATGCATCCCTGAACCAAACTCTCCAGAATACGATTGGCGAATTAAGGAACGAACTGGACAAAAGCACAGTCATCCGGGAGCAGGAAGTTCAAAACGCAGTCTCCTTCGCCAACAAGGAGATTCAACAGCTCAAAGTTTCACTCACTTCGACAAGGCAAAGCCTCGAGGAAGAAAGGTCACGGAACGAATCCACCGTTCAACGGGCGATACTTCGATCCGAAAACGAGATTCGCTCCCTCAAGTCGGTTGTACAATCCCTCCGGGATGAACTCGACAAAACCCACGCGCAGCAAGAGGACAGGGTCAGGGAAGCCTACTCGGCCGCTCATGCCGAAAACAACCAGTTGAAGCTTTCGCTGCAAAATCTCAGGATCCAACTAGAGCAAACGAGAGGCAAGCAGGACGATCTCGTGCAACGAACGGTTTCGAAAAGTGAGGCTGAAAAAAAATCCCTCCGGGAGACCATTGAAAACTTGAGGGGAGAACTCGAGGGCGCGCAACACAAGGAATCCGAAAGCATTCAGAAAGTGGAAGCGCGAGCAGCGTCTGAAATCAAGTCCCTCAAAGACACCCTTTCTTCTACCCGTGAAAAAATAGATCAAATTCTCGCCGAGAAGAACGCCCTCGTTCAATCGAACTTGTCACAAAAGGAAACCGAGATCAACTCACTCAAGCAAAGCATCTCGCAAATGAGAGAGGACATCGACCGAAAGGGAGTGGAGAGAGACGAAGCGGTGCAAAAGGCCCTGTCTTCCTCAGCCAAGGAAAACCAACAGCTGCGTGAATCCGTATCGACCATGCGCAAGCAAGTCGAATCCGCCCGCAATCGACAGCAGGACGCCGTACAAAGAGCCACCAACGCAGCTAGCGGTGAAATTCGTTCACTTCGGGAAAACATAGCCAAATTGAGAAGCGAGTTGGATGGAGCGGAATACTCAAAACAGGAAGCAGTGCAGTTGGCGTTGGCCACCCATCAGAATGAAATCAACCATTTCAAGAGGATGGTCAATGCATTGAGGGACGAAATTGATCAAGAGGGGCATTTGCACAACGAAAGCATACAAAAGGAAAAACAATTGAAAACGATGGAGTTCAAGGAACTTCAAGAAACCATCATCGAACTTCGATCCGAACTGGAAAAGACACATGGAAGATAAAAAACAATCCGATTCAAAAAGCCCCGGAGGTTCGAATTCCAAGAGAACTTCGAGGTTTGCCGAGATGCTTTTGCAGGTCACGACTGATTTGGCAAAAACCAAAAGCCTGGACGAAGCCCTCGAGGTTCTCATCAAGATAACCACCTCCACCATAGGGGCAGAGCGAGGCACGATCTTTCTCAATGATCCTGCGACCGGTGAGTTATATTCGAGAATTGCCCAAGGCAATTTTCGGAGGGAAATTCGCATTCTCAACACCAAAGGGGTAGCCGGTTGGGCCTTCACCAAGAACGAAGGGGTCATCATTCACGATGCCTACAAGGACGAGAGGTTCAACAAGGCGGTGGACGTGCGAACCGGTTTTCGAACCAAGAGCATTCTCTGCGCGCCGCTGCGTACCGTGAACGGGGAAGAGATCGGGGTTTCCCAAATTCTGAACAAGATTGACGGGGAATTCGATCAGAACGACCTGGATATGCTCGAGGCCATGACCGAGCAAGCGGCCATCGCGATTCAGGGAAATATCATCGTCGAGCAAATCGAGGCCGCCCGGAAGCAGGAACTGGAGTTTCTGGACGTCGTCTCGCAAGTATCCTCCGAACTCGAGCTCACTCCCCTGCTCCAGAAGATCATTACCACGATCTCGACCATGCTCGACTGTGAACGGGCCACCCTCTTCATCAACGACGAGAAGACCAACGAGCTTTACACCGAGGTCGGTGAAGGACTGGATGAAAAATCAACCATCCGCATTCCGAATCATCTGGGTATTTCGGGAGCGGTTTTCACCTCGGGCAAAGCAGTCAACATTCCCCATGCCTACGCGGATTTGAGGTTCAATCCGTCCTTTGACAAGCAAACCGGTTTCTTCACCCGCTCCATCCTCTGCATGCCTGTCTTCAGCAAGGCGGGAAAAACCATCGGGGTCAGTCAGGTCCTTAACAAAAGAGGCGGATCCTTCAATGCCGAAGACGAGAAGAGGCTTGCCGCTTTTACCTCCCAAATATCCATGGGCATTGAGAACGCCAAGCTCTTCGATGATGTTCAGAGTCAAATGAACTACTCCCAGAGCATCCTTTCGAGTATGCACGACGCCGTGCTTACCTTTGATGAGCAGGGAGTGGTCAAGACTTGCAACCCGGCGGGTTTGCGCATTCTGAAAGTTCCTCACGAGGCGGCCATACTCGAACAACAAGCATCCGGTCTTTTCGGGGGCCCCAACGAATGGCTCCTTCAAAAGCTCGAAGCGGTCCATGAAAACGAGGAGTTTCTTGACGCCGAGCTGCAAATCGAGGGTGAAACCCTTTCCGTAAACATCACTTTGACCCCGCTTTTGGGGAAGAGTGAAAAGCGGAGCGAGGTGGATTCATCCCCCCAGGACAACATCATCGGAGCGATGCTCATGATCGAGGACATCAGTTCCGAAAAAAGGATGAAGTCCACCATGTCCCGGTACATGGATCCGGAATTGGCAGACCAATTGATGACGGCAGGCGGGAATGACGACGACATCATGGGGGGCAAGCAAAGCGTGGGCACCGTCTTGTTCTCCGACGTCAGGAGTTTCACTACCATTACCGAGGAATTAGGCGCCCAGGGCACCGTCAAGTTGCTCAACGACTACTTCACGATCATGGTCGACTGCATCACGGACGAAGGGGGAATGCTGGACAAGTTCATCGGCGATGCGATGATGTGTATCTTCGGGACGCCCGTCCCGCATGATGATGATCCGGACCGTGCCGTACGGGCCGCCATCCGAATGATGACCGACCTGAAGGTATTCAACGACAAAAGATCCACCGAGGGCAAGATGCCCATCGACCATGGAATGGGGATCAACACCGACTCCATCGTCTCCGGAAACATCGGTTCCCCCAAGAGGATGGACTATACGGTGATCGGAGACGGGGTGAACTTGGCCGCCCGCATCGAGAGCGCCTGCAAGCAATACGGCGCCCACATTCTCATAAGCGAGTTTACCCACAATGCGGTCAAGGCAACCTATAGAACGCGGCAGGTCGATTACGTAATCGTCAAGGGAAAAACCGAACCGGTCGGGGTCTACGAGGTTCTGGATTTTCATGATGACGAGTCCTACCCGAATCTAGTCGAAGCCCTTGGCTTGTTCAACGACGGATACCGCAGTTGGAATCAAGGGAAATGGGATCAAGCGACCAAGCTCTTTAACTCGGTCAAGAAAATCAACCCGGACGACAAAGCCGCCCAACTCTACCTGGACCGTTGCAGTCACATGAAGAAAAACCCTCCCAAGGGTACCTGGGACGGCGTCTGGGTGATGACCTCCAAATAACCTCCAACCCTTGTCGCTAGATGAATGCCAAAGCGCACCTAGAGGAAGCAATTGCCCTCAACCCGGATTTTGCGGAAGCTTATTATAAGCTCGGTCTTCTGCTCAAGGAACAAGGCGACCAAGAAGCCCTTGAGCATTTCAGGAAAGCGGTTTCGCTCAATGCGGAATACGCCGAGGCAGAATGCGAGCTTGCAATAGCGCTGGTTGCTCAGAAGGATTTCGAGACAGCCCGCAATCATTTTCTCAACGCCTTGGAAATCAATCCGAATTATGCAGATGCATATTTTCACTACGCTCTTCTTCTCGTTGAACTGAACGATTCCGAGGAAGCCAAGAACAACTTCGACAAGGTAACCGAAATCAATCAAAATTATGCTCCGGCGTACTTCCACAAAGCCAAACTTCTGACGAACGCAGACGATTTCGAAGAAGCCCGCAAAAACTACGAGACGGCACTCGACATCGATGAGAAGTTTACCGAGGCCCATTACTATATGGGGAAGTTGCTTTCCGGCGGTGTCGCCACCGACAAGGAAGGAACCCTGATTGACAGGACTAACCTCCCGCAAGCAAAGGAACACTACCTCCGAGTCCTGAAAATCAACTCCGGTCACACGAAAGCCCTTTATAACTTGGCCGATATCCTCTCGACGGAAAAAAATTACGATGATGCGAAGAAATATCTTCTCAATGCGCTGGAGATAGACAGTTCCTACTCCAAGGCTCACTACTTGCTTGCGCGCGTGTACGCAGAATGCGGGAAGAGTGACAAAGCCAAGGAGCATTTTCAACTTTCCATTGAGCATTTTGCGGACAATGCCCTGGCTCACTTCAGACTGGGCGTCCTTCTCTTCGAGGAAAATGAAATGGAAAAAGCTGCCGAACACCTCAGGCAGTCCGTAACGATCGATTCGAATCATGCGGAAGCAAATTTTTATTTGGCGATGATTCTAAGAAGCGACGATGACCCGAGCTTGGCCAAAAAGCACTTTTTCAGAGCGCTTGACCTCGACCCTGACTATGCCCTGGCCTATTATGAGCTCGCGCACCACAGTGAGAAAAACGGCGATCTCAACGAAGCCAAGATACACTTTCAAAAAGCCACCGATATCGACCAGAATTTCGTCAAGGCATATTTCAACTTGGCAAGAATCCTGACGAATCCATCCGAGTATGACCAAGCGATCAGAAATTTCGAAACGGCTTTGGAAATCGATCCTGATTTCGCGGAATGCCATTATTGGTTTTCCAAAATTCTTATTTCCGGTGAGAAACTGGAGGCTGACGGAACCTTGATCAAGAAACCCGATCACGAGCGGGCCGAAAGACACTTGCGCAAAGCCATCAAGATCAACCCAAAATTCTACAAGGCTTTTTACCGCTTGGGATTGCTTCTCAAAGATCACGAAAAGTACGACGATTCGTTTGAAAACCTCACCAAGGCCATCAAAATCAACCCGAAGTTTGCAGAAGCGCACTACCACCTTGCCGTATTGCTGATGGATGAGGATGCTCGAAAAAGCTTGAAGACCAAAACAACGGAAGGCCCTCGAGGTTCCCCCAAAAAAGCCAAAAGAACCCCTGCCAAAAGACCTGCTGCAGGAAGAAAGCCCCCTCGGAACAACAAGAGAACAGGATAAATTTTTTGGACGGCCTAACTGCAGAAGCCTTGCGGCACTTGGAAAAGGCATTGACCCATGAACCGAACCATGTACCGGCCCTCATTGCCCTATCCAATGCCTACCTGAAACAAGGGAATTTTCCCGAAGTGGAAAAGTTATTGAAAAAAGCCCTTTCTTTCAGGCAAGATCAAAGTGAGGTCTTCTTTCTCATGGCAAGGTTGCTCGTGCTTCAGGATGATCATGAAGCTGCCGCAGAATCCATCGATGAGGCAATCAAACTCGAGGCTGATCAGCCCAAGTACTACAGGCTTGGCTCCGATATCGCGAGGGAGCGGAAAAAAACGTTTGAACGGCAGCTCTTCCTCGAAAGGCTTATCGACTTGGAACCACTTGACGGGAAAGCGCATTACGAACTCGGAAAACTTCTGCACCACCCGGATGACTTCGATCGCGTAAAACTTCTTTTCGAAATTTCAATAGATTTGCTACCTGATGATACGCAACCGATGTTTTCTCTTGCCCAACATCTTTATGCCGGAGAAAAGTCCTTGGCAGACGGGACCATTAGCGTCCAAAGAGAACCGGAAAATGCCAAGGAACTGCTAAGGGAAATTCTTTCCGTCGACCCTCGTGAAAGCAAGGCAAAGATTCTGCTTGCGGAAATTGAACTGAAAAGTGACGAGGAAATTGTTGCCACCCGCCTACTGGAAGAGGCCCTCGAAGACAAAAGAACAAAAGGAGAGGCTTCTTATGAGCTCGGCTTGATCTGGGAAAAGAAGGGAAACGCGGCCAAAGCCACGAGGTACTACAAGTCGGCCATGGAATACGAAGATTGGGAGGCATTGGGGGAGTTCCGTCTTGCCCTCGTCATGCTGGGGAAAGGTAAATCCAAGGACGCCGTGAAACACTTCGGGAAATGCATTTCTTCCTTCAAGAAAAAGGAGGGTCATTTGGTCAAATCAAAAGATCTTCACCTGGAAAAGTTGGATTTTCATGCATCCCGAAAGGAACTGGAATCCTTGCAGTTGATCAGGAAATGCCTTGGCGAAGCAAACTTGGGGATTTACAAATGCAATTACGAATCCCGAAATGACGAAAGCTTTTCACGATACTTGGATGAAGCGCTCATCCATTATCCTCATTATCCGGAAGCGAATTACGAAAAAGGATTGAGACATATCCAATCCGGTGAAGAGGAAAATGCAAAAGAGCGGTTCGAAAAATCGGTCGAAGGCGACTGGAACCATTGGCCTTCGCACATGGAGTTGGCAAAAATTGCGAAGATTGGGAACGAATTGCAAAAGGCGGAAATGCACCTTAAGATCGTGCTTGATTTGGATCCAACCAACAAGGCGGCGTCCTCATTTCTGAAAAAAATTCAAAAGTCATCAAAGAAATAACCAGGGGGCGGGAGGTTCGGTTCCCCTGGTCGGTCGGCAAAAAATCAAAGGTATTTGGAGACGAAGGCCTTTTGCTCAAATCGAAGATTTTAGGCAGCATCCTTGCGGTGGGTCCAGCAAGAGAAAGGGATACTCAGAAAATATAGTACCCCCAAGGAAAACAAGAAGATCCATTTTTCCTTCATGAACACCGCTACGCCCAAGCAGACAGCAAGCAAAACCAACAAGGCCCTGTTCCTCGCGACATTGAACCTGACGTTGCGAAATGAAAAAGTTGGAAACCGGGAAATCATCAACAAGGAAACGACCGAAACCCATCCAATGACCCAAATCGGATAATTGGACAGAAAGGAATCCTGTCCAAATCGAGCCAGAATAAAATCAAACCCAAGTGGCATCAGCACCAAACCAGCCGCCGCAGGCGCGGGCACGCCAAGAAAGTAATTTTTCGTAGGTTTGTTTTCTGATTCACCGAGATGCATAACGTTAAACCGGGCCAACCTGAATGCGTTGCAGGCAGAGAAAAAAAGAAACGGTATCCAATACCATTCAAGAAGGTGATTTTGGTTGGATGCAACAATCGGATGCCGTATCCACAGATAGGTAATGATAGCGGGGGCTACCCCAAAACTAATGGTATCCGCCAAGCTGTCGAGTTCTGCTCCAAATGGCGAGAATGCCTTGAGTAGGCGAGCGGAAAGCCCATCGATCATATCGAAGCAGGCAGCTATCAAAATTAAAAAAACTGCATTTTCCCAATCTGCTTCCAAGGCAAACCTTATTCCAGTAAGACCTGAGCATAGACCGATAGTCGTAAAAATATTCGGTAAGAGCTTTGGCAAAGAAAGACTGCCGGGCTGTTTTCCCATTGCAGAAGCTTATGGACTGATGAGCAAATCGCGACGATAAAATCTACGCGGAGGCAATTGCTCGACTCCATAGGAGTATGTGATCAACCTTGTCCAAAGCTCGCATTTTTTAAGATCGAATGGATTGGTAATGCCTTTTGCGATGCACTCATGCGAATCGGTAAAGAAAACAAAATAATGGGAATCCGCACATCCTCCGCTTAAATTTGAAGTTAGCTCGAAAGGAGAGCCGCGTCGAATTTCCCTGACGAGGGGTTCCTCCATTTCGCACAACCCGGAGGAAAGCTCAACGGGGATTCTGTTTTCCTGAGACAGCGGACAATCTTCTTGCGGGAACTCGACCAATTTTCTCAACGGATGAAGGATTCTCGACACTTTGAGAAAAAACCGACTTCCCTTCGAGTAGAGATCCACAACCGTTTCCACGCCCTCTTTGGGCAACCTCACTAACCTGAACGAAAAAAGACCGGAATGCGGTTGAGGCAAATTTATGTTTGCCGAGAGTTTGGAAACTCGTTGCTCTAGTAAAAGCGGGTAGGATGGGTTTTGATCGATCAAGAC
>JABGWD010000462.1 GCA_018645725.1 Opitutia bacterium
ACATCCAATTCAATTTTACGAATTTCAATTATTTTCCTGAATCTGAAATAAATGAATCTGCTCAAATAAAAGAAGGAAATATAGATGAATTGACAACTGTTAGCCCTTAATCCATAAGGATTTGCTTATGCATCAAATCCTGGGGGTGTAACTCAGTTGGTAGAGTAGCGGACTCTTAATCCGTTTGTCGGGGGTTCGAGCCCCCCCGCCCCTACGATTTTCTACCTTTTACTCAATGTATTTGTAATGCCGGTTCCGAACGGAAAAGTATTTTGCATCATTGAGTTTAGGGGGAGGAAATGATTTATCAACGCGATGTAATTATTCAAAATGTGAAAGTTGAAATATCTATAATTTCAATGGGGGACACACAATTTCATTTTTTATTTTTAGGGGATTGATTCTGGTCTACTTTGGCCGACTTTCTACTTTCATTGGGATTACCCAAATCTCCACCCTTAGCGATCATTACAGGGAAAATATTATCCCACCATTTATCGTAAGCTGTGGAAAGTGTTCTGATCATATCAGGTTTCTCTTTGGAAAGGTCATTTTTACAACCTGGGTCCTTTTTAACATCGTATAGTACCCAATGATCTTTTGGGCTTACTCCCCAATGATACTGAGCCGTGCCGTGGGCATAAGTCATATTTTTACTTCCTTTTGAGACATTTGATAAGCCCTTGCACTGGCTGATGTATTTAAGGCATTCCGGATTTCCGCAATCATGACTGCGGAGCATGAGGTGATTGTCTTGCCGTACACTGGCCATGGCATATTTATGGTGTTTAGCATATCCGCTCGGCCATCGGGCAACATGGTGAAAAAGAATTCGCTCCGGATTCCATCTTATTGGTTTACGACTTTCTAACAATGGACGCAGGGTAAATCCCTCGAGTTTCTTTTTGAGATTTGCGGGTACCGGCGTCTCGGTTAAATCACAGAGAGTGGGGAGGATATCAAGATGAGCGGTTAAATTATTGATTATTTTTGGTTTCCATTTCCCTTTCCATCGCCAAAAAGAAAAGGCTCGGCTTCCGCCTTCCCAGGCAGTGCACTTTGATCCGCGCATATTGGCATTATAAACATCCAAGCCCTCTGTAACACCATTATCATTGATCATAATGACAATAGTTTCTTTTTCCCTATCACTATCTTTTAAGAACTCCATTAAGCGGCCGAGGTTGTAGTCAATATTTTCAATCATCGCCAAATAAGTCGAATGAGTATCGTTCAATCCTGCATCACGAAATGGTTTAATAAATTTTTCCGGAGCGGCTAGGGGAGTATGGGGAGAATAAGTGGCAAGGTAGCAAAAGAAGGGTTCTTCCTCGCAATCTTCGATGAAAGTCATCGCTTCGTCAAAAAAAACATCTTCACGAAAACCTTTGGTTTTCATTCGTTTCTGGTTGCGAATAAAAGTTGCGTCAAAATGCTTGTGCGGCCCCCCCACATTGGTCGAACACCAATCAAATCCTCTTTTTTCAGGGCCGGGCTTATTTCCTAGATGCCACTTACCAATAAATCCTGTTCTATACCCCCCTGTTTTTAGTAGTTGAGGTAAGATAGTAGCATCCGGATGCAATTCCTGCCTGGGTACAATGGTATGAGTGACTCCATTCTTGAATTCATGCATTCCAGTTAGTAGGGCGGCACGTGTGGGAGAGCATGAAGGACTGACATAGAAATTATCAAAGCTGACACTCTCTGCATGTAATTTATTCATGTGCGGAGTTTTCAGGAATGGGTGTCCATGTGCATTCACATCGCCGTAACCCTGATCATCAGTAAGGATTAAAATGATATTGGGCTTTTGCGCTAAAAGGTGAATTGAAAGAAGCGGGAGAAAACTAGCAAGAATGGGAGTTATTAATTTCATGTAAAATAGCTAATTCGTTATGTGACGGTAAGATCAAGATAAATAATTCTAAATTCTAAGATCAGAACTACTTTTAGAAGTATTATAATTAGATCAAGACCTTCTTTCTAACATTGACCTAGATGTGCTTTTTTGAATGCTTAAAGTCTTGAGCAAATTTACACAAGATCACTTACTTGGCGTAGCAAAAAACTTTCTAATCGATGGGGTCTTTCAATCATTTGAAACCCATGGGAATGGAAATGTGAATGACACCTACCTTTTATATTACGATTCGGCTGATTGTGTAAATCGTTACACTCTACAGAGAATTAATCACGAGGTTTTCAAAAACCCGGTCGGGCTAATGGAGAATTTTTCCCGAGTCACCAGGCATTTACAGGAAAAATTTGCAAATGTTCAAAGCAATTTACAGTCGTTGTCTTTGATTTCCACAAATAAGGGGAAATCTTTTCATCAGGATTCAGAAGGTAATTATTGGCGTGTGACAAAATTTATTGATGGAGGCCGATCTTTTGATGTTCCTGAGAATATACAACAGGCTTACCAGGCTGCCAAAGCATTCGGAGAATTTCAATTGAATCTGACTGATCTGCCAGGTGATCCATTGATCGATACAATTCCTGATTTCCATAATACGCGGATGAGGTTTGAAGACTTACTCTCGGCTGTTGAACGGGATAAAGTTAACCGAGTCGCTGAAGTTGTTGACTTGATTGATTTTGCTGTTGGTCGCGAGAGTTTATCGGACAAGATCAAATGCGAGAATTTTCCTCTTCGGGTAGTTCATAACGATACCAAGTTAAACAATGTTCTGTTGCACAAAACCACCGGTGAGGGAATGTGCGTGGTAGACTTAGATACGGTTATGCCTGGTTGTGCTCTACATGACTTTGGCGATCTTGTTCGAACCGCAGCTTGTTCTGCGTTCGAAGACGAGATTGATCTTGATAAGGTAAGGTTTGAAGCTGATGTGTTTGTTGCAATTGTCAGAGGATACTTGGAATCAGCTGGTAATATGCTTGATCAAATTGAGATCGAGCACCTTGCGTTGGCACCTCAGGTAATTACTTACGAGCTTGGACTTCGCTTTTTGACGGATTACTTGGACGGGGATCCTTATTTCAAAATTAATCGCCCCGGACATAATCTCGATCGCACACGAGCTCAATTCAAACTTTTGACCTCATTGGAAGAACACTTTTCTAAGATGGAAGAAATTGTAAGGGAGTTTTCTTCTTCAAAAGCTTTTGCCTGAGAAAGCTTTTGGCAAAATGAATTTTTTGAATTCCTCATCCATTTGTAAGCATCTACTTTTCGATTTAATGAAACATTTATTTACTATTTTTTCTTACTTGCTTCTTTTATCAAATCCTTCCTTTGCTGATCCTGCTCTTCGTCCTAATGTCGTTCTACTCTTGGTCGATGACTTGGGCTGGCAGGACGTTAAGTGCTACGACGTCGATGCCCCGACCCCCATAGAAACTCCGAACATCGATGCCTTGGCCAAGAAGGGCGTGCTTTTTCGCCAGGGGTATTCGCCAGCACCGACTTGCGCCCCGACTAGGTGCGCAATCATGAGCGGTCGGCATCCTGCGGCGGCTCAAAAGACTCATGTGGTCGGTGGTAATCCCCCGACGCCTTACAACAAAACCGCCCATCCCGTGATGGATCCGTGGTACAGTGGCCGAATGCCCCTTTCGGACGTTACGATTGCCGAGGCCTTGAAAGCAAACGGATACGTTTCCGGTCATTCGGGGAAATGGCATATGGCGATCGATCACAATGCATTCCCGCAACCCGAGGACCAGGGGTTTGATTTCACGAGACATGACCTGGGCGAAAGCCGGGCCATGCGACCGCATCGCTTGACCGGTTTTGCAACCAAGGCAAAGACCGATCACTATCGCTTGGATGCGGATGGTTTTCCCAAGGATCAAATGACTCTCGACGCACTCGACTTCATGAAGGCGAACAAGGACAAGCCCTTCTTTCTGTACTACGCGGCCTGGCTGGTGCATACCCCCATCCATAGCCGGAGCAAGGCCTTGCTCGAAAAGTATTGCAAGAAGCTGGGAGTCGATTACCCGAGCGATCCGACGGGTTGGCCTCTGCAAGGGCAGAAGAATCCGTATTACTGCGCCATGGTCGAGATGCTCGATCATTACGTCGGGCAAATCATCAGCTATTTGAAGCAAACCCCTGATCCCCGTCGTCCCGGTCATTTCCTGATCAGTAACACTTATGTGATCTTCACTTCGGACAATGGGGGAATGGAGCGTGTTCCCGGAGAGATCATTACCGACAACTTTCCCTTGGACAAAGGGAAGATCAACGCCAAGGAGGGTGGGGTACGGGTACCTCTCATCATCACCGGGCCAACGATCCGTCCCGGACAGGAAAGTCACGTCATGGTGAACGGGTTGGACTTCTATCCTACCATCCTCAGCTGGACGGGAACGAAAAAGCCAAAGGAGCAAAAACTCGACGGTTCCGATCTTTCCGAACTTTTGCACAAGCACCCGAGAAATCCCGATCTGGTTAAGGATAAGGATGGAAAGCCGAGAAATTCAATGGTTTGGCACTTTCCCCACGGTGTTGCCCAGCAATCCACGATTCGCGTGGACGGTTGGAAATTGATCAAAAACTGGATGCCCGGCCGTCCGGAGCATGAACTTTATCAATTGCATGGAGATTCCGCAAAATCATCCAAAGAGTCGGGACGCAAGGAATTGTTCCGCAGGATGGAGGCCATGGAAAAAAGAGTCGATATCGAGGAGGCGAACAACCTGGCCGAAAAGATGCCTGAAAAGGTCGAGGCGATGAGCAAGGAATTGTTTCGCAGACTGGATGCGATGAAGGCGTCCTATCCCTATTTCAATCCGCATTTCAAGCGCCCGCTTCCGCACAAGGAAAAGGTCTGCAAAGCTCTTGAGCATGGCCGGGAGGGCCAAAAGGTTTGGGCTCACTTTGAGGAACGCGGATCAAAGGTCGTCAAGGGGCAGATCGTCTATACCTTGAATGGAGGAGAGAAGTCGGAAGAATGGTACCTGACCCCTGCCCAAGTGAAAGGCGACCGGCTTGTCGGAACACTTCCGCGGGGAGCGACCCACTATGTGTTCAATTTGGTGGATGAGCGCAATTTTCTGGTGTCCTACCCAGATATGCCCGACATGATGAGCGGAGGGAATGGACGGGGAAAGGCCAAGTATTCGGTCCAGGCGTTCAAGTCGGACTGAAAGGTTCGGGAAGTTTTTGGGAGGCCGACTTTACCAAAAAAAAACACCGCATTGCTGCGGTGTCTTTTGGGGCTTAAAAAACAAACTAAACTGAAACAAACTGACGTTAGTCATACCTTAAGACGAAGGCTTTTGGCAAAACGTTCAAAATTATTCAAAAAACAACGTATTTTTTTCTAAAGACTGTCAAAACTGGCTTAGGTCCTCGACTTCCTCCCCTTTGACATCTTCGATATTTGCAGGGCTTTTGCTTGCCGATGGCATGAGGAGGCTCTTTTCTAGGGTCGAATGCATTGGTTTGTACTTGTTTTGTTAATCCTTTTTTCGGTTGTTGCCTCAGGAAAAGGAAAGGAGCCTACCCTGGGTCGGGCGATTAAGGAGGTTGCCGGGGGAATGAAGGGAGGAATCCACGACGCCGAAACCCCAACGATCGCGGAATTTTTCAAGGCTCACTGCACGAAGTGCCATAATGCGGAAAAGAAAAAGGGTGGGATCAATTTCCTGGAGTTGACGGATTTCCGGCTTGAGAATGCCAAGCATTGGCAGGAAGCGCTGGATAACCTCCAGCGCGGGGACATGCCCCCCGAAAAATCCATTCAGCCGAACGTCGATAACCGAATGCGTTTTGTTTCTCAAGTACAGGGGAAATTGGACCAGGTGTTTGCGGACTCGGACGAGAGAGACTTTCGTTTCAGTCGTCTGACCAACACTCAAATCGCATGGAGCTTGCAGGATTTGCTCCAAATCGACCGGGACTTTAGCGGCGATTTGATCGAGGACCCCGTGGGCAAGCATGGCGAGTCTCTGCAGTCGCAATTGGAGCTGACGGCCGGGCACATGGAAGTCTACCTGAGTGCCTTGCAGAAAGCCGTCGAACTGGCCGTGCCCGATTTGAACAACCCACCGAAGCCGTATGTCCTGAAAGAGAACGACTGGGAAAAGCAGCACTACCTGAACCGGAACGATTTGGCTCACGGAAACCGTCGTAAACATCGCCGTTACCGTGGTCCCAAATGGCTGGGCGACGACTTCGAGGTACCCGTACCGCCCAATCACTTCTTCCGCATTTACGTCGACGACAACCGACCGGAGGGCTCGTTTCGTGTCCGCATACGAATGAGGAACGAACCGCCGGAAAACGGAGGCGAGCTAGCCAAGCATGAATTCTCGGTTTTCTTCGACAAGGGATTCAAGTCGCCTCAGCACACCATCGACAACTTTACCGTGGAAGCGAAGCCCGGTTCCCAAGAGTTTGAGATCTTCGGTAACGTCTTCGACTTCCCCGGGGTGGATCCGGCACCCGTGTCGAAGGAAGATCCCTATGGAATCACTGCCCATTTTCATTACCGGTTCCTTACTGTCCAGAATTCCTCCCCTCTAACCTCGCCTTCGGACAAGCCCGTTACCAACAAGAACTGGGTTCTTTTCGGTGATTCCCACTTTATCCGGGCCGACGATCGCTGGATCGATGCATGGGGAGAGGATTTTGGCCGGACCAATTGGCTCAAGCGCTCCCATGGAGGGAGCGACCACCCCACGCGGGGCAAGCCGTCCGTGTACAAGGAGGTGATGAAGGACACGGGTTATGCGGTGATCGAACGAATCGAGTTCGACCTGCCATGGCAGTGGCCCCCGGCAAGCGTCCAGCCGTTCATGAAAGATGGAAAGCTGGATGACGGCGCCATCGCGGTTGGAGTGCAGTCTCTTGCCCAGAAGGCTTGGCGGCGTCCCTTGACCGAAGGCGAAGAGAAGGAACTGGATGTCTTGATCAGCGAAAAATCGAAAACTTCCGAATCGAAGATCGATGCTCTTCGGGATCTGCTTATGGCGGTGTTCGCCGATACCCGGTTCTTGTTTTACTCCGATGTCGAGCAGACGCAGAAAATGCAGAATCACGAACTCGTCGGTCGTCTGGCCGGCTTTCTCTGGCGAAGCGTTCCGGATGAAAGACTTCTCGAACTTGCTTCCCGGGAAAAAACGATCACGGATCCCGAATTGAATGCCGAAGTGCGGCGTATGCTGTCGGATTCGCGGGCCGAACGCTTCATCGCTGACTTTGCCTATTCCTGGACCGCTCTCCCGAAGCTTGCTCAGATTGCCATAAACCCGAACTATTACCGGTGGTGGAACCCCAAGTACAAGGACTACATGAGGCAGGAACCGGTTGCGTTCTTGAAAACCCTTCTTCGTGAAGATCTCAGTTGCCTCAATTTGTTGTCCTCCGAATTCATGGTGGTAAACGACGTGCTGGCCAAGTATTACGGGGTTCCTTTGCCCGCAAGCGGTCATCGTTTTTCACGCGTTCCCGCATCCGAAGGTAGGGGAGGCATCCTTACGCAATCTGCATTTCTACTTGCCCATAGCGATGGGGAGGATGCCCATGCGGTCAACCGTGGGGTCTGGATCCGTGGTCGTCTCCTTGGTGACGCTCCTCGGGACCCACCACCCGAAGTGCCCGCCTTGAGCGCCTTGGACGAAGCTGATCCCGATGCCGCCGGACTGTCCACCAAGGAGAGGCTGTCGGTTCACCGCAAAGGGATATGCCTGGATTGTCACGCCGATATCGATCCTTGGGGAATTGCCATGGAATCCTTGGACGCGGCAGGCAAGTTCAGGGACAAAATCTTACGGTTGACCCCCGAGCATAAGATCAAAAAACGAAGCCTGAGGGTGATTGACGAGACGGAAGTTCGTGGCTCACCGGTCAAGGGTATGGCTGAACTGCAAAAGCTTCTTCGGGAAAAGCACGCCAAGGATTTCGCCCAAGGCTTCAGTTCATCCATGCTTTCCTTCGCCTTGGGGCGACCGCTTTCCTATGTCGAGGACAAGGCGGTGGATCACCTGACCGAACAATTTGCCGATGACGATTACCGGATGGCCAAATTGATTGAGGAAATCGTCCGACTTCCCGAATTTAGACAACCGAACCAAAAATCAGATGAATGAATTGAATCGCAGACAATTTCTTTACGGAGCAGGTGTTTCGATGCTCTTGCCTAGGCTCGAGTCTTTTGCGGCTCCGGCCATCGCGAAAGCCACGTCGACCCCGAAACGCTTCCTCGCCCTCTACGTCGGGCACGGCTTCGCGGTCACCCCGAACGACGAGCACCCGTCGAGCGACTTGAGCTGGTACCCCCGTATCGTCGAAGACAAACTGAAGTTCGGCAATTCCATGGCCGCCATGCAACCTTTTGCGGACAAAGGAAAAATATCCGTTTTCCGGGGACTCGATCATCCGCAGGTAATGAATATCAATGGTCATTCCTCGGCCGACTCCTTCCTCACCGGGAGTAACCCGGAAGGCTCGCTGGGCAGCCCATCCATCGATCAGATCGCGGCCATGACACATGGCAAAGCAACCCGCTTCCCCAGTCTCACGTTGGGTAACGAAGGAGGCTTGGGGGCCACCGGCAGTTCCCTTACCTTGTCTTATAACCGTTCGGGTCGGGCCATTCCCTCGAACAACGACTTGCTCGCCCTCTACAACCGGTTCTTTAACTCCGATCCCGCAATCATTCGCAAGGAGAAAGCTGTCTACGCTCGCAACGGGGCCTTGGTCGACCGGGTGCTGGAGTCGGCCAAGAGCATGCAGCGACGCGTCAGCGCAGATGATAACCGAAAGATCGGTTCCTACCTCGATAGCATCCGTTCAGTGGAAAAGAATATCGAACGGATGGAAGCTTGGTCCGATACGCCGAAGCCGGAAGTGGATGCAAGCAACCTTTCCCTCAAGGCAACGGTCAATGAACCCGATCTGTTCATCGATACGATGTACGACCTCATCTACCTCGCCTTCAAGACGGACTCGACCCGTTACGCCACCTACATGCTCCAGAGCATGATCGACGGGCCTTGGAACGAGATGCCCAAAACTGCCCTTGGCTTGCCCACGGGGCATCACCGTTTGGCTCACGGGGCCGCCGGTTCAGGCAAAAAATCCATGGAGAACCTCGGGGTCTACGACAAGTTTCAAGGCGACCGATTGGGACGCTTCCTTAACAAAATGGCGGATACCCCGGAAGGCAATGGTTCCATGCTGGACAACACCATCGTTTATTACGGCACCAGCAACAGCAAGACCCACGTAAACAGGAACTACCCGCTTTTGGTCGCCGGCGGAAGCAACCTCGGGATCAAGCATTGCGGTTATCACAATTTCCTGACCACGGGCAAGCAACCACTCTGCAACCTTTACCTGACCTTTTTGCAGTCCCTGGGCGTCCCCGCTCAAAGCTTTTCAGACAGCACGGGCGTCATCAAGGAAATCCTCGCATGAAACTCCTGACCACCCTTGCCCTTGCCGCCCTGCTGGCGGCAGCCTCCTTGTCCGCGAAGATCATCTATCGCCAACCCTTGGACGAAGCGGGCCAGTCCGGTGTTTGCCTACAGGGTGACAAGCTCTTCCTGACCATGCACTCGAAACTGGAAGGTCGAATGAAGGGAGGATTCTTTTTCAACGGGAATATCGTCGGTCAGTGCCTCGACAAAACCTCGGGCAAGTTGCTTTGGCAAGTTGACTTGCCCGGCACCTGGGCAGGACGCGTTCTTGAGGCTTGGCATGACTCGACCAGTTTGCTCCCGGTCGCCACCGACAAGTACGTTGTTTTTCATAACCTAAACGGCATGCTTGCCTGTTTTACGCATGAGGGAAAACCCGTTTGGAATCGAAAATGGCAGGCCCCGAATCCGGACATCAAGAATTGCCGGATGTTTCTAAAGGGAGGAAAATTGCTCGTGTCCATGCCCTCGGACAAGATTGCGGTGGAGGAAAATGCAAAGCATCCCGCCCTGCCTTTCTACCAGATGCATTCAATTGATCTGGTGACGGGAAAGGATGTCTGGGTCTCGCCCGTATTGCTTCATCACGGGACTCAATATTCTTTGGGCGAATGGAAAGGGGGAAACGTTATCGTTGCTTCCATGATCGATCTTTCCCATTGGAAGTTCAAGCAGGGGCGGA
>JABGWD010000463.1 GCA_018645725.1 Opitutia bacterium
AATTCCTCGTTCAACATTTTCAGGACCTTGAGGCGTCCCGACGCCCGATCCTCCGACACATGAGCCAACTGTTTGCCCGCAGGCAATCCATTGGCTGCCACGGGGATCGTCGTGGCGGCGTGCTTGGCTCCAAAGAAACCGCCAGAAGAGCCGAGTCCCTGACTGCGTTCGTGGATTGCCACGGTTTTGGGCAGGTTCTCGTTGAGAGTGGGCAACATCTTGGAAATCCAAGCGCCGATGGGGGGGTGATTAGCAGTGCCGGGCCTATAGTTGCGATGCGTGACGTATACGCCGGTACCATGGGAAGCGGTGCCCGTGGACATGGAGCGGACGAGGCAATATTTGTCGAGATGCCGGGCCAGCATGGGAAAGTAATGGCCGTAACGGACTCCATCGATCTTTGTGTCGATCACCTTGGTGTCCATCATCACGTCCCCCATTTGGGGTTTGGGGTCAAAGCTGTCGATTTGACTGAGGCCACCGTCCACGAAGAGATAGATAATCTTCTTGGCCTTCGGGTTTTTCAGAAAGAGCGTTGTGGCGTCCGACTCTTCGGCGTTTGCGTTCGGCATCGACAAGCCTATTGAAGCAAGCCCTAGTCCGGCGCTCTGCTTTAAGAAAGCTCTGCGTGTTTCCGGATTGTCGAGATTTGGTAGCATCTTCTTACAGCAAGCTCCTGAATTCATTGGAATTGACGAGCACCCAGAGGATGTCCCGGTAGGCGTGTTTTCCAGAATTAGCCGCCAACTCCTTCATGGCCTGTAACTCTTTTTCGGAAGGGAGGCGAGACAACGTCCCCTTGAACAATGTCTTGATTTTATCGTCACCCTCTCGTTGTCCGACGGTAAATAGAATTCCACTATCCTCAACGAAGAGGTTTTTCTCAGCCCAGTTGATCATCAACAAAGCTTGTGTGGACGATGCTTCCCTAACGCTTCCGAACAATTCCTTTCTTGTGGACTGTCCGAAATGAACGAGAAAATGGTCGATCCGGGCGGGTACGCGGAGTTCACTTGCCCTGAGAAATTTGTATTCGATGCCGTTTAAGTTGAGAGCTTCAGCGTTGGCCTTGACGTATTCGGAAGGTATCGCGCCCTTAGTCCCGCCATGCCCAAGTCTCATGTTTTCGTATTCGAGGGCGCTGACTCCGGACTTCTTGGCTTCTCGACCCATGTTCAAGATGTACTCGGTCAATTGCTCTTCGTCGAAATTCAAGTACCCCTTCTCGTAATAAGCCTTGTAGGGATGTAACCGGGAAGGATGGTCAGGTAAGGGTTCTCCGTCGAACTGGCCCACCAAATCGTTGCGAAGCACCATCAAGTTGTCCCACATTTGCTCGGCCGAAACCCTCCTTGAAAGTGGCCCGGAAAATCCCATGTCCATGGAAAAGGCTATACTTCCCCTGCTGGATTCACGGGAAAACAGGGTGGTGTTGTAAAGGATGCGATAGACCTCCTTGAGGCGAAACTGCTTTTGGTGTACGATCTCAATCAGTGCCTCCATCAAGGCCAGATCGGAGGGGGCAGTCTTACCCTCACGGATCTTCTCGGCGGGCTCGAACAAGCCCATGCCTATGGTTTTTTTCCACAATCGATTTGCCAGAATCAAGGTGAAGCGAGGGTTGTTCTTGTCAGTCAACCACCGGGCAAAAGCTTCCCTAGAGTCGTTTTTCGACCACCGCTCCTTAGGTACCTTTGAATTTCGTCCCTGTTTTTTGCCTTCCGAAGAAACGGGCTCCGGAAAGTGTAAATTCGGTTGCTTCCCGTAGAGCACTTTTGCCTTAACAAGTTGCCCGGGTTCGCCTTCCGCCTCCACGGATTGAAAATCCTTTGGCAAGCGGTCGACTCCTGCTTTGCCCATAGTCTCGGGTTGGGCCCACTTGGAGAACCAGAACGCGAAACGATTCAGCAGGGCGGCAGTCCTACCGTCCAAATCCTTTTCTTGGCTGATCCGTTTGCGGATCTTTCCCATGTCGATCTTGTTAATCGGAAGCTTTTCGGTAGGGTTCTCCATCGAATGCCCGTCATTCCTAATGAATGCGGTCATTTCGTAGTACTGCCTCTGGTTGTAACTGTCGAAGGGGTGATCGTGACATTGAGCGCAAGTGATGTGAGCTCCATGAAAAAAGAGCATGGTGTCGGCAAACCAATTGGCGAAATTTCCGTTCTTGCGGAACTCTCTCGCAACACCATCACCTTCGAAGACATTGCCGGTTTCGGTCAACATTTTGAAAACCAATTCATCAAAGGGCAAATCGTCGTTCAGCTGTTTTTTCAACCAC
>JABGWD010000464.1 GCA_018645725.1 Opitutia bacterium
CTTCCTTGACGATGAATGGAGCGGCGTTTGCGATTAAGGTAATCTGCAAAAATGCGAGGCAGGGATAAACAATTTTCATGATCAGGCAGGGTCTAGCGGGCCCCGACCCGCTTCCTCCAGGTTTCGTAGTGAGTGGTCATGTCCTTGATACGGTCGGGATGACGCTTGGCCAAGTTGGCGGTTTCGCCGGGATCGGATGAGAGATCATAAAGTTCCCACGGGAGCTTGTCACCGGGACGAACGATTTTCCAGTCACCCATGATCAGAGCTCGGCCACGGGGGTTTGCCCAACCCAAGGTCTCGTGACCAAGGCGTTTCTCGCCACGCAGGATGGGGACAAGGCTTTTGCCTTCCATGGGAAGCGGATTGCGGTTGCGGAATTCGGTTGGGTATTTCATGTCGGCCAAGTCGAGGCAGGTGGCCATGACGTCGATGACGTGTCCGGGTTGTCCGGTGAGCCCGTTCCCTTCCTTGATGACCTTGGGCCAGTGGGCGATGAGCGGAGTCCGGATACCCCCTTCGTAGGAGGACAACTTGGTGTTGCGCAGCGGGGTGTTGCTAGTGAGAGCCCAGGCCAATCCATAGCCGGCGAAAGTATCGTGCGATCCGGGCATGACTTTCGGACCACTGCCGGGACGAATGACCACCTTGTCCTTGCGCCAATTGTTTTTTGGAGAACTCGGGCTGAATCCAAAGCCACTGCCGCTTGGACCCACCCCCCCGTCGGGAGCGGCCCCGTTGTCGGAGAGAAAGAGGATGAGAGTGTCTTCCAGTTGGCCGGATTCATCAAGTACCTCGAGCATCCGTCCCACCCCGCGGTCGACGTTGGATATTTGGGCCGCATAAACCGCCATGCGCTCGGCCTGCCAGTCCTTATGCTTGTCCTTGTCCCAGTCCGGTATGTTTCCGGGATAGGGCGCGGGCTTGGTCCCATCAGGCAGGAGCCCCATCTTTCTCTGGCGCTCGAAGCGGGTCGCCCGCCAGTCGTTCCAACCTTGTTTGCGGTAGCGCTCGCGGTAGGGCACTATGGTTTTTTCACGGGCGTGCAAGGGCCAGTGCGGGGCCACGTATCCGACGTACAGGAAGAAAGGCTTCTTTCCGGATACCGCTTCCTCGAGAAAGGTTACGGCATGGTCGTTGAAGGCATCGGTCATGAAAAAGTCGTTGGTGAATTTCCAAGGCTTGTCATCGAGGTAGAAATTGTTTTGCGTCACAGGATTCCAATAGCTGATCATGCCTTGGCAGTTGGGACCGAAGAAACGGTTGAATCCGCGTTTTACCGCGAGGTCTCGACCTTGCCACTTGCCGACCATGGCGGTGTGGTATCCGCCGGCCTGAAGCAGTTCGGGGATGAGTACGCATTTCGAAAAATCCTTCGGATGGTTCCAACTGTTGCCCCGGTGACCGGTTTGCTGACAGTAAAGGCCGCTTAGCAAGGAGGCCCGAGTTGGGCCGCATACGGAATTGTTGTAAAAACGGGTGAAGCGCAAACCGCCCGCCGCCAGCGAGTCGACGTTGGGCGTATCGATTTCACCGCCGTAGCAACCGAGGTCGGACCAGCCCATGTCGTCGACCATGACCAACAGAACGTTGGGGCGCTTGTCGGCATGAAGGAACGCGACGAGGAAAAACAGCGGCAGGCGTAAGGTTTTCATGAGTTTGAAGCGGCGGTCCCGAATGTCTCTATCGGCTTGAGGATAGGTCAACGGTTTTGGAACCCTTCCATTTGCTTCCGTTTGCGGGGGCTTCAGTCTCTTCCGGGAGTAAACGTACTTCCCTCAGATCCATGAGAAAACCAGAATTCAACTTGTCGTCGATCCGGACAATGAGCCGGTGAACCCCTTTTTTGAGTTTGATCTTTCCCATCCTTCCCCACTCGTACTTGTCCCAGGATCCTGTACCGGGGACGGGAGCGCTCAGTAGGTAAGTTGAAACCGTGAGGTTTAATCTGTCTTGCTTGCCTTTATCGGGCAGCGCCCAGTCGATCCAAACGTCATAAGCGCCTGCGTCTTCGATCTCAAAGGTCCATTCCGCCCGGTCCCCCTGACTGCGCCAAAACCCGAGGTTCTTGTATTTTTGCTCGAAGACCAGGCTTGGACCGTAGATCTCGGCAGACCTAGCGGGGAGTCTTACCGTTCCTTTTTCCGATGCTTCAATAAGCGCAGGGTGGTTGTTTTCAAACACCTTTCTTTTTTCTCCGGCAACTTGCAGGTAGGCCAAAAGATCGGGCATCTGTTTGATGCTGATTACTGACTCGAGTCCCTCCGGCATTAAGGACCGGCCGGTCGAAACAAGGGAGACGAGATCATTTTTCGCAATCTTTGTTCTTTCTCCGCTCAGACCGGTTATGGTCACGGAGGCACTGGTTTCTTCCGTGACCGATCCCATGATCGTGAGCGCATTTTTTGTCTTTGCGATAAATTGGA
>JABGWD010000465.1 GCA_018645725.1 Opitutia bacterium
GGTTTTCCGCTTCGGCATCAAGAGATTGAGAGAGGTTGGCCGGAACCCCTTTGACCGCTTCCTGAACGATGTCTTTCTCGCTTTGGCTCAAGTCTTCGTAAGTAACCCCCGGGTAGCGGAAAGCAGTCTCCTCCTTGACCTTCTGATCGAACTGTTCGGGAAGATAAAAATTAGGATCCCAGTGCGTAAGCAGAGTGGAACGACCTTCGTAACTTTGGCCAACGGCTCCGGTGACAACGACTTCTCCGTTTGCGGAAACCGCAGCCTTGAGATCGACGGCAGGGCTGTAAATGGAATCCGACGAGTTGGAACCGCGTACGAAAGCCTTGTAATCCGTCGTTTCGTAGGAAAGAGAATCCTTCAGTACGTCGGAGTCGTTATTGATCAGGTCCCTGATTTTGGCCGCCACTTCATCGGTGCCCAAACCATCGACTTTTGACTGCAGCACGTATTCCCGGCCGTTGAGGGCGAAGATAATTTCGTCTCCAAAACCCATTCTTCTTTGACCGTCCGCTCCAGGTTGAGAAACTTCATTGAAGGAAAAAGTCTTTGTTTCCCCTTTGCCACGCAAAACGTCCGAGTTGTTAAATTTCGGTTTGAGTTTTGTTCCCCCGAAGAGGGCCTGCTTGCGATGGGTCGCATTGATCCGATTCAAGGCCTCCTCGATCAATTGGTTGATCTCGTGGCCATAGGTTTCCATGGCCGGACCATTGAGACTGGAACCTGCGGACCGGGCAATTTCCTGAGCCCGCTGATTGAGTTCCGTGAGCTTGTCGAGGTTCAGGTGACCGGCATTGAGAAACTCATCGGCATAGGAAGCGTTCCTTTGGTATTGGGTCAATTGTCCTTTTTGGGTTTCCAACCGAAGAACTCGTCCCAAACGCATTCCGTCATCCTCGGGAAGCCTGAGTTTTTGACCCGAGGTGATTTGTCTATCCATCTTGAACCTCTGCTGATCCAATTCTCGGATCTTCGAGGTAATCGCGTTACTGGAACTTAAGTTGGGTAGACGCATGAAAAGTTATTTAACCAAGCCCATTACAACCAATTCGAGCATCTTGTCGAGTGTATTCAGCACACGGGAAGATGCTTGAAAAGATCTTTGAAACTGCATCAGATCAGCTACTTCTTCATCGATGGAAACCGAACTCACGGCCCTTCTCTGATCGAGAAGGAGAGTCTCGATCGTTGTTTGGTGACTGATGTTGTCGTTGACGTCGGAAAGGGTATTCCCGAGATCCGCATTCATGTTCGATATCATGTCGGTAAACTCTCCGTTACCTAACTCGGCTACCTTCAGGGCGATCTCGTTGGAAGCCTCATCGTCATCGTTACTTGCCTTGATCGTATCGGCCGTCAGATCGTCATGAACGACAAGCGAACTGGCAAGATTCCAACTATTGTCGAGAACCGCATCGAAGGAGAAATTGTCACCGAACAAAAAGGCTTTGGATCCTTCGTTTATCCTGAAAGGAACGGAATCATAACCAAGCAAAGTGAAGCGTCCTTCGTTGTCGCCGGTCCCCGGAATGCCATCGTCTCCCGGATAAGCCGCATCCTGTTCGGTCGTGACGTTTTGCATTCTTCTGGCACTGGCGTAGAATTCAAAAATACTAGCCTTGTCTTGGGATATTTTCAAATCATCGTCGTAGGGATCGTCTTTATCGTCAAGAAAACCATCATTCCCCCTGATGTAATAGCCCTGACGTTGGAAATCCGACAAACCGAGCTTGGTTATGTCAGGATGGGATACCGGCAGATCATCCGGCACAACCGGAGAAACACTGCTCAAGGTAAAGGTATCGGATTCGCCAAAAGGCAGTATCATGTTCGACTCGTTCCGGAAAAGTCTCAGTTCCCCATTTCCTTCCGATCCGTAGAGACCAAGGTCCTCCATGTAAGTATTGGTGCCCAAGGTCGCTCTGGTCAGGTTTGCCTTGAAACCGAACAAATACTCGCTGGGAGCATCTTCGGGGTTGTAAACCCCGTTCACCTGCTCGACGAAGGTGGAAACAAAAGCGTTCAGCGAGGTACGGAAGTTCTCGACGTCGACTAACCGCGATTGCTGATAGCCGTGAAGAGAGCCTGACTCAAGTTTGGCTTCGGGTCCGGTCGTCCCATCCGTACTTTTGACAAAAAGCGCATCGGTCGAAGGAAAGCCCATTCCCCGATTGAGAATATTCAGGCCCTTGATCTCACCGTCTTGAACGATGCCTTCGGCGACCCCCACGTTGACCTCGACAAGAGCGCCCCCGGAAACGTTCCAACCGGTGGGGGCAGTCCTTCTTTGAATTGCGGGTGAGGTCAGTCCACTGTTGGGGTCCGGGGTGAATACGTGGAAATTATTCTTCCACTGCGCATCATTCGGATTGAAAGCGGTTATGAACTCTTGGCTGCCGGCTATGGTTTCGGGTTGAGCGTTGACGAGAAACTGAGTGTTGGTGCCTTGGTGATAGTAGACTTTGCCATCTTGGAGCTCCAATTCCATCTGCGTAACCGTTACCGCCTGCCCGTTGGCATCAACGGTAGTACCCGTTTTTTCTTCGGGGAGGGTCTCCACGGTCTGAATGGTATCGTCCACATAGGCGCCGACACGGATAAAGTCCTTGGTCGAATTGCCGGGATTGACGTCGGAACCGGCGGCAACCGCGTTTGTCGCCATGAAAAAGGCTCCATCGACATTGCTGGTAGAACCGGCGCCAAGGTAATAAAAGACCTCACCCGCCTTGAGATCGTTTCCGTTTGGCCACACGAGAGCCGTGGCTTCCGACTTCAAAGGTAAATTCGCTCCAATTTGGACAAGACCGCGAGTAAAGTCGATGGGCACCGTCATGTCGGTCAGATCCGTGCCCTTGGGAACGGATTGGGTCGCCTGATAAAAATTCCCGTCGAATTTGAACACTTCACCGTAAGCATAACCACGGGATGTCGCCGCGTTATTGGTCTCCGCATCGACAACACCAACCTCGACGTTGGTCGGCCCGATATCCGCAGTCGCCTGATAAAGTTTACCCTCGTAGTAAATCTGCTCGCCCTTCGCAACCGATTCGAGATCCGAAAAGCTTCTCTTTGTTTCGGTAAAAAGTCCATTGGGCAAAGGCTCGGATATCACCATGAACTTGGTCTCATCGGCCAACAGATCGTCCTTGATCGTATTCGAGAGAGCCTGATAGTAATTGGCTCCTTCGTAGAAAACTTCGCCCACCCTCCTTGCCTCGGAAGATTGAAGGGCGACTGCCGCGGCGGCAGGAGCATTGGCGCCAGCGGCGGCGGGAAAGTTGTCGGCCGTATCGTTGGTGACCTGACCGTCCACGGGTTGCCCTGCCTGTAAAGTGGGGTCGGCCTGCAGTCCGCCGGGATCGGCGGCTTGTTGCTGAGCCTGCTGATCCGCCGCGGCTTGATCACCTGTCGAGTCTTTGGTCTTGGGTGGAAGCAAAGTGAAGAGCAACGCCTTCTCGGAATCGTCGTACCTCGAACCTCCGTCCAAAACTTCAAAGCGGCCGAGTTTTCCATCCGAACCGATTTTGGCGCGAACCCTGGCAGTGGAGCCCAAGGGATCAACCGGTGCCACCAAATTGAATTCCTGCCCCCAATCGTTGGTAAAACCGATCACCCCGTCGTTGTTCAGGATTGCATGAGCAGTGGGAGGGCTTCCGTTTTTCCCATCCACGAACAAGTTGAGGAAACCGGTTGGCTTGTTTTGCTCGTTCACTTCCGCCTTGGTGCTGAAGTTGACGTATCCGGCAAGGCTCTCGAGAAGGGCCTGCCTCTCGTCCCGGTAGGAAACGGCTTTGCCTTGATCCAAAAGTTCAAAACGGCGGACCTGAACGTTAGTCTCGTGAATTTGAGCCAAAATCCGGTTAACCTCGTCAACGGACCGCTCGATCGTCCCGGTAAGTTCGGCTTCGATTTGCTCGAGGCTTTGCCCCGCTTCGTTGAATCGTTTCGTTAGGGTTTGGATCTTGTGATAAAGTTCTTGCTTGATGGCTGGCTCGAACGGGGATGCGGACAATTCTTCCATCGTGTTGAAGAAATCATTCAGTGCCCGCGTCAAACTGCCCGGAGCCAGATCGCTCTCGTGCAGATCGTCCAGTCCGACGTTCACGCCCTGCCTGGTTATTTCCTCACCAAGGGCAACCTGCAAAAGATCCAAAATTTCCTTTTGAGCGGCAAGGGACTTCCCTTCTCCGACCTCATTGATAACCCTTGCGTCGAGAAACTCGTTTCGGGCATGATCGACGCCGCCCGCTTCCAAACCGGAGGTAAGCAAACCTCCGAAAGCCTTGTGCATCACCCCTTCCCTCGCGAGAACCCGTTGGCGGGCATATTTCTCGTCGTTGACGTGAGCCAAGTTCTGGCCAGCCACTTCCGCAGTCCTCGCATGGTATCGAAGAGCTTCGCTGTTCTTGGATATTTCTCCTAAAAGTGACACGTTTTTTCGAGTTGCTAGGCGGATTCGTTAAGGGTGGAACGACCGTCTGAAGACAGATTGGACAGGTCGCCGCTCTTGTCGTAGGTCTTGGAATGACCGGTTGGATCGGAAACCATCAGAATTTGGTCGGTGACTTCGGTCAATCGAACCAAGAGCCTTTGGTTTTGCTCGATCTTTCTTCTGATTTGGGTAATGAGGTTGTTGATTTCCTCAATGATGCTTTGAAACATGGGTTGCGTAACGTCCGGAAAATGAGGAACCAATTCGCTAAGCGTTGATTCGCCCGATTCTCCGAAGGAGGAGGCAAGGGACGAGACGAATCCCTGGCGCCGACGCTGAAGCATCTGACTTGCTTCCATTTGTGTCTGAACGGACTGATTTATCTCAAGCAAACTGTTCGGGCGACGGTTGAGAATGCTCTGCTGTTGGGCATTGAGCAAACCGACCAAGCCGCCATACTCCTGCAGTTCATCCCGGAGAAGACCGAGCAAATCCTCCCACTCAAAGGATGGATTGACGTTTGGAATCTGCGCAACTTGTACCATGATATTTACTTGCCGGTATTTTGATCGTCAACGGGGTCTGCCTCACCGCCCGTGGGCTGAGTGTTCGGCTGAGCGAGTTGCTGTTGCAAAAGGGTGGAAATTCCAAATCCTCCGCCACTGGCGATACTTTCGGAAATCGCGTCGGTAAAAAAATGGCGGTACATCCGATGAGCATTGCCATCTTCGTTAAAAACCCCCTTGAACATGGGCTTGAGGGCTTCCTTGAGGAATTGCTTTACAAGCACGGACTCAAACTGCTGACTGACAGCGGCTGTCTTCTGCTGTTCTGAGACGTGCTTCGAATGAGCCATCTCCATAAGCATGGAGGAATCCATGCCCACGTATTGCTGCTTTCCTATGCCGTTGGTGTCCATCTTGAAATCAGTTGATGATGAGCTCTGCCTGCAAAGCCCCCGCATTTTTTATGGATTGAAGAATCGAAGTCATCTCCCTAGTGGTAAGACCAAGCTTGTTCAGGGCAGATGCAAGTTCGTTCACGGTCGATGCTCCCGGGGGGTCCAATTCGTCCAAAGAGTCGAACCGGCCGACCTCTTCCACCAAATCGGCATTTTCTCCCTGTAGGATGGTCGTCGCTCCCGCGGAAAAGGGAAGAGGCTGACTGACGCCCGTAGTGGGATTGAGAAAAATAGTGATGTTGCTGCTGCTTACGGCAACGGGAGAAATTCTGACGTTTTGCGTAGCCACGATCGTTCCGGTTCTCTCGTTGATGATGACCCTTGCAGGTACGTCGGGCTTGACGTCTATTCCACCGATCGCCGCAAGAAAGTTCGTGGTTTGACCTTGAAAGTTGGCGGGTACCTGAATGTTGACCAAGCCGCTGTCCTTGGCCAGGGAAGTGCCCGGATAGTACTGATTCACCGCATCGGCGATCTTGACCGCAGTCGATGAATCGGGGGACCTGAGGATAAGCTCCAGTTCCCTTCCCTTCAGTACCGTGCTCTCGATCTCTCTTTCCACGATAGCCCCGTTGGTTACCATGCCTACGGTCGGGTGATTGACCTGAACGTTGGCGCCACCGGCGTTGCCCGCCGACAAACCTCCGACCGAAACAGGACCTTGAGCCACGGAGTAAACCTTGCCGTCGGCACCGTACAGAGGGGTTTGCAAAAGAATCCCGCCCTGAAGCGAATCCGCGTTTCCTATGGAGGAAACCGTGACGTCCATCTTGGATCCCTCCTTTGCGAATGGGCCGATATCGGCGGTCACCATGACCGCGGCAATATTGCGTGATTTGTCCGCTTTGTCCGCACGGATCCCCAAGCTTTCGAGGGCATTCAGGATACCAAGTTCCGTATATTCGATACGGGAATCGCCCTGACCGGCCAAACCGGTTACAATGCCATAGCCGTACAGTTGGTTGCTCCTGCTCCCGCGCACGTCGGTCAAATCTTTGATGCGAGCCCCGAAAACCGAAGAAGCCCCCAAGAATACAAGGGAGCAATAAAGAGCTAATCTGAGTATTTCAGTTTTTCGCGCAATCATCGTCAAAATGGATTCACAATGGAGGCCAACCGTTGGTACCAACTTTCTTTTTGGGCATCGTTCAAACTACCCTTCGAGACAAATTCGATTTGAGCGTCGGCAATATATTGGGATGAAACGATATTCCTGTACCTCAACCCGTCCTTGAAACCGAAACCTATGTCTTCTTTGCGAACCATCCCCTTGAGCACGGCATAATAACTTTCTCCCGAAAAAGTCACCATTCGAGCCCCCTCGAGAACAAGTACGCCGTTCGGAAGGGTGTCGATGACGACCACGCTGACTCTGCCTTTCAAGTCTTGGGTATTGGCGATCGAACCGCCCCCCTTGTTGCTGCTTTTGGTTTCGATTTCCGTCCCCGGAAGCCCACCTTTGTGCTTACCCATGCCACTGTTGGCAAAGAGGAACTGCTTGACGGCATTTTCAACCTGAGACTGTCGATTGCGCACCGAGTTTTGCGAGGCGGCCAAGGAGGAACTTTCGGAAAC
>JABGWD010000466.1 GCA_018645725.1 Opitutia bacterium
AAGGTCGGGCATTTCATGCAGGGATTCGTCCCCGCCCTGATCACCCGGGAAATTCTGATCCGTAAGGAAATCGTGAATTTCGCCGGATGGAGAAACTTCCTCATCATCTCGGTCTGTCTGGCCTTTAGCGCCTTTTACGAACTGATCGAATGGTGGGCCGCGGAAATTATCGGGGAGGACGCGGAAGCGTTCCTTGGCACGCAAGGATACGTTTGGGATACCCAGTCCGACATGGCCCTAGCTCTGCTCGGGGCGATCTGCTGCCTACTTGCGCTTGCCAAGATTCACGACAGACAACTCAGCCAACTGAACGATTGATCGATTTTTACAAAACTCATTTTCCCCAATCCAAAAACAATCATCATGAAAATTTTCCCCATCCCCCTTTTCGCCCTGGCGTTGTCCATGCTCTTGCCCGAGCCCGCCTTGGCCGACTCCAAATTCGCCATCCCGGAAACCGACGAGGGCTTGCCCGGTGACGGACCGATCCGCCGGTACGGATGGTTCAAGAATCTTTGGGAGCGCAAACGGACTGGATGGGCCAAGAAGGTCGAACAGGAACAAGGCGCCTTGGTTTTCCTTGGAGACTCGATCACCCAAGGCTGGGGGGACAACATGGGCAACAGCTTTCCAGGGCTCAAGGTTGCCAACCGGGGAATCAGCGGTGACACCACCCGGGGCGTACTCATCCGCATGCAAGGAGACGTTCTGGCCCTCAACCCCAAAGGCGTGGTCATCCTCATTGGCACGAACGACCTCGAGGAGAAGGCATCCCCCGAGGTCATTGCCGGAAACTTGAAGCTCATCATCGCCAAGTTGAAAAAGCACAATTCCAAGATGCCGATCATTCTCTGCAACACTTTTCCCAGTTCTGCCAGCAAGAGACGTCCGGCTGAGCAGATCAAGAAGATCAACCAGCTTTATTTTGCCGCGGTCAAAGGCGATCCGCAGGTGACCGTGCTCGATACCTGGCTTCTCTTTGCCGATGCCAAAGGCGACGCCAAGCAACCGGAATTCCCCGACCTGCTTCATCCCAACAAACTGGGCTATGCCAAGTGGGCTTCAGCCCTGCGTCCGCTCTTGGCCACTTATGGCTTCACTGAAACCAAGCCCGATGACTTTTCCATGGAACCCGGATTCGTCAGCCTCTTCAACGGCAAGGATTTGACCGGTTGGGGCTTCCGGGCGAAGAAGACTCTCAAGCCCCTTGCCAGTTTTGATGGCAAGAAAGCCAGCGACGATGGGCGCTACCGGGCCATCAACGGACGCCTCGTAGTCACGACCCCTCCCGAAGGCCGACGCGTCCAGCAACTTTGGACGACCAAGGAATTCCCAAAAGACTTCACCCTCAAGCTCGAGTTCCGGGCGACCCCCAATGCGGATAGCGGGGTCTTTATCCGCAAGCCCCAGCTCCAATGCCGGGACTACGTACTGGCCGGCCCATGGAAGACCCTCGAGAAATACAGGCCACAGGAATGGAATGAAATCATTGCCGTGGTCAAAGGCGGTGTGGCTCACTGCACCTGCAACGGCGAAGTCCTGAATGCGGAATTCAAGGTGCCTGCCACTGGTCCAATCGGGTTGGAAGGCGATCGCGGGCAAATGGAATACCGCCGGATTCGGATCAAGATTGCAAAGTAGAAAACCGGGCGGTCATCCGCCTTTGCCTTACTTCCGGATCAGAGCGAGCAAGTTGGCCAGTTCCTGGCGTGACATGGTTTGCTCGAGCCCATCGGGCATCAAGGAGAGAGGCATTGCCCGTATACTTTTCAAGTTTGATCGGGGGATGCTCTTGCGTTGACCCAAGGGCAGGACCAAGGTCACCGAGGCCAAGCTCTCCCCTTCGAGAATTCCGGCATGAGTCTCGCCATCCTTGGTCTCGGCCTGATAGAAAGCATAGCTTGGATAGACCTCGCGGTTGGGAACGATGACGTGCAGAAGCAAGGCGTCGGCCGGCTGGTTTCTCAAACCCGAAAGGTCGGGACCGACCGCATGCCCGGAATCACCCAACTTGTGGCAGGAAGCGCAAGCCCTTTGGAAAACCGCTTGCCCGGCGGAGGGATTCGCAGGCAGTTCGAGGACTTTCTTGAATTCGCGGTAAACCTTCATCCGGTCGGAATTTTCAGCCGATTCGAAAAGCTTGGCTGCGCGAGCCTTCAGTTTGGGGTTTCCCGTGAGGCGCTTGCGCTGGGTCAGGCTCACCGCATGGAGCGGAAGCGCGGATGATTCCAAGGCATCCAGGACGAGTGGTTGGAACGGCTTGCGGGAAAGAAGCGAG
Source organism: Opitutia bacterium (assembly GCA_018645725.1). GTDB lineage: Bacteria > Verrucomicrobiota > Verrucomicrobiia > Opitutales > Seribacteraceae > Seribacter. The sequence goes on from JABGWD010000466.1 coordinate 2,279, forward strand.
GTGATGACCACCGCCCCGTCACCCGGTGAAAGGGTCGGATGC
>JABGWD010000467.1 GCA_018645725.1 Opitutia bacterium
AAGAACATGACCTCCATGGAGAAACAACGTACGGCGGAAGAAATCCAGGAAGAGCAACGGATTGCAGAACGGGCGCAAATCCTCAAAGGGATTCTCGAACAGGCTAATTTGGCCTGACAAAAAAAGCTCATTTCAACCCCGAAAGATGGGGGTTGAGGGAAGGCGAATAAAAAGAACGACTGGCAAGAAAGCTGACTTGCCCGATGCCCGAATTATTGTGTGCCCCGCGATGGGTTTAACCCTTAGCTTTCGTCGCTGTCTGCGGAATCCGAGGCGGTCGCTTCGTCAAGCAAGTCACCGAGCGAAGTAGTCAGGTCTTCACCGACTTCATCGTAAGCGGCAACTTCCTTGGCCAAGGCATCCTCATCATAATCGGCTGCTTTGACGCTCAGACCGATTCTACGCTCGTCTTTGTCTATTTTGATAACCCGAGCGGATACCTCGTCTCCCTCATTCAGAAAATCCTTGATCTTTTCGACACGTTCCTCGCTGATTTGACTGATGTGAACAAGCCCGTCGATATCATTATCAAGCTCGACGAATGCACCGTATCCGGCAATTCTGGCAACCTTGCCCTTGATGACGTCGCCCAAGCGGTACAAGCGGTCAATGTCTTCCCAGGGGTCTTGAGTAAGTTGTTTCATTCCCAAGGATATCCTTTGGTTATCAACATCTACTTCCACAACAATGGCGTCCACTTCGTCGCCCTTCTTGACCATCTCGCTGGGATGGTTGATCTTGCGCGTCCAACTCATGTCCGAAACGTGAACCATTCCGTCTATGCCTTCTTCGAGCTCCACAAACGCACCATAAGAAGTGAGGTTTCTCACCTTTCCGCGGACGCGAGCGCCCGGAGGATAATTGTGGGTGGCCATATCCCAAGGGTTTACGTCCAATTGCCTCAACCCGAGTGAAATCTTCTGGTCGTCCTTTTGTATTCCCAAAACAACGGCATCGACTTCATCTCCTACGCTCAACATTTCGCTAGGTTTAGTAATTCTCTTGGTCCATGACATCTCGGTAACGTGAACAAGGCCCTCGACTCCTTCCTCCAACTCAATAAAGGCACCATAAGGCACGAGGTTAACAACCTTGCCTCTGATCTTGGCATTAATTGGGAATTTCTTTTCGATATCATCCCAAGGATTGGATGACAATTGCTTGAGACCAAGAGAAACCCGTTCTCTGGTTTGGTCAATATCGATGATGCAAACCGTTATTTCCTCCCCCGTCTTGACCATTTCGCTCGGATGAGAAACGCGCCCCCAACTCATGTCGGTGATGTGAAGAAGACCGTCCAAGCCGTCCGAGTCAATGAAGGCACCATAGTCGGTAATGTTCTTTACCATGCCCCGACGTGTTTCGCCCGGCTTGATCTTAGAAAGAATTTCGCGCTTCTTGTCTTGACGCCTTTCCTCAATCAATTCACGACGGGAAACGACTATGTTCTTCCGCTCCCGATTAATCTTAACGACCTTGAAATCAAAAGTTTGTCCGACAAATTGGTCCAGGTTCTTGGGGGCCTGGATATCGACCTGTGAAGAAGGCAAAAAGGCATCTACGCCAATATTCACCACCAACCCGCCTTTCACCTTGGAACGAACTCGTCCGGTAATGACGGAACCTTCCTCGCAGGTATTTACGATCTTTTCCCAATTCTTCTTTTGCTCGGCCTTGTCAAAGGAAAGTTGCGGGTTTCCGTCCCGATCCTCCAAACGTTCCAAATAGACTTCCAAATCGGATCCGATTTCAAGTTCTCCAAGATCAAGAAATTCGTGAGCCGGTATCGTGCCTTCGGCTTTCCCTCCGAAATCAATGACGACTTCGGTCGGTCGGATTTCCATAATGGTTCCGGATATTACGGAACCTTCTTTTAAAAGTTCGATTTTGCTCTCTGCGAGCAATTCTTCCATCAAAGCACTCATAATGAGGTATTTATAATTTAGGCCAACTTCATCAGCGCAAAATCGCAATGTTTATGCGAACAGCTGAGGAGGTTGGGTTAAAGGTTGGTATTGGCGATTTATAAAGAACGAAAAATTAAACAAAGGACTAAAAAATACCTAAAGGCAGTGTCACGCAAGAGCAAAAAGCCAAAATGCAGATCAGCTGGAACTCGGCTACCGTTTAGGGAACAATCTTGTTCAATGGGAATTCAACGATTCCCTCTGCTCCCATCCTCTTGAGCATGGGAATTAGCTCCCGGGAAACGTTTTTCTCGATAACCGTTTCCAGAGCAATCCAGGATTCGTCGCTCAAGGAAGAAACCGTAGGTTTGCGGAGGGAAGGAACCTTCTGCAAAACTTCATCCAACTTCGACCTTTCAAGATTCAACTTGAGCCCGACCTTGGTATCCGCTTCAAGCGCGGCATTGAGCATAAGAGCGATATTTTCGATTTTCGCTCGTTTGTCCCGGTCAGCCCAAGTCGCCTTGTTCGCGATAAGAACCGTGTTGGTCTCCATCAGGACATCGACGATTCTAAGCTTGTTGGCTCGCAGGGAACTCCCTGTTTCGGTAAGGTCAACGATCGCGTCAACCAGCTCCGGAACCTTGATCTCCGTTGCGCCCCAAGAAAATTCGACTTCTGCCTCCACCCCATTTTCCTCGAGGTAAGCACGGGTTACGTTAACCAATTCAGTAGCAATTGTCTTCCCTTCCAAATCGGAAACCGAACGTATTTCCGATTGCTCGGGCACAGCAAGAACCCACTTGGATATACGGTTTGAGGCACGGCTGTAAATCAAGTCAGCCACCATTTCCACACTGGAATCGTTTTCCTTCACCCAATCCCTCCCGGTAAGACCACAGTCAAAGAATCCATCTTCGACGTAACGGCTCATTTCCTGAGCCCTCACAAAACGACCTTCGAGCTCAGGATCATCCCAGCAAGGGGTGTATGAGCGAGATCCCTTCGTTATCCGAAATCCGGCTCTGCCGAACAGCTTGACCGTGGGTTCTTCCAAACTACCCTTGGGCAGACCGAAATTTAGTAGCGCGCACATTTTTAAAGGCTCCTAAAACAGCCTTTTTGGTCGATCATAGCAAGTAAATTGAAGAATATGGATCAACCATATCGGCGACAGGTCTCTTCCCAAGATTTGTTCATTTCCAATTCGAGCAAAATTTCCTTCATTTCCATCAAATCTACCGGAGGACAAATGCACATGTCGAATTCCAAGTCGGATTCCAACCGAATGAGCTCACGATTCCTCAGCAAATCAGCCCTTTTCTCATAAACCAAACTGCAAAATCTTTTGGGCGTCAAACGTCCGGCGTTTTCGATAATACCCTCCAAGGCTCCGTGGGCTTCCATCCATTTAAGCGCAGTCTTGGGACCAACTCCCGGCAGTCCAGGAATGTTATCGGACTGATCGCCGATCAAGGAAAGGTAATCAAGGACTCCGGAGGGAGGAACCCCAAACTTTTCAAGCACACCGGCTTCATCAAGCAAGCGCCAACCTAGCTGCGGGTTGGCCGTTGGAGGGGGAAGAAGTTGCTTTGTGTCGGGACTGACTAATTGCGTCAAGTCCTTGTCCGCGCTAACGATAATCAAATCGTTTTCATCTCCTGATTTTTTGCTGACGGCGGAGGCAATAAGATCGTCAGCCTCCAACCCGTCCTGCTCTCTCCAACCATATCCGAGAGCCGTCGTCAAACGCTTCACCCAAACCAATTGTTCTGAGAACCCGTCCGGAGGAAGACCCCGATTTGCCTTGTAAGTCGGTAAAATCCCCTCTCTTCGCCTCGATCCTCCCTTGTCAAAAAACACCCAGATTTGATCGGGAGAACAATCATCTTCGAGCCTCCAAAAGGAGCGCAACCATCCATGAACCATATTGGTCGGGAACCCATCTGACCGACTAAGATCACGGATGCCGTAAAAGGCCCGGAATGCCAAATTATGCCCATCGCAAAGTAAGATTTTTGCCATAAGTTGATAAAGACAGGCTCGCAAGGAATTGGGCAAGAGCAAAGCCTCAACAGGAAAACTTAAGGGAAGACGGTTTCAGCATTCATCTTCACCCTCGTACGAGACAAGCTCGCCTTCGATAAACTCGGGAGTGGCTTTTTTCATTCTAATGAAAGCCATCCGGTTTTCCAATCCACATGGTGCCTGAGGAACGACCACCCGGACGTAATGATCAGTGTATCCTGCATAAAATCCATCCTTGGGATTTTCAAGCAGAACACGATATACTTTTCCCAGTTGGTTTTCGTGAAAGCGCATCCTCTTGGCCGCCGAGAGCCTGCGCAAATGAGCGCTGCGCAGGCGCCTTTCCTCCACTGGAACTTGCTCGTCCATCTTGGCCGCGGGAGTTCCTTCTCGCTCGGAAAAGGTAAAAACGTGACAATACGCAAAGGGCAGGTTAAGGAAACGATCGCAAGTTTCCTCAAACTCGCTTTCGGTTTCCCCGGGAAAACCAACCAACAGGTCGGTACCAAGGCACAATGTGGGAATGGCTTTGGCGGCTCTATCAAAAAAGGCGACCATTTCTTCCATCCCGTATTTTCTTTTCATTCCGGCAAGGGTTCGATCGCAACATGCCTGCATTGGAATATGCAGGTAGGGCATAAGCGAATGATCCGGGTCCGCCATCATGCCGAAAAGCTCGTTTGGTATGGTAGTCGGCTCGATACTGCTTATTCTCAACCTGTCGACCCCTGGCATTTCGGACAAGACTTCAATCAAGGCAAGAAAGTCATTCCCCTTCGATTCGTAAGTCCCCAGGTTGACACCCGTAAGAATAAATTCGCGTACGCCTTGGTTTATCATTTGCCTCACCTCCCCAAACAAGTCCTCCCAATCACGCGAACGGGCTCTTCCGCGGGCAAAGGGAATTACGCAGAAAGAACACATGAAGTCACATCCGTCTTGAATTTTCAGGTTGGCCCTTTGCTCAAAATCAGGATCGCCGACAAAACCGATGCTGAAATCCTCACGACTGATCCTTTCCCTTACTACAACCGGGCTTGCCGGTTTTTCATCGGTCAGGTAATCCAGGAAGTTCAGCTTGTCATGATTGCCAATGACGTAATCGACCCCATCGATCATGGCGATTCGGTTGGCAGCCACTTGCGAATAACACCCAACTACCACCGTAACTGCTCGAGAATTTTTTCGAATGAAACGCCGGATGGCGTTTCTTGATTTCGCATCAGCCTCATTCGTTACCGTACAAGAATTGATTACGCCCAAGTCGGCATCTTCGCCAAAGGAAACAATTTCATAGCCGGCGGCTTTTAATTTCCCCTCCATGGCCAAAGCCTCATACTGATTTAGCCGACAACCCAGAGCCTTGACCGAGGCCTTTTTCCCTTTGGCTGCCGTTCTCATTTCATCCGACCTTTTCACGCCAAAACAAATTAAGTTTGAGAAAAAGGCTCGACTACCTTCGGAAGGGAGTTCCCATTTTTTGCCAATACGCCGATTAGCCGAAAAGCCTTGAGGTATCGGGGGATAAAGACCGTAGGCTTGAACAAGCACCGCAGAAACCATCCCAAGTAAAAACGATCCGCCCAATTCGGAATCCTTGCTTGCTTCCCTGAAAGAAATGCCAAAGCAGCTCCCGTACATAAAATGGTGGATGAAAACGAAAGGTTTTCGCGCAAATAAAAACCAAGCCTTTCCTGTACCCCTCCGCCAAGTTGGATGAATATTGTCTTTGGGCGACGCTTCTGGATTCGATCCAAAAGCTCGAGATCTTCAATCAGTCCGGTTTTGGCATACGTTGGGGCCACGTAAAACGCCTCGTCTTGAATGGACAGACCAAGCTCTTTTTTTATCCATTGGCCATTGGCCTCGCTTTGCTCCTGATCGGGCATTACCCAAAATGCATCATCAAGCGAAACGTCCTTGTCGAAAAGATACGCCCGCAGAAAAGCCAACCCAGAAATTCTTCTGATTGACTTGCGGGAAAAAAAAAATGACCACAGGCACATCAATCCGCTGTCCGGCAATACCAAGTCGGCTTGAGTCACGGCTCGCTCATAGAAAGAACACTTGACCAAATCGCCCGCAAGTCCGGGGCCTGAGGGGGCTACGCACAAGCCTCCGCGACTAGCTTCCATGACTGCATCCGGCAACGAACCGGAAAAAAAATCGATACCAAGAAGCCGGCTTTTGCTTTCCTCCACGTCATCCCCTCTTAAGGAAGGATTCACAAATGGGTCAGCAAGCGCTCTTGGGGGGAAACAAAACTTGCCCAACCGTTCTAAGCACGATTTCGAAATCCAACCAAATCGACCAATTGCCGACATAGTTGAAATCCAGCTCAATCCTTTGGCGCACGAGCGCAGGATCCGTAAATTCACCCCGCAATCCTCGGCATTGGGCAGGACCGGTCACACCGGGTTTTACG
>JABGWD010000468.1 GCA_018645725.1 Opitutia bacterium
GATCCCACCTTGCGCGTCGAAGCCCTCTATTCCTTGGAGTCTTGGCCCGATGCCTCGACCTTGGATCCCATGGATGGTCGCCATTTCCCAGTTCCCCAGGGAAACCCCGAAGTTCTTGGCCAAGTAGTTGGCCCTGAGATCTGGTCCTTGGCCCATGATTCCCACGACAAAGTATCACGACGGGTTATCGCTTTGCTCCGAAAGATCGAGCCCAGCACGGCGCAACTTGATCGGGTTGCCGGGTTCGTTTTGGATGAGAAGCAGCGCAGCTCGATTCGCATCGAATGGTTGCGTTGGTTGCGTAAGCAGAAAATTGATCTTTTCTCTTCGGTGGGAGTGCAAGCACTGGCGTCCAAGTCCGTTGAGCTCCGCGTTGCCGCGTCCCAGGAATTAATCGGGGCCAAGCGGGGCAGAGGAGAAGTTGCGGAATACGTCATGGGCGCACTACAAAAATCCAGTGACTCTTCCGAGTTGCAACAAGCGATCAAAATGGTTCAGCGACTGCCTGCCCGGAATGCCATTGTCACCCGCCTTGCCGATGAACTCTTTGCCGGCAGCATCGCCCCGTCGGTACAGTTGGAAGTGTTTGAGGTCGCCAAAGCTCTTTCGAAACAGGACAAGTCGTTGCAGGAAAAACTGGAAAGGCATCAGGCAAAGACCGCGCAAGCAGGAATCATGGCCACTTATGGCATGTCTCTGGTGGGCGGGAACGTGGAAAAGGGGCGCCGTATTTTTCAGGGTCACGCCCAAGCCCAATGCGCCAAATGTCACGCCCTCAAGCAGACCGACAAGCAGGTGGGGCCGAGTCTCGAGGGCATCGCCAAGCGCCATCCTCCCGAATACCTTTTGCGATCGATTGTGGATCCCCAAGCGGATCTTGTTCCGGGTTACGGGATCATCACCCTGCAACTCAAGAATGACCAAACGGTGGCCGGGAACCTGATCGGTCGGGACGACCAATCCATAACCGTGAAATTACCGGATGGAGCGATTCAAACCATTGCTCGGTCCGAGGTAAAGTCGGAATCGAAACCTGTTGGTACGATGCCCGACGTTCGCTCTTTTCTCGACCCAAGACAGGTTCGCGATTTGGTTGCTTATCTCGCAACCTTGAAGTGAATGAGGAAGGGAGAGACTTTGCCATGAAAACTTTTACCGTTCCTTTTTCTCGCCCAGGCTTGGCAGGATGCTTTTGCGGAAACCGCAGACAGCGACTCCCTCAAGCGCTTTCCCCAGAGCGAGAAGGATCTCTAAGCTTTTCCTGCTACCCTCCGTTTGCAATCCCTTTGGAAGATCACTTAGCAAATTGACTCAAAAGAGGGCTCGATTTATTTTCTCCTTTATGAAACCAAGGAGAATTGTGCTGCTGCTTTCCCTCGCAGGGGTAGTTGTCATCGGATTCTTCCTTCTTGCCGAACTGCTTACTCCGAACGAATCTCCCGAATATTTCGCTCGGGAAGTTTCCCAAAAGGAAAGTGACAATGATTCGTTTTCGAGTTCCGGAGTAAGGACCCGGAAGGCCGAAACCGTTCAATCGACCAAGCTCTCTGCCGGACGGATCCCGGAACCCGGCCTGGCAACTCAACAGAGAGACGAGGAAGAGGAATTGGCTCAAGAACAAGCACAAGAGGATGAGGCAGAGAAAGAAGAAGCTGCACGCGACGAAGAAAAACAAAACTTGAATGAAGAACAGCAAGCAACCTTCAACCATTTTCTCAGTCAACTTACCCGGGAGAATTGGAGGGAAGCCAGGGCCGAACTTCTTTCCACTTACAAAAATGGGCTCCTGCCGAGAAACCGCTTCGTGGAAAATCAATTCTGGAGCAGAGTCGGTGAGATCGGCGGCAAAGATCTTGCCAATGAACTTCTGAGCAAGTCGGACCCTGCATTCTCCAAGATTTTGGAAGGATGGGGGAAAAAGAACCCGCAGGAAGTTTTTGATTACTTCGCCGAACTGGATTTGAGAAGCCCGCTTGTCCAAAAATACCTGGAGAAGACCAATTTCCGTGAATACCCCTTTATGGATCAACTCTCGAACAGTCTGATCGAAGGACTGATGCATACCGATTCCAGTAGTTCCCTTGGAGATTTTCAAGTCGATGAAATTAGCAAGGCCATCGATTTCTTCAAAGAAAACGATCCGAACAAAGCAGCCTCGCTCATGCGGGAATTCAGCAAACGGGTCGTCCACAACAAGGACCCCGAAGTTTTGAAAGAATGGATCGCTCATTATGATGATCCGAGGCTCCAGGGAGAGGCCGCAGGAAAAGTGATCGAAAGCGGTACCTTTGACAAAGATCCCGCATCCGCGGCTAAATTCGCCATGTCCTTGACAGAAGAAGAGGCGAGAAGGCCAGCCCTGTCGGCCGCTTACGCAAGGCTTGCCGGGGGCGTAAACGGGCATGACCCGAACCTCACGGCGACTCAACTGATTGAAATGGACAAAGGACACGATCGGGACTTTGCCTTGAACGGGTTTGCTCATGGACTTGTCCGCAAAGACCCGGAAGGCGCCTTGGCCTGGGCCAATGAGATAAGCAACGAGAACTTTCGTAAAGTGGTTACGAAAAATATCGCAAAGCGAATCAAGAAAGAACTTCCAAACGCCCAAGCCCAGGTAGAAGAGTAAGTCTCTTCCTCCGCACACCCCTTAAGAACAATGGAACTTACGAAATACAAATTCAAAGGGGTAAAACACCTCCTGGCCTTGGGAATGATCGTACAGGCCGCAAACCTCCATGCGGCTAAACCAAACGTCGTCTTCATCTTCTCGGACGATCACGCGACCCAGTCCATCTCGGCCTACGGTTCCA
>JABGWD010000469.1 GCA_018645725.1 Opitutia bacterium
CACGGGCTCCTTCGTCCGCGATCCGGGCAATCGGAGGGGTGACTCTCGAGCGTACTCAACGCGAATTGTCGGGCATTCCCTGCCTGGAAATGGAGGAGATTCCTCAACCGCGCAAGAACACCTGTTGTTCCCGCTCCTTCGGAAAACCGGTCACCGGGCTTGAGGAACTCGAGGAAGCGGTGGCTAACTATGCGGTGCGGGCCATCCGAAAGGTTCGCTCGGAAGGTTCGCTTGCTTGTGGTTTGCAGGTTTTTCTGACCACCAACCGTTTTAAAAAAGACCAGCCCCAGTATTCGAATTCCCGAACCCTTTCCCTAGACGAACCGACGGATGATCCGATCCGCATCGTGGGGAATGCAAAAGCCTTGCTCGGCTCGATTTACCGCAAGGGGTACGCTTACAAGAAGGCGGGGGTGCTCTTGCTCGACCTTGTTTCAGGTCGTTCGACCCAAGGTCTGCTCTTCGAGGAACATGGGGACGGTCGCCGGCGTGATTTCGTCAATGCCTTGGAGGAAGTCGCCGCCCGTTACGGTCAATCCGCGGGCTTTCTTGCCGCCCAAGGGGTCAGGCGTTCTTGGAGTATGAAGCGCGAGAGCCGGACCGCCCGTTACACGACCTGTTGGGAAGAACTTCCCGTGGTTGGATAGTTACTTGCCAGAAAGCCCAAGGGCGATCAACCGATCAGCGTGTGGCCCAGTCGAAGCAGGCGATCTCTTCGCCGTTTCGGGCGATCAAGTAACCACCGGCGATGGCCGGACCATTCCAGCAACGAGCATTGCCGAGCAGTTGCCCGGAGTAGATTTCGACGAACTTCTCGGGGTTGGCTTCGACCACGCTGAGAACCCCGGTGTTTCCCAAAACGACTAGTTTGTCTTCGACCAAGAGTACGCGACCGTATCCGTATTTGTTTCCCCGCCATTTCAATTTGCCGTCGGAGGCATCCAGGCAGGTGAAGGAATTTTCATTGAAGCCGTAAATGAAACCGTCCTTGAGAACAGGGTTGGAAAACTTGCTCTTGAGGTTCTTGGACTTCCATTCCGAGTCAACCGCATAGGCTTCGCCTGATTCTGAAGTTGCCTTCCATCGTTCGGATCCTTTTCCATACCCGGCCGAAAGGAGAATCGAGTCGTTGGACAGGGCGAGAGGTTGAGCGATTTGGGCGTTGTTGAGGAAAATTTTCCAAGGACCCGTCCAAGAAGTTTTGCCGGTGCGTGGATTGAGGAAGGCGATCTTTCCGGAAACCGCAGTGATCAATTGTTCCTGACCCACAAGGTTCATGACGGAAGGCGACAGGTAAACGCCCTCCCCATGAAAATCGGAGCTCCAAGCCAATTCTCCGGAGCCTGTCCGGTAGGCCCGCGCGGCACTGTCTTCTCCTCCCGGAGTCACGATCACCAAATCATTCCAAACCAGAGGGGAAAAGGAGAATCCCCATTCAGGGAATTCATGCTCCCCGCTCACGATCATCGTTTGCCAAACGAGTTTCCCGGAGCCTGCCTCCAAGCAAGCAAGCGAACCGTCGGTAAATACGGCAAAAGGCTTTCCGCCGGCAATGGTCGGGGTGGAACGCGGACCGACTCCACTCATGAAATCGTCCCATCGGGTGCGTACGGCGTATTTCCACAGGGTCTTTCCGTCATCCAATGAGCGTGCGATCACGAGCTCTTCCTGACCGTCTTGCTCCATTGTGATGACCGAGTTCCGGAACGTGATGATCGAAGAATGTCCTTCTCCTGCTGGAATTTTCCACCGAAGAACGGGAGAACTTTTCCAATTCAATGCGATACCCTGAGGCGGAGCGAGTCCATTTCTGGTTGGACCTCGAAATTGGGACCAATCCGTGGAAGCGATTCGTAAGCTTGATTGTTTCTCGTCGGGTTGGCTAGCGGGGGATTGCCCATCCCTCTTGATTTCGAAGTGGGGGATCATGCTTCCCCTCCATTCCATGCTCACGCAACCCGTCAGGGCCGAAAGGCAAAGGAGGGAAAAGGGAAGCCTCACGAAGGGGAAGGTAGAAGCAGGCGCAAAAAAGACCCGCCCTTACAAGGCAGCCTCAATCGCTTTAAGCAACTTTTTCGAACTGGGCGAAGTCATGCTCCCGAACCTTTCGATCGGTTTGCCGTCCTTACCGATCAGGATCTTACCGAAGTTCCATTTGACGTTTCCTTTGAGGGGGCCTTTTTCACCGATGATACTCTCATACAGTGGGTGGCGGTTGGGGCCGTTGACGTCTATCTTGGAGTACATCGGGAAGGTGACGCCGAATTTGGATGAGCAGAATTCCTTGATCTCTTTTTCGGAACCGGGTTCCTGACCGCCGAACTGGTTACAAGGAAAACCGCATATTACCAAACCTTTGCCTTTGAATTTTCTGTGCAACTCTTCCAACCCTTTGTATTGCCGGGTGAACCCGCAACGGGATGCGACGTTGACCATCAGGATGACCTTGCCCTTGTGCGCGGCAAGGGAAGTTTCTTTGCCGTCGATGTCCTTGAGTTCATGGTCGTAGACCGAGCCGGCGTAGGCGGAAGATAATGCTGTCATAAGAGCGAGAGATATGAGTTTCATGTCGGTTGGATTTTGGTTGGTTTGAGAATTATTGTTTGGCCGGGGACTTGGTCTCCCGAAGCTTGATGGGGATATGAACCTCCGAACGCTTGAAGAAGCCGAGAACGAACGGGCCATCCCAGTAAACGGCGTAAGCGTCTCCTGCCGCTTCGTACTTCTTTTCCTTGGCGAGCCATTGTTCGAGCTTTTGCTTGTTCTCCATGAAGCGTTTGATCGAGTAGCTTCCTCGGACTCCGATTGCCACGACCTTGTGAGGCGCTATTTTTCGCACTTCCACTTCCTTGGTCGAGGAATTGTTCTTGCGCTGATCATTGCCCCCGACGAAGAAACGCATTTTGCCCGGGTTGACGTCCGCTTCCACGGGAGTGGTCATCGCCAAGTCGTTGCTGCTGATGTAACGGAACAATTTTCTAAAGAGACCGTTGTCGGATTGAAAATAGGACCCGTTGGATTTTGCCTCGAGGGCAGTTCTTTCGGGCAAATCGATCATTTTGATTTCACCGACTGGAGTTTTTTCAAACATTTCTTCGTAGGCCGAAAGGGTATGTAAAAAGAGAAAACTGGTTATGAATGGAAAGAAAATTCGAACGATCATAAAAGATGTAACGCGTGAAGGGTTGGCTTGGTTTAAAAAATCTCCAACGTTTTCTTGCATTCTGCAAGCTTACCCATGAGATAGGCGAAAATTATTTTTGTCATTGGGACGGGTCGATGACCCGGAAAGTCAGGTTGATTCTTTTTCCCACAGGCCGGGCGGTTCTCGGGATTTCGTGCTTCCAGAAATGCTGAGTTGGGCCTTTCATGACGAGCAGGCTCCCGTGAACAAGCATGATTTCAGCTTGGTGACCGTTTTTCCTGTAGTTCTTGTGGCGGAGCTTGAATCTCCGTTCGGCACCCAGGCTAACGGAACCAATTACCGGGTTTTGTCCA
>JABGWD010000470.1 GCA_018645725.1 Opitutia bacterium
GCCCAGAGTCGCCGCGATGAAATCCTGGACGAGCTCTTGAATCAGGCTCCCAAGTTGGCCGCTTAATTCAACCAAAAGGACCTTTTGGGTCTTGCTTTGGAAACCTTTGGGTTTCATCACTTTTGTCATGAACCCTACCCAAATGCAAAGTTTCGGTTGCTTTTTGCTGATCGTTCTCTTTACGAGTTCGGTTGTAGTGACCGCTCAGCCCAAAGGATACCTCTATGACGAATCAAAGGTCGCGCCCTATGAATTGCCCGACCCCTTGGTTTGCCTGGACGGTACGAAAGTCACCGACTCCAAGGCCTGGCTGAAGAAGCGCCGCCCCGAAGTTCTCCGCCTGTTCGAGGACGAGGTCTATGGTCGCTCGCCCGGAAAACCGAAGGCGATGCGCTTCGAGGTAGTCGAGGAAGGCGAAGCTCTCGGCGGGAAGGCGACGCGCAAGCAAGTTGTCATCCATCTGGGCAAAGGGAAAAAGGCCCTCGCGGTCAACCTGTTGCTATACCTGCCCCAAAAGGCCAAGGGTCCCGCCCCGGGCTTTCTCACGATTAATTTCATGGGCAACCATTCGGTTCATGCCGATCCTGCGATCCGCATACCAACTTCCTGGGTGCGCAACGGGACCGGGGTCAAGAACAACAAGGCGACTGCCGATGGCCGGGGGTCCCGTGCCTCGCGGTGGGCAATCGATGCAATCATTGAGCGGGGTTATGCCTTTGCGACCGTTTACTATGGAGATATCGATCCTGATTTTCACGACGGATATGAAAACGGGATTCATCCCCTCTTCCCCCCGAAAGACCCCAAGAAACGCAAGCCGACCGATTGGGCGTCGATTGCCGGATGGGCCTGGGGGCTGAGCCGTTGCCTGGATTATCTGGAAACGGATGATGCGGTTGACGCCAAGCGAATTGCCGTAATGGGGCACTCCCGGCTGGGGAAGACCTCTCTTTGGGCAGGGGCCTCGGATGAACGCTTTGCCCTGGTCATATCGAACAACTCCGGCTGCGGGGGAGCGGCCCTGAGCAGGCGCAAGTTCGGCGAGACCGTCAAGCGGATCAATACTTCCTTTCCCCATTGGTTTTGCGACAACTACAAGAAATACAACGACAAGGAGGGGGACTGCCCGGTTGACCAGCACATGCTGATTGCCCTGTCCGCCCCCCGCCCGATCTACGTCGCTTCCGCGGTCGGTGACCGTTGGGCCGATCCAAATGGAGAATTTCTGTCAGCTCTTGGAGCCGAACCCGTCTACCAGTTATTCGGGCATAAGTTCGGGGCTACCAAGCAACCACCCGTTGACCAACCCGTTCATGGACGAATCGGCTACCATGTTCGGACGGGCAAGCACGATGTTACCCCATACGATTGGAAACAATACCTCGACTTTGCAGACAAGCATTTGAAGTGAGCATCCTTCGCCAATCTCTGATTTTTATTTAAATTTTAAACCCTATGAATCGAAGACTTGTTCTCTCCCTCAGTTTGTTCGCTGGACTTCTGCTTTCCGGTACGATTTCCGCAGCGGAAAAACCCCTGAGCACAATCGCTTTCGGTTCTTGTCTCAAGGAGACCCGTCCACAGCCCATTTGGGAAGGTGTCATCGCCGCGAAACCCGACGTGTTCGTCCTGCTTGGGGACAATATCTATGGGGATACACGCGACATGAAAAAGCTCAAAGGCAAATGGGATACCTTTGCGGCGGTACCGGGCTTTAAAAAACTTCGATCGGATTGTCGCCTTCTTGCGATTTGGGACGACCACGACTACGGCGAAAACGATGCCGGGATCGAATACCCGAAGAAAGTCGAGTCCCAACAAATCTTTCTTGATTTCCTCGGCGAGCCCAAGGATTCCGCACGCCGAAAAACGCCGGGCATTTATGATAGCGTGACGATCGGCCCGAAAGGCAAACGCGTTCAGTTCATCCTCTTGGATACCCGCTATTTCCGTACCGCCCTTAAACGAGCCCCCAAACGAGAAAAGGGAAAGGGTCCCTATGGACCGAACGAATCGGACAAGGCCGAAATCCTTGGCGAAGCCCAATGGAAATGGCTGGAGAAAACACTCCGCAAACCAGCTGACCTTCGGATTATCGCCTCCAGCATTCAAGTCGTTTCAACGACCCATGGTTGGGAAACTTGGGGAAACTTCCCGAAAGAACGGGAACGTTTTCTCGAGTTGCTGAAGAAAACCAAGGCTAACGGAGTAATCATCCTTAGCGGCGATCGCCATTCGGCCGAGATATCCAAGCTCGAGGGCACCCTGCCCTACCCCCTCTTTGACGTTACGGCCAGTGCCATGAACCAAAGGCAAAGGCCTGGAGAAGAGGAAAACCCGCATCGGGTGGGCGATCTCTACTTTAGTGAGAACTTCGGCATGCTGAAGATCAATTGGTCAAAACCCGGTCCTCGCGTAACCATGGAAATTCGCGATATTGCAGGGAAGATGGTCCGTACGGCCCAAGTTGCGTTTTGACATCCCCGCAAGCCCTCGGCACGAGACCTTGACTGTCGGCGGGTTCAAGTAATACGATGAATCCATGCTGATGAACCAGTCCATAGCTCGCTTCTCGGGAGGGATGTCCCGTCGGTCGGTTATTCGGGCGGGAGCATTGGGACTGATGGGTGGTTTGGGAATGAGCGATCTTGCCCGTTTACAGGCCAAGGCAGAACTTGGTAGCCCGACTCCGCTTGGGCGGGCAAAGTCCGTGATTTACGTCTTTCTTTCCGGAGGATTGGCCCAGCACGAAAGTTTCGACATGAAGCCGGATGCCCCCATCGAGAACCGGGGCGAGTTCAATCCGATCCCTACGAAAACCGCGGGCATTCAAATCTGCGAACATCTGCCCAAACTGGCC
>JABGWD010000004.1 GCA_018645725.1 Opitutia bacterium
CGAGGCATTGGGGCAATCCGAACAATTCGAAGAGTTCGCTGCCGCCTATGAAGAGACACTCGAGCAACTGGCGCCCTATACCGAACGCATCGTGGTGGTCACTCCGGTTCCCTTCGGTGATCCCCTGAAACTTGGATTCGATCTCAAGGTCCGCAACGCTACCTTGGGCAAACTCGCCGCCACCATTCGCCGGCTTGCCAAGAAGCATGACCTGCCGGTGGTCGACTTGTTTCGGGCCTTGGACGGCAAGAAAGCAACCTCCGACGGGCAACGCCTTTCCCAACATGGTCATTGGCTGGCGGCCCAGGCCTTCGCCAAGCAATTAGGCTATGCCGCCCCCATCGCCAAGATCAAGCATACCCCGACGAGCGGCCTTCAACCGGTATCCGCCGAAGAGCTTCGCCAGGCAGTCCGGGCCAAGGACGTCATGTGGCGCCAGTTCTGGGGGCCGCCCAACTGGCCCTTCCTTTACGGAAACCGCCAAACCACGCCCAGTAGCCGGAGCCATACCGACCGCGGTTACCGCTGGTTTCCCGAAGAAATCCAGACCATCCCCTCCAAACTCGTCGATCTGGACCGGGCCATTTACGATCGGGTTCGCAATCAATGAATTGTTTGCCTTTGATCTTCTGAACCAATGAAATTCATCCCCTTTTTTGCTTTCCTCCTTTTCGGGCTCTTGCTCACCTTGTCAAACGTTCGGGGGGCTGAGGAGCGCGAATGGACGAACAGTGCAGGGAAGACCATTCGGGCGAAATTCGTCTCGGCCACTGCCCGGACGGTTACCCTGTTCATGGAAGGCAAGGTTTACGTCCTTGAACTCAGCTCCCTGAGTCCCGAATCACAGGCTTTGGCCGGCGAGTTGGCCAAGAGCCAACCCGCTTCCCGTTACGCCAGAGCCCGACCTCTTTCCAAAACCCAACAAAAAGCGGTCGAGCAGGCCTTGAACGCAAGTTTTTCCGAAGTACGGAAAGAGGATTACGAGTTTGCCGACCTGTCCAAGTTCGATGCTTTTTTGCCGGGAAACGAGGAGGTTTTCCGTTCCCTTGCCTGGAACGCTTACCGGAAGGGTGGGGCGCTTGATGAAATGCAGCCCGATCACAGGGCCGGCAAAGTGGTTTCCGGAGAATACGTCAGCCCGTACGTCGTTCGTCCGGTTGGCAAAATGCCGGAAGCTGGCTGGCCATTGGTCATCGCCATGCATGGGGGAGGAAAAGCCCCCAAGCAAGTGAACGATCAGCAATGGGGGATCATGCAACGCTACTACAAGGATCATCCGGGAGACGGTGGGTATCTTTACTTGGCCTTGCGGGCTCCGACCGATGCCTGGAACGGTTTTTATACCGGTTACGTCTATCCGCTCGTTGCCCGGTTGATCAGGCAGATGCTGGTCTGCGAGGAAGTCAACCCGGACAAGGTTTTTCTCATCGGTTATTCCCACGGAGGATACGGAGCCTTTGCCATTGGCCCGAAAATGGCCGACCGTTTTGCTGCCATCCATAGCTCGGCAGCCGCCCCGACCGATGGGGAATCCACCCCGAAAAACCTGCTTAACACACCCTTTACCTTCATGATTGGGGAAAGCGACTTGGCCTTTGGGCGGCTCAAGCGATGCCTTGCTTTCGACCAGGCGGTCAAGGATCTTCGTGGTGACCGCAAAGACGCATATCCCGCGCGGATGTTCCTGAAAAAAGGATTCGGGCACACCGGTTTGCCTGATCGTGACCACCTTTCGACCATGCTTCCCGCCGAGCGCAACCCGATGCCCGACTCTCTTGTCTGGGAATCGACTGATTCCGTAGTCCGCCGATTTTCCTGGCTCGAAAACCCCGAACCCTCGAAGAAACAACTGGTGGAGGCGACGAGAAAGGGTAACCGTTTCGAAATCAAGCTCACGGAAATCGAATCCCTTGACCTGTACTTGGACGAACGGATGATTGACTACCGAAAACCCGTGGTGGTCGAGGTGAACGGAAAGGTCGTACTCGAACGTTCCCTGATCCCGTCCTTGCCCGTTCTTTGCCGTTCTTTGCTGGAGCGTGGGGACCCAAGGTTTGCCTTTGCCTCGAAGGTTGCCCTTACCGGCGAATAGAGCGTCTTCTTTTTTGCGTAACAAGCGACGCGAGCCCTTTGATCTCACCCTTGTCATCGCGAGGGCGTAGCCCGTGGCGAACCACTGTGATCCACTAAGCGAACCGCAGTCCCCGTCCGAGCACCTCGGGACACGATGGATTGCCGCGTCCCTCCCCTTGGTCGCTCCTCGCAATGACACTTGAGGAATTACGGCTTCCTCCTCAGTTGTTCGTTTTCGGACAGGTTGAGGTTCGCAAATCGAAATCTTTTTAAACCCTTCTTTTCGCTAGCATTTTCAATTCCCCACGGGTAAGCTTGCCTAATGAAACTATTACCCTGTCTGTTTTTCGGGCTCATTTTCGGGTCCTTTTTGTTTGTTGCCCCAGATCCTGCGTTTGCCAAAAAAGAAAAGAAGTCGGAAACTGCTGAGAAACCCCCCTTTCAGGAAGTCTTCAAGAAACTGGACGGCCAAGTACGGGCCGCTCTCAGAAAAGACAAGACAGAGGGAATCAAAGAACTCGAAAGGGTCGGACGCCTTCTTTCCAAGGATTATCCTGAGGAATTCATGCCTTACGCCATGCTTTCGGCAGTTGCCCGGATGACCTCCGATCAGGAGAAAAAAGACAGTTTGCTCAAAGAATTGTTGAATCTTGATTCAAACGAAAAGGTTCCCGCGGAAGTCGCTCTTCTGGTCAGTGCCCAGATTAAAATGCAAATGGCGATGACCAACCCCGATAATGACAAAAAGCTGAAGGCACTGAAGGAACTGGCCGCGATAAGTTCGGATGATCCGAAGATTTCCCGCATCGTTGGTCAAGCCAAGGGCCAGCTCAAAAAGATGGAGGCTCTCGGCAAGCCCCTCGCCATGAAGTTCAAGGCTGTC
>JABGWD010000054.1 GCA_018645725.1 Opitutia bacterium
GATCATTCCGGTTACCGTGCCGAGAAGTCCGAGCAGAGGGGCCGTAGCTGCGGTTACGGCGATGAGCGGAAGTGCCTTTTCGAGCTTAACCTGAATGTCGATGATGGTCTCGTAGAGAATTTCATCGAGGATATCGTATTTTTGGCCTTGGTAGCCCTTGGCTGTTTTGCGGAGCATTTCGAAAGGCCCTTTGAAAGAGCCATCAAGGGATGGCGCCTGTCCGGGCGTCGAGATTCCGAGAATTTGAATTGCCTTGAATATCGCAATCAAGAGCGACAGGGCGGCAAAGAAAATGATCGGGTAAATCCAAATCCCCCCCTTTTGGAGCTCCTCCAGCGTGCTCAACTCTCCTCCTTCCATAATGAGGGCTTTTCCCATGCTCGGATCCAAAGGGAGGATGACCAGTCCACCAGGTTCCGATTTCATGGCTTTGGAAATCGATTCCGAAGTTTCCGGGGAACTGGTCAAAAGCCGGGAGGGTTCGTTTTGGGAGAGGGAATCGCTCGTCAGTTCGGAGACCGAATCCTGGTCGTTGGCAAATGATTTTTCAAGAAAGCCGGAGGATCCGAGGTTTCCGGAAAAGAAAAGGGTTGGTCCGAGTGAGAGGAAAGTACCGTCTTCCCGTGAGCCCTCGGGTGGAATGATCGCATCTCCCTGAAAAAGCATTCCTCCCGAATTCTTCAGGATGGCTTTGGTCGATAGGGAGGCGATTTCAAGGTATGCCGAGAGCTCGCTGGCCCTACCGGCATCCTTCCTCTTGATGATCTCGCTCAATTGCCCGGTCCATACCGTGCGTTCGGCAGGTGGACTCGATTGTCTCCAACTCCGTGCGTAGTCTTCCAACAGTCGGAGGCTTAGATCGAGCTGGTTCTCGTTCTCCCTGACCTCGTCCTTGAGCTGAAGCAAACTGGCGTCACGGTTATCCCGCAGGCGGAGTTTCCGGTCGAGTTCTTTCCTCTTTTGCGTTGCCTGCCTCTCCAGTCCGGCTACTTTTCGGGCCAAGGGGATCTTGTCGTCCTCAATGCTTGAGCGAAGCCGGGCAAGTTTCTCGATTGCGAGACCAAGGTCCTTCTTGGCCGAGGTTTGAGCTTGTTGCAAAGATTGTCCGAAGGCACCCGAAGCCAAACAGGCAAAAAGGGCGAGAGAGCGGATGCAGGGCAATCTCATTGGCCAATCCTTTCGGGCATCGGAACGGGCAATTCGAGGAAACGGGGCAGCGAGCGGTTGTTCATCATGTCAACCCCGGTCGAGATCTCGGAACCAAGCTCATCCATGCGGATCCATTTCCATCCGTCTTTGGTCGGTTGTCCGTACCCGGCATCCGTTGCGGACTCGTTGACGAAGTAGGCGACGCCCAAACCGAAATACAGAACGATGAATTCTCTCGACTTGTTGTCGTCCAAAGTGAATTCCAGTCTTTCAAGGGTAACCGTCCGGTTGAAGATATGAATTGCCTGGAGGAGCGAAACGGTAAGATCCAATCTCTTTCTCAGGGGGAGCTTGTTCTCTTTGCCCCTGTCTCTTAGTTTTTCTCTGAAGGGGGACAACCTTTCCTTGAGCGGAGCCGGGAGGATCTTGAAAATTGTTTCGATCTCAGCATCGAGCCGTTGCAAGCCTTCGCTCAAGGCCCTGGTTGATTCCTCGGCCGCATTCTTCCGCTCGGCCAACTTGGCCCTTTCGTCTTGGAGGCTCGATTCCTCGCTTTCGAAAGCCGCCAAGCCCTTGTCTAACTCAAGAATTTCCCGGCTGAGGGCATCCTCAAGGTCGAGCAGCGATGCCTTTTCGGATTTCCAAAGGGAAGATTCTTCGGAAATCAAAAGCTCGGTTTGCACCCACTCCTCGATCAGTTTGTGGGTTTCCTTGACGTTTGCCACCGAACTGAGAGCCGATGCCATGCAGAGCAAGGGTAGCGAGACGGGAAAAAAGAAAGTTTTAAGGGTCATGATCAATATACAATCGAAGAACTTTAACCGAATCGCGGAAAATTGGAAGTCGTTTTTGAGACTCATTCTCAACTTGAGGGCGTAGGCATGAGACGGGCAATTTGTTTTTGGTCTTAGTTGGAGAGCAAGCGACGAAGGATTTCGTCCACGATTTTTGGGTTCGCTTGCCCGCGGGTTGCCTTCATGACCGATCCCTTGAGAGCGTTGATCGCTCCCTCCTTGCCTCCCTTGAATTTTTCGGCGGCATCCGGGTCATCCTCGATCGCCTTGGCGCAAAGGGACTCGATCTCGTCCCCGTCGGACTTCATTTCCAAGCCCTTTTCCTTGACCAACTCACGGGCAGATTTGCCAGCCGAAAACATTTCGGGAAACAGTTCCTTCGCCACGTTGTTGGAAACCACGCCTTCCTCGATCAGGTTGATCAGTTCTGCCAAGCTCTCGGGGGATACCGGGCAATCCTCGACCGAAACACCGTCCTCTTCCTCCGATTCTCTCTTGGCTTGGGATAGCTCGCGCAGGAGATCATTCACCACCCAGTTGGCAACCTTGACCGGATCCTTGGTCAACTTGGCCGTCTGCTCGAAGAATTCGCACAGGGGCCGGTCTCCGCACAGGGCGGAGGTCGCGGTGTAGGGAACGTTCATGTCCGCCATGTAGCGCCTTTGCTTGTCGAATGGCTTCTCGGGGAGTTCCTTTTCAACCCGTTCGATCCACTCCGGGTCGATCTTGACCGGCATCAGGTCGGGGTCCGGAAAATAGCGGTAGTCGTGCGCCATTTCCTTGGACCGCATGGAGGTCGTGCGTTTTTCATCGGGGTTCCACCTCCGGGTCTCTTGAAAGATTTCCTCCCCGTTTTCAAGGGCTTTGGTCTGTCTCCTGATCTCGTACTCGACCCCTTGCTTGACCCCGGAGATCGTATTGAGGTTCTTGAGTTCGACCTTCGTGCCAAGGGTGGTCGTTCCGACCGGACGGATGCTGACGTTTGCATCGCAACGCAGTTGTCCCTTTTCCATGTCGCATGGGGAAATTCCCGCTGACACAAGGGAGTTCCTCAGAGAGGTCAAGTAGGCAAAGACTTCGTCCGGCGTGAACAAGTCCGGTTCGCTCACGATTTCCAAAAGGGGCGAACCCGCCCGGTTGTAATCGACCAAGCTGTCCCTTTCGTAGTGAGTCAATTTCCCGACGTCCTCCTCCAGATGAATTCTCGTGAGCATGACCGTTCTATGCTCGCCCATCACTGCAGGAGTTTCTCCGGGCAGTTCGATCTCCACTTCTCCACCTTCGCAAATCGGTTGGTCGAATTGCGAGATTTGGTAGTTTTTGGGCATGTCCGGGTAAAAATAGTTCTTCCTGTCCCATTTGCAGACATCGGCGATCTTGCACCCGAGAAGCAAGCCTACCTTGATCGATTTTTCAATCGCGTCCCTGTTCATTACCGGAAGGGCTCCGGGCAGACCGAGCACGACCGGGTCGGTCAAAGTGTTCGGGGGTTTTCCGAAACCTGTTCCCACACGGGTGAACATTTTTGAATTCGTATCCAGTTGGACGTGAACTTCCAACCCCATGACCGTTTCGTATTTTACGCTCACGTGGGTTCAGTCCTCCAAGTTGGGGGCTTGGCGCCCGAATTGATGCTCGCGGTCATAGTCGTGGGCAACGGAGAGCAATTTGCCTTCGCCGAATGCCTTGCCGATCAATTGCAACCCGATCGGCAAGCCTGATTGAGTAAAACCGCAAGGTACGGACAATCCGGGCAAACCCGCCAAGTTCGTGGAAATGGTGTAGACGTCGCTCAGGTACATGGAAATCGGATCCTCGCTCTTTTCCCCGAATTTGAAAGCCGGAGTGGGGGAGGTCGGGGTCAGGATGGCATCCACTTTCTCAAAGGCCCGATCGAAATCCTGCCTGATCAAGGTTCTCGTTTTTTGGGCCCGCAAATAATAGGCATCGTAATAACCACTGCTCAATCCGTATGCCCCCAGGATGCAACGTCTCTTGACTTCTTCCCCGAACCCTTCGCCCCGGCTCTTGGCATAGACGTCGACTGCATTTTCCGCATGTTCACTGCGCGTCGTGTAGCGAATGCCGTCGTAACGGGCAAGGTTGGAGGAAGCCTCGGCCGTGGCGATCACGTAATAGACGGGTACGGAAAGATCGGTCGTGGGGAGGGATAGGTCCACGATCTCATAGCCTTTGCTCTTGTAGAATTCGATTGCTTTCTCGACTGCCGCGCGAACCTCGTCGTCCATTCCTTCGCCAAAGAATTCCTTGGGCAGTCCCAAGGCGCAGGGCTGTGAGTTTTCCTTGAGTATTTGCGAGTAGGAGGGGACCTCCGAGGGGTAACTCGTCGAGTCGAGCGGGTCGTGTCCGGAAATGGTTTCAAGCAGGAGAGCGGCGTCTTCCACGGTTTGCGAGAACGGACCAATCTGGTCGAGGGAAGAGGCGAACGCGGCCAAGCCGTATCTCGAGACCATCCCGTAGGTCGGTTTCATTCCGACAACCCCGCAAAGGGATGCCGGTTGACGGATCGAGCCTCCGGTGTCCGAACCCAGGGTCAGGGGTGCTTCCCGGGCGGCCACGGCGGCGGAACTTCCCCCACTGCTTCCCCCGGGTACGCATTCCAGGTTCCAGGGGTTCCGGGTCGGTCCGTAAGCCGAGTTCTCGGTGGACGAACCCATTGCAAATTCGTCCAGGTTGAGCCGACCGCCGATAACGGCGCCAGCTTCCTTGAGCTTCCGGGTAACGGTCGCATCGTAGGGAGATACGTAGTCCTTCAAAATTTTGCTGGCTGCGGTCAGAGGTTGGCCCTCTACGGAAATGACGTCCTTGAGACATACCGGTATTCCGTCCAACGCACCGAGGGTTTCGCCTTTTGCCCGGCGTTCGTCGGAAGCCCGGGCCTGGGCGAGAAAATCCTCGTCGTCACGGTGCAGAAAGGCATGCACTTTGCCATCGACCCGGTCGATTTGTTCAAGGTAGGCCTGAGCGATTTCCTCGGCCTTGCAGGTTCCTACCTCGAGTTCGCCCGACAGCTCGGTTGCGGTTTTGGAAATGAGAGAACTTGAATCCATGGCTTACTCGACCACCTTGGGCACGACGATTTGCTCGTTTCTTGATTTCGGCGCATTCATAAGGGCCTTTTCGGAAGGAAAGCCCTCTTTGGATTCATCTTCGTCCCAAACGTTGAAGCGCGGAAAGGCATGGGCGGTTGGCTCGACACCCTCCACGTCCAATTCCTGAAGCTTTTCAAAATACTTGAGCACGTCTCCCAACTGGCCTTGGAATTTTTCCTTCTCCTCCGGGGTGAGCTCAATCCGGGTAAGGTTCGAGACGTAGTCGATGTCCATGGAAGGTTTTTCGCTCATTTTACTTCCTCAATTCGTAGGGTGTATCCGCTTGGATTTTTTCGACTATCGAGTCAAAGGCCCGGTTCACTTCCTTTTCGCTCAAGGTGCGGTCGGTCGCCCGTAGTCGCATTGAGCAGGCTACGCTCTTTTTGCCCTCAGGCAGTCCCTTGCCTTGAAAAAGGTCGAAAATGGAAACGGGGTCGACGTCAAAGACGCCCGAACCCACCTTGAGGGCAACCTCTTCAACTGCCTGGCGTACCGCCTCGGCGGGTTCCGTGTCGTCGACCACCAGGGCCAAGTCCTTGATTGCGGGAGGAAAGGAACCGAAGGGTTTGAAGGAAACCGCCTTTTTTCTCTTGGCCAGAAATATCGGGTCGATCAGCAGTTCGCCGGCAAAGACGGGCCCGCGCACTTCCTTTTGCTTGCTTAGCGAGAGGCGGATGATTCCTGTGGTGACTTGCAACTTGTTACGATGGCAATCACCGATGGCTGCCGAGTACCCGTCCTGCCATGGGGATTCGTTTTCCAAAGCAGTCCAGTTCCCCTTGGGGAGCGAAAGCCCGGTTGCCGCCATTAGTCTGGTGAGTATGCCCTTGGTTTCGAAGAAGTCGATTGGCTCGCCCTTTTTCCATTGCCTTGAGTCAGGTTGCGCCAGGGTGGCGAAAGCCACGCTTATGCATTCAAGGTTACCCCGTGGTCCCGGTCGAAAGACCCGGCCGGTTTCAAAGACTCCCTGAAGGTCATTGAGGTTCTTTTGGTTATGAGCCAAAACGTCCGCAAGTCCGGGGAGCAAGGAAGCTCGCACGTGCGTATGGTCGGAAGTCAAGGGGTTGGCGAGGGCGATTTTTTCGCAATCGAGCTGAGGAAGCCAGGCATCAGTTTCCTCTGAAGAACGGAGGCTGTAATTGCAAGTTTCCTGAAAGCCCTGACCTACCAGGTTGTCGATGGCCCGGTTGCAAAAGTCGTAACTCGGATCGTTCTCGCGCAAAAGGGCAGGGCTGGAAATATCCGAATCGGTAAGCTCGCCCGTTCCATGGATACGCAGGAATTCCTCGACCAAGTCGATCGGGCGCTCGACTTCCCAACGGAAGGAGGGAATCGTGACTGTCCATGGATCATCGCCCGAAACCTCGAACCCGAGTCTTTTCCATGACTTTGGCAATTCCTTTTCGTCCACCGCGAATCCGCAGGTTTTTTCCACGAAACTTTTTTTGATCTCAATCGAGCGTTCGCCCCGGGGGGAGGAACCTACGCATACGCATTCCGGAATGAGTTCGCCCCCGGCAATTTCCAGAATGAGGGAAGCTGCCCGTTCGGCGGCATAACCCAAGCCTTCCGGATCGACGTTTCTGGAAAACCTTTGCGAACTGTCCGAGTGCAGACCGAGCTTTCGGGAGGTTGCCCGGACGTTGCCCGGTTGAAACCATGCCGATTCGAGCACGACGTCTACCGTCGAGTCATCGACTTCCGCATCCACGCTTCCCATGACCCCGGCTACCACGAGAGCTCTTTCGGCGTCCGCGATCACCATCATTTCGGGGTCGAGCGTCCGCTTGACCTCGTCCAACGTTACAATCTCTTCGTTTTCTTCAGCCTGACAAACCCGGATGGCCCGTCCCTTGATTTTGGAGGCATCGAATGCATGCAAGGGTTGTCCGGTCTCAAGCAGTACGAAATTCGTTACGTCCACCACGTTATTGATCGCCCGCAAGCCCACTGATTCGAGCCGTCTTTTCAACCAGTCCGGACTCGGGCCGATCTTGACCCCCCTGATCGAGTAGAGCTTGTAGTATGGGCAGTTTTCAGTCTCCAAGGTCAATTGGTCGATCAATCCGCCCTCGCTTGGCTTGTCTACTTCTCCCACATCGAGCGAAATCCCGGGAATCTTGAGTTCCTTCTCGTAGTGGGCGGCCAGTTCGCGGGCTACCCCGATATGACTAAGGCAATCCCCCCGGTTGGCGGTTACCTCGAGCTCAAGGGTTTTGTCCTGGGCGAACAGTTGGTCGACCGGTGTCCCGATCTCGGGTGAGTCGGGGAGCAGAAAAAGCCCGGATTCATCGTCACCCAACTCAAGTTCCTTGGCGCTGCACATCATGCCTTCGGACGCTACGCCCCGGAGTTTTGACTTCTTGATCTTGAAACCACCGGGAAGCTTGGCCCCGGGGAGGGCAACCGGCACCCGGTCACCCGGTGAAAAATTGCTCGCGCCGCATACGATGGTAGCCGGTTCGGCCGAACCGACTGCAA
>JABGWD010000055.1 GCA_018645725.1 Opitutia bacterium
AAGTGGAGTCATGAGCAAGTGCGAGAGTTTCTTCCCTGCATGCCTTTGGGTTGATCTTGAGGGTTTTTGGGAGCAAGCCCGCCTTTACGATTTCTCGGTAAACGTGGGAAGCCCGGACGGGTTGTTCCGGATGCCCGGAGCCTGTCCGGTGTTTTTCCAAAAACAAATCATAAACGAGGCCGCATTTCATGGTCGAGTCCCCCCGTCGCTTTTCTCTTTGTCGCTCTTGGGCGTTCGATGCCTTGGCGAAAGGTCAATCAACCGTTTTGTTTCTTGGTCTCCGTAACCATATCATGGAAAGCCTTGAAGAGATGATTGGCGTCATTGGGTCCGGGCGAGGCTTCGGGGTGGTATTGGACGGAGAAAATCGGCAAGTCTTTCATTCGCATACCGGAAACCGTTTGGTCGTTCAGGTTGTACTCGGTCACGATGGCTCCCATTTTTTCAAGCGTTTCCTTTTCCGATGCGAAGCCATGGTTTTGCGAAGTGATCGATACCCGTTGCGTTTCGACGTTTTTGACCGGTTGATTGGCTCCCCTGTGACCGAATTTCAGCTTGTAAGTAGTTGCCCCA
This sequence comes from Opitutia bacterium, assembly GCA_018645725.1. Taxonomy (GTDB): domain Bacteria; phylum Verrucomicrobiota; class Verrucomicrobiia; order Opitutales; family Seribacteraceae; genus Seribacter. The sequence continues at coordinate 574 of JABGWD010000055.1, forward strand.
ATGGCATGGGTTAGGATCTGATGTCCGAGGCAGATGCCAAACACAGGGTAATCGGCCATGAGTTGACGGACGGTTTCGTGCGCGTAATCCAAGGCCGACGGATCACCTGGTCCGTTGGACAGGAAAATGGCATCGGGTCGGTGCGATCTTGCATCTTCTGCCGAAGCGTCAGCAGGAAGGACGGTGACCTCGAAGCCGTGTCTCCGAAGGTTTTGGTAGATGGCTTTCTTGGCTCCGTAGTCAAAGGCCACGAGGCGATGGGTTTCGGAGAAGACAGGTTCATTGCTCTTGAGGTCAGTGCCTTGAACGGTAAATATTCGACTCTCGTCACCGGTAGGATCCCAAGAGAATGATTCCTTGCAGGTTACCTCTTTGACGAAGTCTTGACCGACAATGCCCCCCCATTGCTTGGCTCGTTGCAAAGCCTCCTCGTCGGAAATTCCTTCCGTACTCAAGCATGCCTTGAGGGCCCCGTGGACTCGAATTCTCTTAGTGATGGCCCGGGTATCCACTCCCTCTATTCCGGGAATTCCATGTTTTTTCAAGTAGTCCTCAAGCGATCCGGTGGCTCTCCAATTGCTCACGACCGGGCTTAGTTCGCGAATGACGAAACCGGCAACCTTGGGTCCACGGGATTCCTCGTCTTCTTCATTGATGCCGTAATTTCCTATTTGGGGAGTCGTCATGGTGACGATTTGTCCGTAATAAGAGGGGTCGGTAAGGGTTTCCTGATACCCGGTCATTCCGGTATTGAAAACTCCTTCCCCTTCGATTGTTGCCGGAGCCCCGAAAGGAAACCCCCGAAAGACGCTTCCATCTTCCAATGCCAATACTGCCGTGCGTTGCTTGCCTTGAATAATCATACGATGCATAATGAGGTATGGATTCCCTTGTCGATTGGCAAACCAGATTTCTTCACAATCGAAGGTAAATTTGAAAATAACCGATCATTTGACCACGGAAAGTTTGACTCGAAGGCACACGATGCATACCGACTATAATTCTATGCAGCAAAAGAAAGTGGAATATGATCGGGACAAGACGGACAACGTAGCCCTTTTGAAGTGGTTGGACAAGATGGTTGAGATGTGCGAACCCCAATCAGTCCGTTGGTGCGACGGATCCAAGCGGGAATGGAAGGAACTCACCGACCTTATGGTCAAGCAAGGCTCAATGATTCGCTTGGACAAGAAAAAGCGACCCAATAGTTTTCTCGTCCGATCCGATCCCCAAGACGTTGCCCGGGTTGAGAGCAGGACCTTTATCTGCAGTTACGGCAAGGATGATGCGGGAGCGACCAACAACTGGCAGGAACCGAGGAAAATGAGGGCCAAGCTAAAGCGTTTGTTCAAGGGTTGCATGGAAGGCCGGGTGATGTACGTAATCCCATTTTGCATGGGGCCACTGGGGTCTCCGCTTTCTCAGTTCGGTGTTCAAGTTACCGATTCGCCCTACGTCGTCTTGAATCTTCAAATCATGACGAGAATGGGCAAACGCGTGTTGGATCAAATGGGGGAGAAGGATTTTTTCGTTCCCTGTCTGCATTCGGTCGGTTTTCCTCTCAAGGATGGCGTTGAAGACGTCCCGTGGCCCTGCGATCCCGAAAATACTTACGTCGTTCATTTTCCCGAACAGCGAACCATCGTTTCTTATGGAAGTGGATACGGGGGCAACGCCCTGCTTGGGAAAAAATGCCTGGCCTTGCGTATCGCTTCCTGCATGGCGCGGGATAACAAGTGGATGGCCGAGCACATGTTGATCCTTGGGGTGGAAAGCCCCGAAGGAGAGAAAACCTATGTGGCGGGTGCTTTTCCAAGCGCTTGCGGGAAGACGAACATGGCCATGCTGATACCGCCCGATTCAATGAAAGGATGGAAGGTTTCGACCGTTGGGGACGATATCGCATGGCTGAAACCGGACTCAACGGGAACACTCCGGGCGATCAACCCGGAAGCGGGTTTTTTCGGGGTCGCTCCTGGTACTTCGTGGGAAACCAATCCGAATGCCATGGAATCAATGCGGGCAAACACCCTATTTACGAACGTGGCCTTGACTTCCGACGGGGACGTTTGGTGGGAAGGACTCACGCCCGAACCGCCCGAAGGCTTGATCGATTGGCATGGGAATCCATGGTCTCCCGGTTCCGAATCTCCTGCGGCCCACCCCAATGCTCGTTTTACTGCTCCTGCCTCACAATGCCCGACGATTGACCCGGATTGGGAAAACCCCGAAGGTGTTCCCGTTTCGGCCTTTATATTCGGAGGGCGGAGAATGTCGGACATCCCCTTGGTATACCAGTCGTTCAATTGGAATCACGGCGTATACCTGGGCGCGACACTGACTTCCGAAACCACTGCTGCCGCGGAGGGCGCTTTGGGGAATTTGAGGCGGGATCCGATGGCTATGCTTCCTTTTTGCGGTTACAACATGGGTGATTATTTCAGGCATTGGATCAGAATGGGCAAACAGTTGGAGGAAAAGCCCCGTATTTTTCACGTCAATTGGTTTCGCAAGGATGAGAACGGTAAATTTCTTTGGCCGGGTTTTAGCGAAAACATGAGAGTGTTGCGCTGGATTGTCGAGCGCTCCAATGGCAGAGGTCGCGCTCATGAAAATCCACTGGGATGGGTTCCCAAAAAAGCTGACTTGGATTGGTTGGGCTTTGATTTTCCCGACGAACAATGGGACGAATTAATGTCGATTGATTCAGAGAAACTAAGGATGCAAACGTTAAGGCATGAGGAATTGTTTCTTCAGTTGTCCGAATTCCTGCCCAAGGAAATGCTGTTTGAGCGCGAGCTTTTGGTTTCGCGCCTTTAGATCGTTCGGTTCCTACGCATCTTCTCGCGTGGACCAACGGTAGAAGATTGAGGAAAGAACGCCCACGGATACGGCCATGTTTGCCAGTTTCATCAAGACCCCGCCGGTTTTTTGGTCTTCTATCGGTGAGAGGTTCATGATTCTTTCGGCATAGAAATAGGTCTCGTACAGGACGTCCTCCGAAAAGGTAAGGGCGGCAAAGATCGGTGTTTGACCGAGCATCAGGGCGAGAACATAGAGCATTTGAGGACCATATCGAATGGGCGGCAATCGTTTGGATGGGCCACAAATGGGCCACCACATTGCAATCGAGGTAATGAACATGGACAGGTGTTCGGCCATGTGCAGCGTCTTGTCCCTGAGTGCAGCTTCGTAAAAGACCCCAAAATGCCAAAAGGAAAAAACCAAAGTGAAAAGCAGTCCTGCGATGATGGGGTGGATGAAAAACCCAAGCACTCTTTCGGCAAGCGGATTGGTTTCCAGGATCCTGTCAATCAGGGGTTGGGGAATCCCGAGAAGAAAAAACAGAGGGCTGACGTACATGAGTACGTTGTGTTGAATCATATGAGCAAAAAAGAGAAAGTTTTCGCCCAAAGGGTCCAAGGGTGAACCGACGGCTAGATAAAAACTCACCAAACCGAGTGAAAACCATAGGGTATGCCTACCGGAGTAGGGCAAGCCCGGACAGATCTTAGTTCGAAAAGGTCCGACTAGAACGGCGTAGATCCAACCTAAAAAGAGGATGCCTCCGATCAAAGCTGGCTCGGTGTGCCAATGCGAAAAGTTGATGGGGGAATCGGTCATTCGGAAACGTCCCTCCCCGAAGTCAAGGTACTCTTACTGATTCGGGTCTTCTGGCCAAACCGTAAGGTAAGCCTCGGACCTGACTCTGATCCGGAAGTCCTCTTTGGTTGCGTCTTGATCGAGAAGATAGACTTGTTCTTCAGCAATGTTTTCTTTCTCAGTCTCCAGAACGCGTGCGAAGAAAACCAATCCTTCTTTTTGGGTTACGTCTACTGGTTGGGAACTTATCTCGATTAAATCGCCGTGAGAAACAGTCCAGGAAAAATGATGTGGAATTTTATTTTGCTCAATTTTCGTCCACGCATTGCCAAAATCATCAATCGACTCGGAGAAAGTGTCGGGGGATTGGTGTTTGAGGTTCGCAAAGAAATATGTTCCGTCATGGACAACATATTCGCCTTTCTCGTACTCTTGGCCTGGTTTCCATTCGTTCTTGACCGCGTTTACTTCAAAATTCGTTATCTCCGGGTGCGTGTCGGCCATGTAGATCACGGCAAAGTACGTACCCAAGGCAATGACCAGCCCCATTAGAAAAAGCACTGTGTTCAGAAACTTGTCCCATCTCAAATGCATGAACCACCAGACTACCCCGACGAATTTCAAAATGGAGGTGGCGAACAAGATGCCTATGATGGAGGATCCCTCAAGGGTCTCGACATAGATGATCACGATCTCGATACCGGTGATGGCGACAAGAATCATGGAAAGATTGAAGAAGGTAAAGAAACGTTTGCTTTCTTCCAGTACTGGGTCTTCTGCGTGTCCGCTCATAGCTTGCGAGTTTTTTCGGTGTGTTGAATGGTTGGGGTCCTAGAATGCGTATTCCATCAAGTAGACAACGGGGAAGATTATGATCCACACGATGTCGACAAAGTGCCAATAAAGTCCGCAGCATTCGATATCCATTGCATCTGCCGTACTCATTTTCCCCGTGAACGAATAAACGAGCCAACCCAATAGCCAAAAAACACCGATGGCAACGTGAGTGCCGTGAGTACCGGTTAGCACGTAGAAGGTGGAACCAAACACATGGTCTTGACCTTGATAGTGGGAGAGAGTCAGTTCATGACCTTCGTGAGTTACGAAATGAGTGAACTCGTAAACCTGACAGGCGAGAAAGATCGATCCGAATATGATGGTCCCCAAGAGCATCCAGCGGGTGCTTGTTAAGTTTCCTTTGTGGATGGCCGAAACGGCAAGAGCCATAAAGAGAGAACTGGCCAAGAGGATGAAGGTACTGAAAGAGGTAAGCTCGATGTCGAATATATTCCGAATGTCAACAGTCGTACTGCCCACCGTTGCGGAAATTTTCCTGTAGATCAAATGGGTCGAGATCAGTGTTCCGAAAAACATGCAGTCGGAACCAAGAAAAGCCCACATGAGAATTTTCTTGCTCGGAATGCCGGTACTTGTAACCGGTTCGTGATGTTCGAGGGCGTGTGTTGCTGCGTCGCTCATAACTGTTTCAAAAAATTATCAAGTTTTTGGGTGATTATTCCTCGTCTTCCTTGGGAAACAAATGGTAGCCCCCGGGACCCTCCATGGCCCACATGATTATACCGATGATAAATACGATTCCTCCAATGATCGGTATCATGTAGTCGCGCTCCAGAACAACACCCGTTTCGAGGTCCTTTGTTGCATGGAAGAGCATTCCCAGTATCAAGGTAAGTAAACCGGCTCCTGTAACAAGGGGGCACCACGATCTGTCGGGCATGTGGACGCCATGATCGTCGAGCGGCTCCTTTTCGGAGTGTTTTTCCTTTGGGCCGTAATTGTTTTCCCAGGCTTGGTCGCGGGATTTGATGATCGGCATACGGGCGAAGTTGTATTCTTTGACTGGTGAAGAAAGCGTCCATTCGAGGGTTCTTGCGTCCCATGGGTTTTTGCCCGCCGGTTTGAGTTTCTTGTCGAAGAAGGAGGAAACGAATTGGTATACCCCGATGGCAATGCCAATTCCCAGAACAAAGGCACCCACCGTTGCAATCTGATTCCATGCCTCGAAGCCATGGCCCAAATTGTAAGTATGTGTCCGACGAGGTTGGCCGATCATTCCCAAATAATGCATGGGAAAAAAGGTGACGTTGAAACCTATGAACATGAGGGTGAACACGACTTTTCCGATCTTCTCATTCATAAGCCGCCCGGTCATTTTCGGGAGCCAAAAGTAAAAGCCTGAAAACAAACCGAACAAGGCTCCGCCAATAAGGACGTAATGAAAGTGAGCTACGACGAAGTAGGAATCTTGGTGCTGGGCATCAATGGGCACGGATGAGTGCATGATTCCGGTAAATCCCCCGATCATGAACATGGTGATGAAACCAAGGGCAAAAAGCATGGGTGTCTCGAAGCGGATACGCCCTCCCCACATGGTTCCGATCCAGTTGAAGATCTTGACCCCTGTCGGAATCGCTATGAGCATCGTTAGAATAGCAAAGGCGGAAGTGGCTACGATCCCCATCCCCGTGGTGAACATATGATGACTCCAAACGGCAAAGCCCATGAAACCAATGATAACTCCGGAAAACACAATCAAGCCATATCCAAAGAGTGGTTTGCGTGAAAAGGCCGGAATGACTTCCGAGACAATGCCCATGGCGGGAAGAATCAGGATGTATACTTCGGGGTGCCCGAAAATCCAAAAAAGGTGCTGCCAAAGATGAGGCTTGCCACCTTCCTGAAAGTCGTAAAAGTTTGTTCCGTAGGTTCGGTCGAACATGAGTTCGGCCAAGGCGATTGTGATTGCCGGAAAAGCAAGAATAATCAGGAAACTGACGACCAGCGTCATCCAGGTAAAAACGGGAAGTCTCATCATGGTCATGCCGGGGGCCCGCATATTGATGATTGTCGTGATGAAATTGAAAGATGCGAGGAGGGAGGCAACACCCAATATTTGAAGGGAGAATACCCAGAAATCGGGTCCCATGTCATTCATGACCTCGGCAAAGCGGTTGTCTGTCAGCGGGGCATAGCCAAACCATCCGATCGCAGGGGAACCTCCGGTAAAAAACCAACTGAGGTTTAGGGTAATCCCTCCCGCTATGAAGCACCAAAGGCTTAGCGTGTTCATCCGGGGAAAAGCAACGTCCCGGGCCCCTATTTGAAGGGGCATGACGAAATTGAAAAAAGCGGCGCTCAATGGCATGATGACAAGGAAAACCATGGTCGTCCCGTGCATCGTGAACATTTGATTGTACTCACGGTTGTTGAGGATGTCCAGGTTGTGGTTCCACAATTGAGAACGGATAAGCAACGCTTCAAGTCCTCCTACCAAAAGGAAGAACAGGGCGGTGAGGCCATACATAAAGCCAATTTTCTTGTGGTCGATGGTAGTGAGCCAATCGATGATGCCGGTGGTGTGTTGTCCGGGTCTGGGAAAAACCTGATTTTGTAACTTTGTTTCGGTCTCGGGGGCGACGTATTTGACGGATTCGGTAGCCATGACGTATTGGGTTTGCGGTATTTTGAAAAACTGGGGTTAGCGCTGATCGAGGAGATATGTAACCAGTTGGTTGACTCGGATGCTTTTCTCTTTGTTCAACTCCTTTTTCTCTTCTTTCAATTGATCGCCGTCTTCTTCGAGAATAGGGAGAGGCTTGAATGACCTCAGTGGGTGTTTGTCGTCGACTCTTTCTCCGTTCCACATCAGGTTGCCGAATTTTACTTTGTTGGAGTCTTGGAGCCATTCGACCAAGTTGGTTCTGTCGTTTCTCATCCATCCCGCGGCAAGTGAAGTGCGGAGTCCGAAAAGCGTGAGGTTTGGCCCTTTCGAGCCAATGCCGGTTCGGTTAAGAGCGTGACATTCCCCGCACTGGGAGCCGAGAAAAAGCGCTTTTCCAATTTCGTAATCATTTGAATTCAGTTTTTTCCAGGATCCGGATGAAAAATTCGGTTCGTCGCCCTTGCTTACCTTCGAGAGGGCGCGAAACTCCCTTGTGGAATTTTCGTCTACCAAGGATTCCTCCTTGTCAATCACGGCACTTCCCTTTTCGTATTCGTCTACCAAGGATTCGTCTTTGGCAATCACGACGCTTCCTTTTTCGTATTCCTTCGTGGAATCCCATTGAAGGGTCTTCAGGTTCGGGTTTTGAGCATTCTGCATACGCTCGACCCACTTTGCAAAATCAGCATCGGTTTGGGCAAGTCCGCGGAATGACATGTAGGCGTGCGAATTGCCGCAGTATTCGGCGCATTGACCGTAAAAGAGACCGCCAACGGGCTCGAAAGTCGCGTTGAAATCCTGTTTGGCAAATACTGCCTCCCTCATTTTGCCGTTGAAGACGGAAGGCATTGCAGTCGCGACGTTTTCCTTAAAGGGCTTTCCGTGCCGGTCGGTTCGTGAAAGTATTTTTTCCTGATCGGCGATGAACCACATGAAATTTTCGTGACCCGGCATTGCGTCCATTTTTCCCGCCAATTTGGGAATCCAAAAACTATGGATGACGTCTTCGGACTTCAAATTGATACGGATGGCCTTGGTGACTGGAAAAACAAGTTCGTTTGCTGTGACGATACCGAACTGGGGGTATTCGAAAATCCAGAAAAACCTTTTTCCCGTGACATTGACCGTGATTGCTCCCTCAATTTGCTCCCGATCCAAATTCAATTTTTTGAGGGTAGCCTCGTCATTGGGATCGGGAACCCTGTTCATCAGGACAACTCCCTGCAGGGTGGGGATGGCCAAAATGACGAGAATAACAGTGGATGCCAAAATGAGAAGCGTCTCGACTTTGGAGTTCCCATGAGTCTGGGGTGGAACCTCCATTGCCTCTTCTTCATTTTTCACCCGGTATTTCCATAGGACGTACAAGAGGCAGCCTCCGACAGCGCAGAAAAGAAAAATGGTTATCCAAACCGAAAGCATGAATATGTCGTACTGGTTCTGCGCAACAATCCCCTTTGGATCCAAGGCGGATTGCTTGTGGTCGATCCGTGAACATCCACCCGAAAGAATGATCGCGAGGGAAAACAACAGACTTTGGCGAGATAGAATTTTATGAATCATGACTGATAACTTGTGGAATCTTCGAAATTTAGAGGTAGCGGTCGATCACGAGAGCTGCGAGAAGAAGGGGGAGGTAAATGATCGAGGCGATGAAAAGGCGTTTGGCAGATCTGTCCCGGTCCTTGCCAAAGGCAAAATCAAGTGCTCGAAGCATGATGAAGACAGTCAGCAGGATTGCACTGATAAGATAGAAATCGCTCGGTTTTTTTTGTCCTTCCCCCAAGTCGAAAAAATAGGGTGCGAAGACAAAAAAATTGAGAACGAGGGTGTAGGCGAGACTTTTGCGGGCAAGAACGGCGCCGGTGGCATCCCCGAAATTATGAAGCTGGAAACCTCCCTGTTCGTAATCGTCACGGAAATTCCATGCAATGGCCATAAAATGAGGAAGTTGCCAAGCAAAGAGGATCCCAAAAAGAATCCACCCGTACAAGGTGGGTGAATTGGCTGCCGCTACCCAACCAATGAGAGGAGGGAGGGCTCCGGATAGGGCGCCTATTTCGATCGCGATGGGGGTCTTTTTCTTAAGAGGAGTATAGAAGCCCAAATACACCACAAGAGTAAGAAGCGTGAGTCCGGTGGCCCAAGCGTTCGTTCCTGCCCAGAGGATACCCAAGCCAAAGAAGGAAAGGAAAATTCCGAACAAAAGGGCAAATTGTGGGCTAACGAGCTTGGCGGGAATCGGACGGTTGGCGGTTCTTGGCATGAGGGCGTCTTCCTTTCGTTCCATCCATTGGTTTAGCGCTGCCGCTCCTGCGGCGGACAACGCGGTGCCAAGTGTGAGCGAAACAAAAAGACTGAGGTTGTTGACCAAAGGATCGTGAACCAAATACCCAAGGGAGGCGGTAAAGACGGAAAGAAGGCTGAGACGGGGTTTAGTAAGTTCATAAACACCGAGTAGGGAAATGCCATGCTCGTTTTGAAGGGGCGCGGCATCCGACTTGGCTGATATGTCTTTCACGGTATTCACAAGGGTATGAATGGATTCATTAAAATGAATTTAAAGCAGGAGGCAAGCAAGGTGAATGGATACTTATATGCGATTGATAGCTGTGCTAATAGTTAGATGCAGAGGCGTTAACGTGTTTTTGAGGGTAAAACCGATAAGATTCAATTCACAAAGTTGCACCTTCTTCTCGTAAATGAATAAGGAGATCATTCGGGTGGGATTTGAGGGAACCGCAAAAAAGGCTGAGCAAGTGTGATTCGAAAGCAAATTCGACCGTTTTTTCTTTGGAATTGATTGCTGCGGTTTGATTAGTATAAAGGGCTAAGTGAAAGTCTGCAGACACATTGACGTCCAGTTGGCAGGAGCCATCTGTTTTTTTCTTCTTCTTGCATGTGGCGATGAGAATCTCAATCGTGGGAATTCTTCTTTGGCTGAACTCGAAATCAGGGGTAAGTTTTCTGCCGCGGAAGATAACTCGAGCGAAGTCGAGGTGATTCTATGGGGAGCCGGCAACAAGGTTGATCCTGAAATTTCGTCCAAACTCGGCAAGACCTTTAAGTTTGGCATACAGCCCGATGACCTGGCGTTGATTCGCCGCAAGAAGATATTCAAGGGAAGAGTCCAGGAAACCCTCGTCCCATCGGTTGGAAAAGCTTATTTGTTGCACAACCTCTGGCCTGACGAACGTGGCGCTCGCAGCCGTCTTGACAACGTCAACCGCCTTCTTCGGCGGGACACCTTGTCTTTGGGCGATGGATTGATCCGTACCGTGGGCGATCAGTTGCCTCCGTTTGCCCTATACGATCAGGATGGGGAGATCATAACCACGGACTATTTCGATGGTTCCTCAACCGTTCTTAATTTTATCTTCACGAGGTGTTCCGTTCCCGAAATGTGTCCTGCTTCCATGATGAAGTTGAAAAAATTACAGGCTCTTGCGGAAAAGACCAAAATCAAGCACGTGAGGTTTCTCTCCATCACCCTTGATCCCCTCTATGATTCCCCCGGAGTGCTCAAGCAGTACGCTCAAGCCTACGGTTTGAACGAGGAAAACTTTCGCTTTGGAACTGCGGGAAAGAACGTGATCGACGACTTGACCCGTCAGTTTGGTCTTCTTCGCAAGAATCACGAATCTCTTACCATCGAGCATACGATGCGCACGCTTTTGATCAACTCCCGCCGGCAAATCATTTATCAAGTGCCGGGCAAGTCATGGTCGGTGGAGGACTTTCTTTCCCGTCTTTCCGAAGGAATTCAAGGATGAGTCCCTCACTACGCGCCCTGGTGATCGCCTTGCCCTTCGCAGGCACTTATTTTGTAACCCGATCCCTTCCCGTCACTCCGTGCGATTTTCTGCACGAGGAAACGTATAATTCCGAGGGAATCATCGATTATTGTGGTGGCGGAGACTCGGCTTTTGTCGATCTGTCGTTGCGGAAATGGCCTTTGTCACTGGATTTTCGCTCGCCCGCCGGGTTGAGTCCCGGAGAAAACGCAGAGTTTGAAATCAACATAAGACAATTCGACGGTTCCCCGCTTACGGGAGATGACGTTGCCCTCAGTCACACCAAGAAAATTCATCTTTTGGTAGTGGACGAGTCGCTCACGGATTATCAACACCTTCACCCTGAACCCGATTCCCTGTATGATGGAACTTGGCGCTGTGCCTTGACCCCTAAAAATGCAGGAAAATACTTCGTGTTTTTTGACTTTATCCCAACCCGCAGTCCCAGGAGGGTTCTTTTGACCTCTTTTTTTGACGTCGAGGGCGATCGGGTTGCGGAACCCCCTGTGCAGGAAAAGCTTTTGTTTTCTTCGGGCAAGCGAAGATTCGAACTAAAAAAAGATGAATCCGGGGAAGGTGGTCAGTCTGTGAAGTTGGTTTTCGAGGCATCGGACGAAGATGGAAAGACACTTGCCTTGCGTCCGGTTATGGGAGCTTTTGCCCACATGGTGGCTTTTGACGGCGACCTCAAGGGGTTTGCTCACCTTCATCCTTTGGAGAACGTTTTGCCCGCCAATGAATCGGACAGCCATCAGGGACCCTTGACTTTTTCCTTCAGCCCTCCTGGAAATGGCCTCTATCGCTTATGGGCACAAGTCCGAATCAGTGGGGAATCGGAAACCTTCATCCCCTTTGACCTGAAGGTGGGTTCCTGACTTTTGGAGGACGGGCATGGAAATAGATTCTTACACTAAGCAAAAGCCGAACGTCGAATTGGCAAGAAGGTCAAAGATTCTTGTTTGGATTGTCTCTGCTCTTGTCCTTGGCCTTGTCGCAGCAATGCGGCCGCTGCGACCTTGGTTCCTGTCCTTGCTCGAAAAGCCGGATGGACTTGAACTTTCTTTTCTTCCGCCCTTCCATGCGATACTCAATGCCTTTGCCGCCTTTGGGCTGGTAATGGCCGTTCGAGCGATCAAAAAACGCCAGGTTTTTCTACACCGAAAATGGATTTTCTTTGCCCTGGGTTGCTCATCGCTGTTCTTGGTTTCCTATGTTTGTTACCATCTTACGACCTTTGAAACTCCCTTTGGCGGGCAGGGATGGATCAGTAAACTTTATTATTTCGTTCTTATTTCGCATATCGTTCTCGCAGCCTTGAGCTTTCCCTTTATCCTTCTGACTTTCGTTTACGGCTTCACGAACCATTTCGTAGAGCACAGGAAACTTGCTCGCATTGTTTATCCGGTTTGGCTCTACGTCGCCGTAACCGGACCGGTCGTCTATCTGATGTTAAGGCCCTATTATTAAAGGAAGTTCCGGAGGTCAGTGCCAATCAATCGTTTTGTTTTCTGATCCATCTGCGTAACTTGAAATCTTTGCATTCGTGGAGGGTTTCGGATGGTTGGAACCATTCTGAATGGTCCGGAAAAAAAGCATCCCCGCCTTCGACCTCTTGGTGAACCTCGGTCAAGTAAAGCTCGTCGCAATCCGCAAGAGCCAATGAATAAAGTTCACCCCCGCCAATGATGAAGAGGGTGCGCCCGTCCAACTCTTCCTTCGCTTCCTCCACGGAGCGAAAGACCTTCATCCCCTCCTCGGGGCTCATAGTCCTGCTCAGCACCCAGTTCTCGCGTCCAGGGAGAGCTTTGGGCAAAGATTCCCAAGTTTTTCGGCCCATGAGCAAGACATGCCCCATCGTGATCTTCTTGAACCACTGGAGGTCTCCTGAGATCCGCCAAGGCAAATCACCATTCTTGCCAATGACTCCATTTTGCGAAACCGCAGCTATGGCTTTTAAAGAAGCTGCTTTCGTCATACTGCAATAGGAGCCTTGATGGCGGGGTGGGGGTCATAATCGGTCAACTCGAAATCTTCAAAGGCAAAGTCCGAAATTTCCTTCTGCTCCCCATGAACGATCATGCTCGGGGATGGTCGTGGGTCCCGAGACAGTTGCAATTCGGCTTGTTCCTTGTGGTTTGAATAAAGGTGCAGGTCACCAAAGGTGTGAACGAATTCGTAGGCTTGCAGGTTGCAAATCTTGGCTACCATCATGGTCAGCAGGGCGTAGGACGCGATATTGAAGGGAACGCCAAGGAAAAGATCGGCGCTTCTTTGGTAGAGTTGGCAGCTGAGCTTTCCGTCGGCTACGTAAAACTGAAAAAGGGCATGACAAGGAGGGAGAGCCATCAGGTGCAATTCTCCCGGGTTCCATGCGCATACCAAATGTCTCCGGCTTTCTGGGTTTTTCCGGATGGAGCGGATGACTTCCTCAATTTGATCGATGCTTCCACCGTCCGGTTTCTTCCAGTTTTTCCATTGGGCTCCGTAGACCCGGCCAAGGTCGCCCTTTTCATCGGCCCACTCGTCCCAAATGGTCACCTTGTTTTCCCTAAGGTATTCCACGTTCGTTTCGCCTTTGAGAAACCAGAGCAGTTCATGAATGATGGAGCGCAGATGAAGCTTCTTCGTGGTCAAAAGCGGGAAGCCCTCATCGATGCGAAAGCGGGCTTGAGCGCCGAAGATCGACCATGTGCCTGTTCCCGTACGATCGCCACGGTAGGTTCCGTCTCTCATGACTTGTCGAAGAAGCTCGAGGTAAATCTTCATTTACGGTTCGCCAAAAAATGCATTACGTAGTAATAAGGTAAATTCATAGGTTCGTTCGTTATTTATGCTTGTTTGTAAAAAGTCGAGTTTTTCATTGTCCTTCGTCATCGCTTGGGGATTTTTTGCAACGGGCGCATGGGGGCAGCAAAGAGAGAATGACTTCACCAAAAAGATGAGGTCGTTTGACGGTCGATTGAGTAATCTTTCCGGCAAAAGGCTATCCTCCAGTCGCATGAATTCCGCTTTTTCGAAAAGAATAAGCGTGCGGGAATGGCCGAGCAAATACTCTTCTTTCGGGAGTCTCCGTTTTCCTTTGGGGGGCAGCAAAATACTCGGAAGCGAGCGAGTGCCGAGCACCCGCCTTCAAGTCAAGACCCCCCTTAACGATACCTTGGCCCCGGCGAATTGGGATCGGGTTTCCCAAGATGATTTGGGGGGAAGGGCCCAAGCCGTTTCCTCCGTTCAATTCAGAGACGCCTATTATGCCGAATTGGGCAAACGGGTGGATGATTGGATGGAGAAGGTCAACAATATGTCTTTGCGCGACGTCAACCGGTTTCAATTCAGAAGGCATCGTCCGAGCGAACCGGGGTTTCCCGTGCAAAAGGCGGGTTCGGAAAACTTGCCTGTCCAACCCCGTGACGAGGGCTTGGGAAGACCAAGTCTGCGCAGTGTTACTCCTCCAAGTTCTTCTTCCAAGGTCCCCAAGCAAAGCTATTGGCTTGGTCCCAAGAAAATTCGAACTTCCGCTCCAAGACCGAAAGCTCCGACCGACCGAGTATTCCAATCTGCGCCTCAGACCCCCGATAGGAATTTCAAGTCTTATCCCAAACCTTTGTTCGGTCCCAAGAAGATAAGGGTTGAGGTCAAGTAGAGAGTCGAGATTCTCGCTTGCCACTCTTCGGGCTTTCCCTATTCTCTTTACCTTCAATTCATTTAACACACGGACGGCTAGCTCAGTTGGTTAGAGCGACTGGTTTACACCCAGTAGGTCACAGGTTCGAGTCCTGTGCCGTCCACCACCTTCCCTTCACCTTTTTCATGCGTCACGTCATTTCAGTTCTCGTCGAAAACAAGTTCGGTGTATTGGCGCGTATCGCCGGCCTTTTCAGCGGTCGAGGGTTTAACATCGATACCCTTAACGTCGGCCCTACTCACCTGAAGGGCCGTTCCCGCATTACCGTAACTTTGAACGGGGACGAAAAGGCTCTTGACCAATGCATCAATCAACTGGACAAGTTGATCGACGTTATCGAAGTCAACAATTTCGTCGGCGAGGAAGGCGTTGGTCGCGAGTTGATTCTGGTCAAGATACGAGCGGATTCCGATACCCGTTCGGAGGTAACTCAATTATGCGACGTGTTTCGGGGGAAGATCATAGACGTCGCGCCTTCGAGTCTGATTGTCGAGGTCACGGGCAACGAGAACAAGATCAAGGCCTTTCTTTCCCTTGTCGAATCCTTTGGCATTTCCGAATTGGCAAGAACCGGCACGGTTTCCCTGCGCCGGGGAATGCTGGACGATTGACCCTACTTTCCAGTTCACACAACCTACATAACCAATAAAATACAAAACGGCCATGCCCGCTAAAGTATATACCCAAAAAGAGGCGAAAATAACGCCTATCAAAAAGAAAACGCTAGCCGTAATCGGATACGGTTCTCAAGGACATGCCCATGCCTTGAATCTCAAGGACAGCGGATGCAACGTCATCATCGGTCTGTACAAGGGGAGCAAGTCGATTCGAGTGGCCAAGAGACACGGTTTCGAGGTGATGGAAGTTGCCGATGCCGTTCAGCAAGCCGACGTCATCATGATCGGCGTTCCCGACATGAAGCAAGCCGAAGTATACGAGAAGGAGATCAAACCCAACCTTTCCAAGGGCAAAACCCTTCTCTTCACTCATGGTTTCGCCATCCACTTCGGATTGATCAAGCCATCTCGCGGAGTCAGCGTCATCATGGTTGCCCCCAAGGGTCCGGGACACATCGTTCGTTCCCAATACAAGGAAGGCAAAGGCGTTCCTTCTCTGATTGCAGTGCACAAAGGTTCCTCCAAGGACTCGAAGAAAATCGCACTTGCGTGGGCTGCTGGCATCGGCGCGGGACGCGCGGGTATTTTGCAGACGTCCTTCAAGGAGGAAACCGAGACGGATTTGTTTGGCGAGCAGGCAGTTCTCTGCGGTGGAGCCTCCGCTTTGGTCGAGGCTGGATTCGAGACTTTGGTCGAAGCGGGCTATGCTCCCGAGATGGCCTATTTCGAGTGCTTGCACGAACTCAAGCTTATCGTCGATCTCATGATCGAATCGGGCGTTGCCGGTATGCGTTTCTCAGTCTCCGAAACAGCGAAATATGGCGACGTGACACGCGGACCCAGAGTGATCAATGGAAACGTAAAAAAATCCATGAAAGCTATCCTCAAGGAAATTCAGTCCGGTAAATTCGCTCGGGAATGGGTCAAGGAATACCAAGCCGGTCTTCCTAAATACAACAAGTTGTTGGAGGACGGGGAAAAACATCCGATTGAGGTAACCGGGCGTCATCTCCGTTCCCTTATGCCTTGGATCCCCAAAAAGAACATTAAGGGAGCCCAAGCCGCTTACGGTTGATTTCGACTGATTCATACTTTTCAAAGGGCGCGGGAAAGGTTCTCCTTTTCCGCGCCTTCGTTTTTAATCGATGACAGATCTTGCTCCCAAAATCATTCTTGCCACTCGCAAGAGTCCGCTCGCCCTCAAGCAGGCGGATTTGGCATCGTCCGTCCTTGCTGAAAAACTGGGTGTCGAGGTTGAGACTCTTCCTCTTTCGACAACCGGCGACCAAAGATTGGAATGGTCCTTGGAACAAGAGGGTGGAAAGGGGCTCTTTACCAAGGAATTGGAGGTTGCCCTGCTGGAGGGACGGGCCGACGTAGCGGTGCACAGCGCCAAGGATCTACCAACTGAGATGCCAAGCGGCCTTGCTCTGGCAGGTTACCTTCCGCGTGAAGACCCTCGGGACGTGCTTGTCGCTCGCACTGAAGTAGATTCCCCGAAAATAATTGCTACGGGCAGCCCCCGTCGGCGGGCTCAGTTGCTTGCAACTCATTGGCCAGACGCCCAAATGAAGGAAATTCGCGGGAACGTTGGTACGCGTCTTCGCAAGATTGCCGAGGATCACGAGGCAGATGCGACCGTTCTTGCCGCCGCCGGTCTGCGCCGCTTGGGAATACAAGACTTTCCCGGCTTGAGGTTCGAGCATCTGCCCATTGAGGGGATGGTGCCTGCTCCCGGTCAGGCTGCGATTGCCTTGCAGGTCCGTGAGGGCGATATCGGGCGATTCAAGGATGCTTGCCATACGGCTACTGCCGAGGCAGTTGATTTCGAACGCGCCGTTTTGGCAACCATGGGAGGTGGTTGTCAGGTCGCCGTCGGGGTTCATCGTCAAGGAGACAGTCTTTTCATTTTTCATGAAGACGAGTATTCGAAGGTTGATCTTTCGGGGTTGTCTTATTCCTCCGCCTTGGAGCGGGCACTATCCGTTTTTGGGATACAATGAGCAAGAAAGGCAAAGTTTATCTCGTCGGGGCAGGTCCAGGCGATCAGGGCCTTATCACCCTAAAGGCACGGGATCTTGTTTCATCCTGTGACGTGCTGGTTTATGACAACTTGATCAACCCCGCCTTTTTGGCAGAAACCGCACCGGAATGCGAGCTAATCGACGTAGGCAAGACACCCGGTCGTCATACCGTTGAGCAGGAACAGATTTGCAAGATGCTTGTCGAGAAAGCGCAATCGGGCAATCTGGTGGTTCGCCTCAAAGGCGGAGACCCTTTCGTTTTTGGACGTTGCGCGGAGGAAATGACGGTTCTTGACGATGCCGGGGTATCCTACGAGATTGTGCCTGGCGTCACTGCGGCTCTTGGTTGCGCCGCATATGCCGGGATTCCACTGACCCATCGAGACTATGGTTCGTCGATCTCCTTCCTTACGGGTCATGAGGATATAGAAAAGGAAGCCTTGCGTATCGATTTCGGTAAGTTTGCCGCTACCGGTGGAACACTTTGCATTTACATGGGGATGAGCAAACTGGAAGAAATCGTCGACAAATTGATTGCCGGCGGTCTTCCCGATAGCAAGCCGGCTGCGATCGTCAGTAACGGGACCCTGCCAAGCCAAAGGAAAATCCTTGGACCACTGAAGAACCTTGTCGGGTTGGCGAAAGAGAAAGGTTTGGGATCTCCCGCAATCATTTTTGTCGGCAATGCGGTCGGCCTTGCCGGTTCGGGGGATTGGTTCGAGGATCGTCCGCTTTTCGGTCGGCGTTTTGTCGTTACCCGCCCAGTTGGCCAAAACAGCCGGTTGAAGAAATTGTTGGAAAACAAGGGGGCGGAAGTTTTGGAATTGCCTTTGATCAAGATACTTCCGGCTGACGACCGCAAACTGGTGGCAGAAGCTTTTGCAGGCATAGCCACTTACGGGTGGATTGTTTTCACGAGCGCGAATGGGGCCCGCGAATTCTTCAATCTCTTCTTTCGGGCTTTTGGGGATATTCGCAGTTTCGGACCGATGCGAATTGCTTGCGTCGGTGAGACCACGGCCTCGGTCGTCCGGGATTACAACCTTGAAGTCGAATTAATCCCGCCTGTGTCCACAGCCGAGGACCTTGCTCAATCCCTGGTTGCGACGGAATCGCTCGATAGCGCGCATGTGCTTGTCATCACGGGCAGCCGAAATCGTGAAATTTTGGTCAACTTGCTTGAATCCGTAGGGCATGCCATCGTGGATACCCTGTCCGTATACTCGACTGATTTCTCCGACGTTTCCGAGGCAGCGGCCTTGCAGGATTTTCGGGAGAAAGGCGCGGACGCCCTCGTTTTCAGCAGTTCGTCCGCTGCTCTTTCTTACGTCGAGCAAGAGGAGGACCTGGTTTTGGAAAAGGATGCCCGTGTTCCGATACTTTGCAGTTTTGGGGCCCAGACTTCCGCGACCCTCAAAGAAAATGGTCTGAGCGTTGATTTGGAAGCCGAAACACCAAGTTTGGACTCGCTGGTCGATTCCTTGGTCGCGAAATTTGGACGGAGTTCGTGAAGATGATCGTTCCCGAGGTCAAGGTATGCGGGATCACCCGATTGGAGGACGGGCAAAATGCGATTTCTCTCGGAGCCTCCTTCCTCGGATTTATCTTCTTCGAGGGTTCCCCCCGCTGCATTGACCCTGAGAAGGCTCGCAAAATTTGGGATGGACTGAATCCAACAAGAACCCATTCGGTTGCCGTGACCGTCGATCCCGATCCTTCGTTCTTGCGCGAAATTAGCAAATTGGGATTTGATTTCTTCCAGTTGCACTTCCCTTGCGTCGTTGATCCTGATCGCGTTTCGGAATGGACGGAGATTGTAGGATCGGAAAATCTTTGGTTGGCTCCCAAGGTTCATCCATCCGATTCTTTCCCGGAGCAACTTCTGCCATTCGCCGACACTTTCCTGATGGATGCCTATTCCGAGGATAAATTTGGCGGGACGGGAAAAGTTTCCGATTGGAAAGGCTTCGAACGCTTGAAAGACAGGTTCCCTTCGAAAACTTGGGTTCTCGCCGGGGGGCTTTCACCGGAAAATCTCTCCGCTGCCCTTTCCGAAACTTCTGCGACCCGTATCGATCTGAACAGCGGGATTGAAAGTGAACCGGGGATCAAGGATCTTTCGAAAATGGAGAAGGCATTTTCCCTCTTGCATGGATGAAGTCGAACCATTAGCAGTTTTCCCTACGTTTTAATTCGATTGATTATTTTCCTAACTCCAATCCATAACCCTAAATCACTTAAATATCATGACCTCCGTTGGAAAAAAATTTCCTGATCTTACCGTTAACGCCATGAATGAAATGGGAGACACTTTCCCTTTGAACGTTCTTGAAAAGGCCGTGAGTGAGAAAAAGAAGATTCTGCTATTTTGGTATCCCAAGGATTTCACTTTCGTCTGTCCGACCGAGCTTCATGCCTTCCAGGAAGCTTTGGGTGAATTTGAAAAGAGGAACACCCTGGTAATCGGTGCCTCATGTGATACTGCGGAAGTCCATTTCGCATGGTTGAATACCCCCAAGGACGGCGGAGGGATCGAGGGCGTCACTTATTCGCTTCTTGCCGATAGCAATCGCAACCTGGCCAACACCCTCGGGATTCTTGACGAGACGAATGAACGTGTGGACGAGGAAACCGGAGTTGTTCTGGTAGATGGTGACAGTGTGCCTTATCGAGCGACTTTTCTTATCGACGAAGAGGGCATGGTATTTCACGAAGGCGTTAATCACATGCCTATCGGACGTAACGTTGCGGAATATTTGCGTATTATCGATGCCTTCACTCATGTTCAGGAAAAAGGCGAGGTTTGTCCCGCCAACTGGGAAGAAGGCAAGGACGCAATGAACGCCAATCGAGAGGGTGTCCTTTCCTACCTCGGTTCTCATTGAATTGCTTTTGTCTCGATGCTTCAGGAGTTGACCGAAGACAACTTGGGTGAACTGGTTGCCCGGGAGAGTCGGGTGCTGGTTCAGTACTCGGCCGGTTGGTGCGGCAATTGCCGAATCATGAAACCCAAGTTTCGCAAGATGTCAGGAGAGTTCGAAAAGGTGAGTTTTGTTATCGTTGATGCCGAGAAGTTTCCGGATTCGCGCAAATTGGCGGAGGTTGACAACTTGCCGACTTTCGCCGCCTTCAGGGATGGAGCGCTTGTTAATCAAGTTCAGACAAACAAGGCGGAGGTATTGAAAGAATTTGTTGATGAAGCTGCCTCTGATTAAGCACGTTTGCGCTTTTGTCGAAGCCAATGACGAGGATTTTGTAGCGGAAGCGATTGAGGTACTCGAGCACTTGACCGAATATGATGGCCTTGCAGAGCAGGAGGTGGACGTTCTTGGTGAAATGCTTTCCAATTTGTACGGTGCCCTCGAGGTGGAAAAAACGGTCAGGGAGGATGGGGTTGACCGAAAAGAAGCCTTGAACGCTTTCATGAAGCGCGTGCAGGGTTCCATCGATCGATAAACCCTGCGGGAGCCTTACCCCTTGAATTGCTTGGCCAATTTGGCCAATTCCTTTGGATCCATGTCTCCCATGTCGGGCATGCCCCCCCCGCCTCCCAAGGCACTCATCATTTGCTTCATTTTTCCGCCCCTCATCTTCTTCATCATTTTTTGCATCTGACTGAATTGTTTGATCAGTTGGTTGACGTCCTTGATTTGAACACCAGCTCCATCGGCAATTCTTTTCCTGCGGGAGCCTGCGATTATACGAGGTACGCGTCTCTCTTCCTTGGTCATCGAAAGGATGATCGCTTCATGACGTCCGAGAGCGCTTTCCTCCTTGTCGCCGATTTCGACGTTGTTCATTCCCGGCAGCATCTTTGCAACCGAACCCATGGATCCCATTTTTTTCATCTGCCTCATCTGCGTGAGAAAATCCTCAAAGTCGAATTCGGCCTTGAGCATCTTTTCCGCCATGCGCATGGATTCCTCCTGATCGAGATTCTCCTGCGCTTTTTCGACCAATGACACGATGTCGCCCATTCCGAGGATTCTCGAAGCCAAGCGGTCGGGGTGAAACACTTCGAACTCATCGATCTTTTCTCCTACGCCGAGGAATTTGATCGGCGCTCCGGTAACCTTCTTCATCGAGAGAGCCGCTCCGCCCCGGGCGTCTCCATCGACCTTGGTCAGGACGATCCCCGTGAGAGACAAGCGTTCGTGGAAAGTCTTGGCCACGTTCACGGCTTCTTGTCCGAGCGCTGCATCCGCCACCAATAGGATTTCGTGAGGGTTGACCTCTTTTTTCAGAAGTTCCAGCTCCCGGACGAGTTCATCGTCGATTTGAAGCCTGCCCGCAGTGTCGAAAATCACGACGTCGCTACCGTTCTTTTTGGATTCTTCCCAACCCGCGCGGGCAATGGCAGGAACGTCTTTTTTCTCCCGATCGAGATGGCAGGGAAATTGTTCTTGTTTTGCGAGAAACTCAAGTTGATCGATCGCGGCCGGACGATAAACGTCGCAGGCAACGAGCATGGGGGAGCGCCCATCCTTGGCCAACCGCTTGGCCAGCTTTGCGCTTGTGGTCGTTTTTCCCGCTCCGTGAAGGCCAACCATGAGAACCCTCAAGGGCCGGTCTTCCCGAAGTTCCGTCGTTCCTTCCCCGAGCAACTTGATTAACTCGTCGTGAATGATCTTTATGACCTGCTGGCCGGGCGATACCGATTTGAGCACTTCCTGCCCCAAGCACGCTTCCTTGACTTGATCGACGAATTCACGGGCCGTGCGGAAATGCACGTCGGCCGAAAGCAATGCCTTCCGTACTTCTCCCAACGCTTCGCTCACGTTTTCCTCCGTGAGTTTACCTACTCCTCGCAGGTTTCGGAGCGTGCGGCTTAACTTATCTGTTAATGATTCAAACATGACAGTTGGAGATCATGTCACTGTCGGGAGTATTGGTGAAGCCATAAATTCCATACTTCTTTCCGCGTTGCCTTTTGGAGGGAATTTGGCATGATCAATCCCTTTCCTTTTAAATAGAATGAAAATTCTCATTGCTGACCGTATCTCTCCTCTTGGGGTTGAATTTTTGCAAAAGCAGGCTGATTTCGAAGTGATTGAAGCTTATGGTTCTTCACCCGAGAAGGTATTGGAGTTATCCAAGGATGTCTCCGCCATTATCGTTCGCAGCGATACGAAAGTGACGAAAGAGGTGATCTCCGGGGCATCCCCGCTGAAGGTGGTCGGCCGGGCCGGGGTGGGTGTGGACAACATTGATATCGAAGCTGCTACCGAAGCGGGCGTGATTGTCATGAACACGCCTGGCGGGAACACCATTGCCACCGCCGAACTTACCTTTACCCACATGATGTGCGGAACTCGACCGATTGTTCGCGGAGCATCCGGTATGCGTGAGGGCAAATGGGAAAGGAAGGAGCTCAAGGGATCCGAGCTTAGAGCCAAGACCCTGGCTGTTTTGGGTTTTGGCCGCATCGGGGTGGAAGTTGCCAAGCGGGCCCAGGCTTTCGAGATGGAAGTCATTGCCTACGATCCTTACTTGACCGAAGATCGGGCCAAAGAGATGGAAGTGGAAAAAGTCGATCTTGAAACGGCCTTTTCACGGGCAGACTATCTGACTGTTCACATGCCCATGACCGAAGAGACAAAAAACATGGTGGATGAGGACGCGTTCTCCAAAATGAAGGACGGGGTCCGCGTATTCAATTGCGCCCGGGGCGGGATCATCAAGGAATCGGCACTCGTGGAGGCCCTCAAAAGCGGAAAGGTCGCGGCTGCGGGATTGGACGTTTACGAACAGGAACCGCTTCCCGAAGATCACGAATTTCGAACGTTGGAAAACCTCAATCTTACGCCTCATTTGGGGGCTTCCACTGCGGAGGCCCAGGAAAGCGTGGGGGTTGAAATCGCTGAGGCAGTGGCCGAAGTTTTGCAGGGTGGCCGTATAAGAAATGCGATCAACATGCCTTCCGTCGACCCCAAGGATTTGCAGGCTCTCCGTCCCTACCTTGACCTTTGTCAAAGGCTTGGAAGCTTTGCCCGTCAAGCGTCCGAAGGTTCCGTAAGCTCGATACACATTACTTTTTGGGGTGGCATCGTTGACTTTGACGCGGTTCCTTTGACCCGGGCGGTTCTCAAGGGTTGGCTCGCCGGGATTGCCGGAGACGAAGGAATCAACGACGTCAATGCCCCGCACAAAATCAAGGCGTTGGGAATTAAAGTCGAAACAATCAAGTCATCGGATTCGGTGGATTACAGTGAACTGATCGAGGTCAAGACCGTTTCAAGCGAAGGCCAGGAGCAAACCGTAAAGGGAACTCTGCTTGGGAAGAGCAACGATCCGCGTATCGTCGAGGTTGACGGTCAGGCCATTGAGGCCCGACCCGTCGACGTACTTCTTGTGGTCCGGAACGTGGACAAGCCTGGAATCGTCGGCAAATTGGGGACAATTCTTGGAGACTGCGGAGTAAACATTGCCAACATGTCCCTTAGCCGCGCCGAAGAAGGGGAATGGGCTTTGACCATATGCGAACTTGACCACGAACCGGCAGGCACGGCTCTGCAGGCCTTGGTCGGGGATCCTGACATTCACGAGGCCCGCATTTCCCGACAAGGCTAGAAAAAGCCCGTTTTATCAAAGCCCCCTAACCCCATGATATCTATTCCTTTAGAAGCTATTGGCGTTGTGCTTATCGGTTACCTTCTGGGCTCGATTCCCTTTGGCGTACTTGTGGCCAAACGGTTTGGGGTGGACATATATTCCGTTGGCAGCGGGAACCCAGGAGCAACCAATGTTCTGAGGGAAATTGGAAAGCCAGCTGGATATACGGTTTTCGTTTTTGATTTTCTCAAGGGTTTTTTGGCAACCTACTGGTTCATGATTCCGGTCTTTTCCATCGGGAGTGATCCTGTCTTGTTGGGGTTATGGGGTTTGCCTGCCGCCGTCCTTGGGCACACCTACCCGTTGTTTACCGGTTTCCGGGGCGGAAAAGGGGTGGCAACGGCCATGGGTGGATTACTTGGGGTGATGCCGGTTTGCCTTGTTGTGGGATTGGTAACCTGGGGCGGAATTTTTTATTCCACCCGCTATGTCGCAGTGGCGTCGATTGGCTTTGGTTTGAGTCTGCCCATATGTTCCTTGGTGCTTTATTGGGCAAGAGACGAGCATTGGGGCGTGGTGGCAATGTCTTTTCTCGTCATGGCATGGATTGTCTGGCGCCATCGTTCGAACTTGGCCCGCTTGCGAGCGGGCACGGAGAATCGATTTGAGCGAAACAAAACCGGCAAGTGAACATGATCAGCGAATCACAAACCATTAGAGTTGGAATCCTCGGTTTTGGAACGGTCGGGCAGGGAACCTGGAAACATCTTGTCGAGAATGCCGAATCCTTGAAGAAAATCCTTGGGGTCGAAGTCCTGCCGGTTCGCGCTTCCGTGCGAGATTTGACCAAGGACCGAAAGCTTGCGATTGACGCGGATGCATTGACTGACGACTCGTTGTCCATTGTCGATGATCCGGCGATCGATCTGATTTGCGAACTTATCGGAGGGATCGAGGAAGCCAAGGCTTTGACTCTCCGAGCCTTTGCCAACGGAAAGTCCGTGGTTACCGCCAACAAGGCTCTGATCTGCGAGCATGGGGAGGAGCTTTTTTCGGAAGCCGAAAAAGCAGGAGTCCGCTATGCCTTCGAGGCGAGTGTAGCCGGAGGCATTCCCATCATCAAGGTTTTGAGGGAAAGTTTGGTGGCGAACGAATTTCCCCTCATCTACGGAATTTTAAACGGTACTTCCAATTATATTCTTACCCGGATGGAGAGCGAGGGCGCAAGTTTCGACGACGTTCTTTCCGATGCCCGGGAACTTGGCTACGTCGAATCGGACGAATCATTGGATCTCGATGGAGTCGATGCTGCCCACAAGGCCGTAATTCTAGCCTATTTGGCACATGGTATGTGGATCTCCCTCAAGGACATTACGGTCGAAGGAATCAGGAAGATATCAAACGAAGATCTTCTCGCTGCCAGAAAGCTTGGCTGCAAGATTAAGTTGATTGGGGTAATTCGAAGAAATTTCGAGAACAATCACATATCGGTGGGCATTCACCCGGCCCTGGTTCCGGTGGGTGAAATCATTGCCCGTACGGATGGTGTTTACAACGGAGTCAGCCTTACGGGTACGGTCGTCGGTACGGTCGTCCTTACCGGACGTGGAGCAGGACAGGATCCTACGGCAGGCTCCGTAATCAGCGATATCGTTGACGTCGTGAAGGCCATGAGGGGCATGAATTCGCAACCGAAGTTGCTCCATGTGACGCCAGACGAGTGTGCAGCTGCCACGGCAAGGGAGATTTGCGGCTGCTTTTACCTCCGTTTGCGGGTCGACGACAGACCTGGTCAACTCGCGAAGATTGCGGAATGTTTGGCCGAGCGGGAAGTGAGCTTGGCGACGGTCTCTCAAACTCCGAAAAACGAAGATACTTCCGCCCAAATTATTTTGACTACCCACGAAACCAATGAGCTTAGCATTCGGTTGGCTATCGATGCTCTTGAGCAATTGCCTGGCGTGACGGAATCCCCCGTGCTTTTCAGAATGTTTGATCCCAATGGGTTTGAAAACCAATGAGCATAGTGGTTCAAAAATACGGCGGGACTTCCGTTGCCGACATTAGCTGCATCAAGCGGGTAGCGCGACGGGTCAAGAAGGCATGGTCGGCAGGGAACAAGGTTGTGGTCGTCGTATCCGCCCGGGCAGGCGTAACAAACGAGTTAATTGAGAGAGCCAAGGCAATCCGCAAGAATCCGTCGGATCGCGAAATGGACGTGCTGATGACTTGTGGCGAGCAGGAAACCATAGCGCTCCTCTCGATGGCGCTGAATGCCTTGAGCGTGCCAGCCGTCTCGCGTACGGGTTGGCAGGCTGGAATCATTACCGAGGGAATGCACTCGAAAGCCCGTATTCGGGAGGTTAAGGGAGGGGACCTTCGCAAGCAACTCAGGGCGGGAAAGGTCGTGGTAGTTGCCGGATTTCAAGGAATCAATGACAGTGGAGACGTAACCACGTTTGGCCGGGGGGGATCGGATTTGAGCGCCATTGCCCTGGCTGGAGCCTTGAAGGCAAAGACCTGTCAGATTTTTACCGACGTCGAGGGGGTGTTTACCGCAGACCCACGCATTGTTCCGAATGCCTGCAAGATTCCAGCCATTAACTATGAGGAACTGCTCGAGTTGGCCAGTAGCGGATCCAAGGTCATGCAAACCCGGGCCGTTGAATTTGCCCAGAAGCATAACATACCGTTCGAAGTTCGTTCGTCCTTTTCCACAAAACCCGGAACCGAAGTGAAGAAAAAAGTAAAATCCCTGGAGGACACCCTGGTAAGCGGAGTGGCCATCGACAAAAACCAAGTACGCGTAAGCGTTACCGAATTACCCGATCGCCCGGGTGCGGCGGCAGCCGTTTTCAAGGTCATGGCCGAGTCCGAAGTCGTCGTGGACATGATCGTTCAGAACGTTGCCCGCAACGGAAAGGCAAACTTGACCTTTACCGTGCCGACCGAGGACGCGTTCCGTGCCGAAAAGGCCTTGAAGGAACATCTTTCGGACGGATCCGGCGGCAAGCTCGGGCGAAGCACCAACATCGTCAAGGTTTCCGTGGTCGGAGTTGGCATGCGTTCGCATTCCGGGGTCGCTTCCACTTTCTTCGAAGCCTTGGCCAACGCCGGTATCAACATGCTGATGATCAGTACCTCGGAGATTAAGATCTCCGTGGCCGTCAGTCCGGAATTTGGCGATGACGCAACCCGGGTTGCTCATCGGGCATTTGGCTTGGGCAAGTAATCCTCCCAAGGTTCGTGGCATCCTTGCTATCTGAGAAATGCATTTCGCAAGCACTCGCGGTCAATCCGATTCCGTAGGCTTTTCGGAGGCCGTAGCACAAGGCTTGGCACCTGACGGAGGGTTGTATCTCCCGGAAAAATTTCCTGACTTGAGCGCGTCCATAGGGCAATGGGAAGACCTCTCTTACCCGGAATTGTGTTTCGAATTCCTCCGTCTCTTTGCCACGGATTTGGAAGCGGATGTTTTGAGACGTGCCATCGATCATTCGTATTCCGCCTTTTCCCATCCTCAAATCGCTCCTATCGTTGAGTTGAGCGGGAACTGCAAGATCCTAGAGCTTTTTCACGGCCCGACGTTGGCCTTCAAGGATTTTGCCTTGCAACTCCTCGGGAACCTTTACGAGCATCAGATTTCGAGAACCGGAAAAAACCTGACGATCTTGGGCGCCACTTCCGGGGATACCGGGGCAGCTGCGATTTCGGGATTGATCGGAAAACGAGGGGTTACCGTGTTCATCCTTTATCCCAATGGCAAAGTCTCTCCATTGCAGGAACGCCAAATGACCTGCACGGGCGCGAGCAATGTGTTTCCTTTGGCTATCGAGGGAACCTTTGACGACGCTCAATCCACGGTGAAGGAACTTTTCTCCGATCTTCCCTTTCGGAAAAAAGTCGGACTATCCGCAGTCAATTCGATCAACTTGGCCCGTATACTCGCTCAATCAGTGTACTATCTTTATGCTTGGCTGCGTTTGGGACGCAGCGAGCGGGAGTGCACCACTTTCGTCGTGCCCACGGGAAATTTCGGGAATGTTTTTGCCGGGTGGTTACTCACCAAGATGGGCATAGCCATACGGGGTTTTCGTGTGGCAACCAATCAAAACGACGTCTTGCACCGCTTGTTTCATACGGGTGAGTATTCCCTTGAGTCAGTCGTTCCGAGCCTTGCTCCTTCCATGGATATTCAGGTCGCGTCCAATTTCGAGCGACTGCTCTTTTTCATTTTTGATGGAGATGCCGGCCGAGTTCGGGAGGTAATGAACAGTTTTCGTGAAAAAGGCAGGTATTGTTTTGAGAACTTTGCCGCAAAGGGATTTTCGAGTTCTAGCGCAACCGATCGGGAGATCCCGGAAATCATTCGCTCGGTCAATCGAGAATATGGATATTTGGTAGACCCGCATACGGCTTGCGGATTCAAGGACTTGCCCTCGGATGAAAAACACCTCGTTCTGGCGACCGCACATCCGGCCAAGTTCCCGGACGTTTACGAGAATGCAGGGATGGAAAAGCCAACCTCTCCGATCCTTCAGGAACTCCTTGAAAAAACCCCGGTCAAGTACGACTCTCGAGTCGCCCCGTCAGCGATTCGGGCCTTTGTCGAAAACAATTCTTCGCTGACAAGCGAATAATTTTTTTGGCCCGGTTCGTTTCACCGACGACATGAGCAAGAGAGCTATTTTCATTAGGTCGGGTGGATTGGGAGACTTTGTATTGAGCCTCCCTGTGCTTAATAGAGCTCTTGTTTCGTACGACGAAACCATCCTTTTTACGCGTACCTCATACCATTCTCTAGTGTCCGGTTATTCGGATTCTCTTACCTTGAAAGACATTGATTCGGATTTGGATACCTTGAGCCAAGTACTTCCGGACTCCGACGTGATTACTTTTTGGCAGGACGAGGAATGGAAACGTGAATTAAGGAACGGGGGTTGCGGAAATCTCTATTTTCTCGAACCCCGCCCAACCGGAAACGCTCATTTTTCCGCCGCGACATTCTCGAAACTCGGTTGGGATTGGCTGGAAGAATATTCCAGAAGAGCTTGGCTTGGTGATCATTGGGTTGGAGGGGACGCCCTTCTTTGGGTTCACCCGGGAAGTGGTAGTGACAAGAAAAACGTTCCGCTTCCTTGTTTTGCCGAACTTGCCCGCAAATGGCTTGATTCAAAGACGGTGAACAGGGTGGCGTTTTCCTTTGGCGAGGCAGACGCCGGAGTCTTGTCGAATTTCGAAAACCTCGAGATTTCCGAAGACAGGCGGGTTCAAGTGGTTCGTTCGGTAAACCTTGGAAAACTGAGGAAGATGATGGTTGATCAAGCTTCGGTTTTTCTGGGGAACGATTCGGGTCCCGGGCATCTGGCGGCATCCTTGGGTATTCCCACGCACATCGTCTTCCGCTCGACCGAACGAAAGATCTGGGCTCCCTTGGGACCGAGGGTCGAAACTTACGAATCGTTTTCCGAAGCCAGCAAAATCTTGTAGGAAACCGAATCGACCAATGCTTCCCAGCTTGCGGTGATGACGTTGTCACTCACCCCAACCGTACCCCAAGTTTTATTCCCGTCGGTCGATTCAATATGGACCCGGGTTATGGCATCGGTGCCGAGGTTGCTTTCCAAAATCCTAACCTTGAAATCGGTCAATCGAACTTCCTGAATGTAAGGGAAATCTTTTTCGAGCGCGTTCCTCAAGGCATGATCCAATGCGGAGACAGGACCATTGCCTTCGGCTACGGTGTGTCTTTCTTCATCCTTGATCTTGAGTTTGACCGTGGCCTCCGAACTCGATTCTTCCCCGCCTGATTCACGACCGACTCCCACATGATAGCGCAATACCTCGAATGCGAAATTTTCACCCCTCAAAAACCGGCGCAGAAGAAGATCGAAGGACGCATCGGCAGCCTCGAATTCATACCCTTGGAATTCGAGGCGCTTGAGTTCCTCGAGAAAGGATTTCATCTCCGGTGAACGTCCATCGACGCTCATGCCCATTTCCTTGGCTTTCATCATCACGCTGCTTCGACCCGACATGTCGGAAACAAGAACGCGAGTGCGGTTTCCAACAATCGACGGGTCGACGTGTTCGTAACTCCGGTTGGATTTCGAGGCTGCGTCTGCATGGACTCCTCCCTTGTGGGCAAATGATGCCGCCCCGACATAGGGGCTGCGAATATCCGGCCGCAAATTGGTGGCGTCATCGATGAACAGGGATAAGTCGCGGAGCTTTGACATGTGTTGCCCACTGTTCGTCTTGATATCCATTTTGATTTCGAGATTGGGGATGATGGTGGTCAGGTTGGCGTTCCCGTTTCTTTCCCCGTATCCGTTCATCGTGCCTTGCACCATGATTGCCCCCGCCTCGACTCCAGCCAAGCTGACCGCAACGCCTACGCCCGCATCATTATGGCAATGAACCCCGATGGGCGTGTCGGGAAAGCGCTCGACGACGGTGGTGGTAATGTCCTTGAACGGAGTCACCAGTTTTCCACCGTTGGTTTCGCAAAGCACGAGGAAGTCAGCGCCTCCTTTCTGCGCTGCGTCCAAGGTGGAAAGGGCATAATCGGGGTCGCTGGAATATCCGTCGTAAAAATGCTCTGCATCGTAAACTACCTCCTTGCCCTGTTCCTTGAGGAACCGTACGGAATCTTCGATCATGGCGAGGTTTTCCTCGGGCGTCGTCCGGAGCACGTCGGTGACGTGAAGAAGCCAGGACTTTCCGAAAATGGTCACCACCGGGGTAGAGGCATCGAGCAGGAGTTTGATTTGCGGATCGTCCTCCACCTGGGAGGAAGCGCGCCGCGTCGAGCCGAAAGCCGCGATTTTCGAGTGTTTCAGTTCCAAGTCTCCTGCTTTCTCGAAGAAGGCCATGTCCCGGGGATTGCTTCCGGGCCAACCACCCTCGATGTAGTCGATTCCGAACTGGTCGAGTTTCTCCGCTACACGGAGTTTTGCGCTGACTGTGAAGGATACGCCTTCGGCTTGAGAGCCGTCTCTGAGCGTAGTGTCGTAAATGGTGATATTTGAATGGGACATGATAAACGTATGGAGTGATATGAGAAGAAACGTTCGCCTTTGAAAGTCCTCTTGGAAAAGGCGGTCGAGAAGTGAAGCCCGAATCTTGAGCGAAGCTTATGCTCGTGATTCGGGCTGGAAAATTCGCATAATGTTCCCGGCAACTTTGGGACGGAGTTGGATAGCGAATGATGAAGTTTTCATGTAAAGATTAACGATAAACCCTCTTCGGGTCTTGGCAACGGCAAAGCGAATGGTATTCATTAATGAGTCTTTGTCATGATCCCGTCGAACCACATAGCGCATGAAGTTTTCGCAGTACTGAGCAAAAAGTCCGGTGCTCCCGCGCTTGTCGACTATGGTCTTCCCTTGATTCCCCGTCTTAACCGGGGAACCCTCTTGGTACTTGCTCTGCGCATGTCCCGTGATTTGAAGGCCGAAATCAAGGAAAAACGGGTAGGGGTGGTATTGTCGCCGGGGTTAGGTGGCGTGTTGGCCAACCTCGCCCTGTTCTTTGCCGACAAAGTACCGGTGAACCTCAACTTTACATTGGGGCCCGAAACGATCAAGCAGTCGATGGAGGAAGCCGGAATCAAAACGATTCTTACTGCCCGGGCTCTTACGAGAAAATTCCCGAATTTCCCTTGGCCCGATGAGTTGGTTGACATAGGCGAAAGGCTCAAGGGATATCGTAAGGAAAAGCTGTCCCTATTCCGTCAGTTGTTCTGGCTGCGCTTTTTTCCGGGGAGTTTTGCGAAATCACATGAAGTTCCTCGCGAAGGGGGCGAGAAGGAAGCCATTCTTCTTTTTACCAGTGGCAGTTCCGGGACTCCGAAGGGCGTTGTGCTTAGTCATCGTAATCTCATTTCGAATTGTCTCCAAATTTCACAATTCGGCCTGTTTGCCGAGGATGCCAAGATTCTCGCCAACCTTCCGTTGTTCCATAGTTTTGGTTTCACAATTACTACCTTGTACCCTCTGCTTGAAGGCCTCGAGATCGTTTCGGCACCATCTCCCCTTGATCTTGCTTCAAGCCTCCGAGCAATTCGAGAAGAACGGGTTGACGTATTGATGGGCACTCCAACCTTTCTCAAGGGCTACTTGAGAAAGGCGAAGGTTGGGGACTTGGCAAGCGTCAAGTACGTGGTGGCCGGTGCCGAAAGGACCCCTCCACCTTTTCGGGAAAAGTGGGAAAAGGAAGTGGGTTGCAAATACTTGGAAGGGTACGGATTGACGGAAGCTTCGCCAGTCTTGTCATTTAACGTTCCGGGAGATGGATCCCGGGAAAACTCTGTTGGTCGGTTGCTGCCCGGGGTTGAATCCAAGATCGTTGACCCGGAGACCAAAGACGATTTGCCTAGTGGTGAAACTGGCATCCTATGTTTTCGCGGATCGAACGTGTTCCTCGGGTATTTGAACCAACCCGGGGAGACCCGCGAGGTCCTGATGGATGACGGTTGGTTGGTCACCGGTGATCTTGGCCGTATAGATGGCGATGGCTTTCTTTTCATCGAGGGTCGGCTCTCCCGCTTTTCAAAAATTGGTGGTGAAATGGTTCCTCACGGAACGGTGGAAGACGCAGCGGCGAAGGCACTTGGGTTTTCCGCCGAGGACGATCCCGTTTGCGTGGTTGTCGGAATGGAGGACGAAGCCAAAGGTGAGCGGCTTATCCTATTGACTTCGGTTGATTTCGATGCGGAGAAATTGCGCAAGGACTTGTCCGAGGCAGGCTTGTCCAACCTGTGGATCCCCCGGGAGGTTCGCAAGGTCGACTCTATCCCAATTTTGCCTACGGGAAAGCTCGATCTCCGGGAGATCAAAAAGCTTGTGGCGGAGCGCTAGGCTTTTTCCCGTT
This sequence comes from Opitutia bacterium, assembly GCA_018645725.1. Lineage (GTDB taxonomy): Bacteria > Verrucomicrobiota > Verrucomicrobiia > Opitutales > Seribacteraceae > Seribacter. The sequence goes on from JABGWD010000055.1 coordinate 33,183, forward strand.
GGTTTTCACGCCTGCAAGCAGTTTTTGCAAAGAGAGTCTGCTTTCCTGTCCCTGAGCCAAGATAGCCATACTGGCTTGGGTTTTGATTTGGTTTTTTGCCAGCGTTGTACTTTCCTCCGCAAAATCGGTATCGGCAATTCGACTAAGAGCGTTTTCCTGTGCATTCAAGGTGGACTCGAAGTTGTCCCGTTGCGTTAAAATTCTTTTTGTGTTGGCTACCACGCTGGCTCTTTCTTTGGACAGAGACTCAATCAATTCCTCAATTTTTAACAAGGTGTCATTGGCTGACTCAATGGTCTTGAGGTTGTGACTTTCCAAATTATCGACCGATATCATTTCAACCGTCTCCAAAAGTTGATCGTTTGGCGCCAGAACGTTGTCTTCTCCTTCCCACAGGACGTTGAACCCGCTGGTTGGGTTTTTCACAGGGTCGGTGAGCTCGTAGCCCGGTCCGGTGTTGGGAACGGCATCCGCTACCGATATGACGGCTCCTGCTCCATTTTCCGCGTCGAATCCGCCAATGGCTCCGGTATCTGCGTTGTAGACGTGAATCTTGCCGCCTAATTCGGTTGCGGCATTTGCCTTGTAATCGGAGATGAATTCGTCATTCGCCGTGGAGATGTCGGTGTATTCGGCTGGAATGAAGTGTACAAGGGCCGCCCCGATGCTGCTTTGCTCTGCGGTTTTTCCGGCGACTGCTTGATCGGACATCCAACGGAGCATGGTCTTTACCCCCTCGGTGGCCCCTGCAGTCTTCAATTCTTCATGTAAGTAACGAACGGAAAGGTAGTTGGAGGCTCTGCCCATGATCCCCCCGCTTTGATCATCCCCCGAGCCCATTGCATTGACCAAATCAGTGAGATTGGAAGCCCCGCTGAATTGAATCAAATAATCGCCGCCGTGAACGAATTCTTCCAAGCCATCCTTGAACCAAAAGCCTCCCCCTTCCGTGGAGACTCCCTTGTTTTGGTTCCCATTTGCCAGGGCGTCGTAATAAAGGTTGTCACGGAGAATCAACCGCGTCATGGCCTGCACGTTGTATCGTTCGGCCCAGTCGGAAGGGGAGGAAACCGGGAAACCGGCTTGTCGGTAGGTATCCAGGAAGAACTTGAGCTTTGCATTGTTGCCATCGTAAGATTCGGAAATGAGTACCGGATAGGCTTCCTCCTCAGATACCTCGATGACCAAATTGATTTGTCCCGTACCTTGCAAACCGAGTCGATCGTTTACGGTTTGCTCGGCTCCCTTGAGCCATTGTGATCGGAGAATATTAATGAAATTGGCTTTTTCAGCGCTATATTGCGGATCGTTGATGGTGAGGTAGATGGGATCACCTTGAAAAAGATTTATGTCATTCAGTTTCAATTCCTTGATGGAATTGAGTTCATTGGTCAGTTCGACGAATTCATGGTTGTAGGCGATTCGATCAGCGTCCGTCTTCGTGACGTCGAGGGCAAGTTGGGAAAGAGTATTCATCCTTTGCAGAATGTCCGACGCCTGACCGAGAGCGCCCTTTTGCATTTGGGTATAGGAAATCAGATTCTGCAGGTTGCGAACGGCCAGGGAAGCGAGTTTTTGTTCGTTTTCGATGCGAATAGCTTGCTCAAAGCCACCTGCATCTGCGTTGGCGTTGAGATGCTTTTTCCCTGAGGCTAGTTTGGCAACCGATTTTTCCACTGCCCCCGCTGCGTTGATGCCGTTGAAAGCGAGAGAGAGGGAGGCGTTATGCAGTTGGATCGTCATGAAACGGTCGTTTCCCGAACATCGGGAGACGGCGGGTTGACGAGAATATGCAAGATAAAGCCTTTCCCGGAGGAAAGACTTGAGAACCCAATGAACTGTGGGGCAACGGACGGCATAATTGTATTGCTAGCGCCCTCACGGAATCAGGGACGCAAGGGTTGGCCAATTGTTCTTATGCTTGAATAGTCGGACGACGAGCACCGTATTTTAGCAGAAAGTCTCTTGTTTTGCCTGATTTGGTTTCAAGATGGTAGGCCGGCCGGGACTCGAACCCGGAACCAATGGCTTAAAAGGCCACTGCTCTACCGATTGAGCTACCGACCCGAAACACAAGCGATTATCAGTATAGAAGAGCACCCGGTTCGTCAACGATCAACGAGTCAAAACCATTCCTTTCAAATGGATGGAAAGAACACTCTTTCGGAGACTCCGTCCGGAGTCGATCCACAGTCCGTGCTTCACGCGAAAAATACAGGGGTTGGGTTCGAGAAGCGTTATCCGGAAAAATCGAAGATCCGAATCAATGCTCTTTTGACAAAGTCCCGGGAGTCCGGCCATTGCGATAGGCGAGGGCCGGCGACATTCAGCTTGCAGGATTCCCGTGTTGCCCAAAAGGAATGGAAGTCGCGCAGGTCGCCCTCTTCAAAACCCGGAGATATGGTAGAAATGAACTTTCCCTCCTCCTCGGCATATTTTGCCGTCAGGGCCGTGCCTCCGGTCAAGGGTAGTGGGGAAAGGATCAGGGTGCCGTCCGAATGAATGATATTGAGGCGAGTGCGAATCGGGTACTTGGACGATTTCGTTTCCATGAGGTTGTATCTTCTCGGGATCACGCCGTCTTCCGCAATGCGTCCTTTCGGGCAATATCCGCCATGGGGACAACCGTGCTCGATCGCCCAGTCCAGCGCGATTCTGTCTACCCCGGTCTGCCCTCCGGAAACAATGGTCGGCTTGGGCCTCATCACCACCAACCGAGCCGGTTGGCGAGAAACCCATAAACAAGAACGAGCACGCCGATGGTGCCTAGCGTGTAGAGGATGAGCAAGGGGGTGAGCATGGGCCATTTTTCACGGTGGTCCAAATCTTCGCAATCGCGATCTGGTTCCGCATTCCGCCGATGATTGTAGTATGTCAAGGCCCGCGTTTCATTTCCTTCGGCTTTTTTCAGGCATTCGTCATAGAGTTCTTGATCGTCTTGTTTGTGAGCGGGCTCGTTCATTCTGCAGAATTTGTTTTCTGTTGCTTCCTTATCGGTATTGAGTCGTAATTGCACGGCTCAAATGAATCGTGCGGTCGAAATAATCAAAATCTTGCGCAAAGGCATGGAATCCATGCTCGGCGACGGCGAATCCGTGCGGGTCAATTACACGAGAATATTCAATTTCAACGAAAAGAGGGTGTCCCTTCGAATGGAAGCATCCGAAGGGGACGGTTTGTTTGTTCCGATGGGTCGGGTCGATGTCTTTGAGATTCCGACCAACAACGGCAGAGTTACTTGCAGTTGTTTGCTGACTGAACTTGAGAGCGGTCGAAGCGAGCGCGTGATTTTGCGCCTCAAGAATTCCGGTGACCGGGACAAAGAGTGCGAGAAAGTGTTCGGTTTCTTTCGCAAGATGCTGGCGATTCCGGAGGTCAAACCTCTGGACGGTGGTTTTTCCTCTTCTTCAAGAGGAGCGCATCAACGGGACAACCCTAGCGGGTGAAGAGTTCTTCGGCGCCTACTTTCGTCACGGGACCGAATTCGGAAAGTTTTTCCAAGTCGATCTTGGCCGAATCACCCACGATGGAAAGAAGTTTCGCCTTGGTTTGGATTTCCCTTTCGTAAAATTCCTTGAGCAAGCTGATTTCCGCGTCGCGAAGTGTCTCATATCGATTCTTGCGGGGATCCCCGCTCAGGCCCAAGGCGTTCACATCGTAGACAAAGGAAGGAGTCGAGCGATAGCCGATCGGATTCGTCCGGTAGGTACTCAGGATAGACGAATGAGCGGATTGCCAACGGGTTTCGTTGACAGGCATCTTTTCAAGCAGTTCCATGAAAGCCTCCACCGCGTCAACGGTCTTGTCGGCTTGGCATCCGATGGCTCCGACCAATATGTTTTCCTCGTTTGGCCGCGCTGGGTTGAAATAGTGCGCCCAGGCAGAGTAGGCGAGGGCGCGGGCTTCTCGTAGTTCCTGAAAGACAAGCCCGGCCATTCCCCCGCCGAAGTACTCGTTGAAAAGTTGCCCGGCAGGGGCCTTTTTCTCGTCGTAGAGCCCTGTGGTGAACTCGATCCTGACTTGGGCTTGAGCCATTTCCTTCTGAAGGAAAAACACTTGAGACTTCTCGGGATCCAAGGAACGGTTGGGTTGGATTTGAGAAACCTTGCGGCTTGGCTTGCCCGCAAGGAAGCCAGCCCTGAGGATCGAAAGTACGTCTTCAGCCGACCTGGGTCCATAGTACAGAATGGTTCTTTCGGTTTGGAGCAACCCGGCTAGGTTTTCCGCCAGTCCCTCGACCGTGGTCGCATTGACCTCCGCATCGGAGGGTCTTTGGAGGTAACGGGATTTCTCTCCATACCTGTGAAAGTGAGCCAACGCATTGCTGAGAGCTCGTGGATCCTTTCCTTCGTCATCACGTTCGGACAGAATGATTTTCTTGGATTCCTCCCATTTTTCGGATGTGATCGTGGGTGATTGCAAGAGTTGGCGGGCAAGCTCGAGAGAGGGTTCCATGTTCTCGTCCAGGCCGCTCAAGGCAAAGGAGGAAAGCAAGTCCCGTATGCCGAAACTGAAGTCGGTTCCCAGCTTGTACCATTCGATCTTGAGATTTTCCGCAGTGGTTTCTCCTGCTCCCGAGCGGTCAATCATTCTTTTTACGTAAGGGAGCAGAGGTTGGTGCCGGTAGCCTTCTTCCATCCGGACTTCAAGGGTGAAGAGATCGTTGAGTGGGTTGCCGGCATGGATGAACCTGATTCCATCGGAGACTTCCAGTACGGTGTAGTCCCTGCCATCCTCTACGAACTTTGGCTCGAAAGGCTCGTAGGGAAGAGCATCCACCTGACGCATGAATTCGGATTCTTTGTCCGGATCGATTTTCAAGGCGTCGATGGACGGTTTTTCAATGCTGGGCAGTTCGTGCTGAGCATCGATGCGGAATCCAACGACGTAATTGGCGTCAAAGTACTTTTGGGCAACGCGAACCACGTCTTCCTTGGAAAGTTTTTCGAGTTCCCCGATGGCTTGCTCCGTTATTTCCCATTCGACGAAGGAAAGGAAAGTGTCCCGCATCATTTCAACCCGCTTGGCATTGCTCTCGCGGTCTTCCTTCTCCTTTTTCTTGAAGTCGTTGATCACGGCGGGAAGAATCCAGTCTTCGAACTGACCTTTCTTGAGCTTGTCGATTTCGGCAAGAATGAGCTTTTCGGCTTCTTCGAGGGTTTGTCCGTCTTTGGGGATTCCGTAAAAAAATTGGACTCCGTGGTCGTTGTAGTTTTGTGGAAAGCAGCCTGCGGCACGGACTTTTTGCTTTTCCACCAGGTTCAGGTTGATCAACCCGGCTACGGAGTTGTCCAGGATCATATCCATGAGACGGAGGGCATGGTAGTCTTCGTGGTGTCGGGGGGCCGTGCGGAAGGCGAGGAGCAACTGCTCTTCCCCAAGGTACTGGACCTGTACGAATTCCCGGCCTTGGATGCCTGTTTCCGACCATTTGGGTTCCGGTCGGAGAGGCCCTTGGTTTTTCCAAGAGGAGAAATGCTTTTCGATCACGGCAAACGCCTTGTCCGGATCAATGTCCCCTGAAATGCAGATAGCCATGTTTTCAGGCACGTAATGCCGGGAATAGAATTCCTCGATGGCCTTGATCGATGGATTCTTGAGGTGCTCGATCGAGCCCAATGTCGGCTGTTGACCATAGGGATGAACCTTGAAGAGCAGGTTGTTGACCTCCCGCTGGAGCAAGCGGTCTTTGTTGTCGATCGAACGGTTCTTTTCCTCGTATACCGTTTCGAGTTCGGTATGAAAGAGACGGAAAACGGGGTTGGCGAAGCGTTCGCTTTCGATTTGCGCCCAATGTTGCAGTCGATTGCTCGGCAAGTCGACCTTGTAGACCGTTTCCTCGTGCCAAGTGTGGGCGTTGATTCCTTTTCCGCCCATATCGCTGTAAGCCCTGTCCATTTCGTTCGGAATCGCAAGGGTGGCAGCTTCGGTCGACACTGCGTTTATCCTTTCGTAGATCTTCTTCCGCTTGGTCTCGTTGCTCTCTTTCGATCGTTGCTCGTAGAGTTTGGTAATTTCGTCGAGCAAGGTCTTTTCCTTTTCGTAGTTTACCGTTCCGAACGATGAAGTTCCTTTAAAAAGAAGGTGTTCGAGATAATGCGCCAAGCCAGTGTTGGTGGCGGGATCATGCTTGCTTCCGGCACGCGTGATGATTTCGGCATAAAACCTTGGCTCTTCGTGATTGGGGCTAAGGTATACGGTGAGGCCGTTATCGAGGGTGCGCTTGATGACTTGCATGGAAGAATGGTTGTTGTCGCTTGAATTTGCGTCGTTCAATGGGAAAGGGATCGTGTCATGAATTGATTCCACGCCACACGAAAGAAAGAGGAAAGTGGCACTGGCGATTGTAAGCGATAAGATGCCTTTGCGAGGGAATGTTTTCATGATCGGTTCAGGGTTGAAAGCTAGAAGAAAAATGTCTTATTGGAATCTTTCTAACAAGACAAACAAATGAAAGCGAAGGTTTATCAATACGAAAAATGCTCAACTTGTCGAAAGGCAATCGCGTGGTTGCGTGAAAAAGGAATCGAATTCTCCTCTTTCCCGATACGCCAACGGACTCCAACCTTAAAGGAGTTGAAGACTATGGTTAATGCCCATGGTGGTGAGGTTCGCAAATTGTTCAACACCTCGAGCAAAGATTATCGGGATCCGGATCTGAAGGAATTGCTGCCCACGCTTTCCGAAAAGCAGGTCCTTGATCTTTTGCGGGAGCGCGGCAACTTGATCAAGAGGCCTTTTGTCGTGGGCGACGGAATCGCCTTGCAGGGATTCAAACCCGATGCGTGGGAAAAAGCGTTTTCGGATCGACCCTGAAACCTTTCTTTTCACTTCGCATTGAAGTTGAGCAAACGATTGCTTTTATGCTAGTAGAAGTCTCCTCTTTTTAATTCATCCATGAACTTTGAAATTCCCAAGATTTGGTGCGAACGCGTTAACGCCGGAGATTTGGAGGGTGTTCTCTCGCTCTACGAGGAGACAGCATTGCTTCTCGCGACCTTTGACGCACAACCACTCGATCAGCCCGTGCAACGCAGGAAATATTTTGAGAACTTACTAAACCGTCCGGGGGCGGGGGTTGAGGTCGATGAAGCCAGTCTTACTTACAGTCGACACTCGGAGGATGTCTATCAGGCAACCGGCCTTTACGTTTTTTTTTATGAGGAGGGCGACGTCCTTGTTCGACAATCCGCTCGTTTTACTTTTATCGTTTCGGTTGATGAGAGGCCCTTGATCCTGCATCATCATTCATCCCTTGTCCCGAATCCCGATTCGGACTAATGACTTTACCCTCAACCATACTCGAATAAAGACAATGTTAAGCCCACAAGAAACCCTGGAAACTTACTACCTGGAAGCCCGTAGGGATTTGCTCGAGATCGCTGCTTTTCTGGATCGCTACGATCGAGCTGCTGAGCGTGACGGTGGCAAGGCGGAGGACGAATCGAAAAGAGATTCCATGTTGGAGGCCTTGTCTCTCCTAGCCAAATCCGAACATCCAAAGGCAAACCGAGCCGAGCAACTGCTTGAACTTTTTGCCAAGATTAACTAACCCCCTTTCTTTCCCATGCAGATCATACAACCTCACTACCACGGTATCGCCCGTACGGCGCAAGACTACGAGAGAATGGCAATGTCCGGAGTCGTTGCCGTGTGCGAACCCGCATTCTGGGCAGGTTATGACAGAAGGCATCCCGAAACCTTCATCGATTACTTTGCCCAGATTTCAGAGTTCGAACCGACCCGGGCAGCTTCGTTCGGAATCAAGCATTTTTGCTGGGTCGCGGTCAACCCAAAGGAGGCCGAGAACCCCGAGCTTACGCAAGAGGTGCTTCGTCTCATGCCGGAGTTTTTTAACAAACCCAATTGCCTGGGAGTCGGAGAGACGGGCTTGCACAAGTCGACTCGGAACGAAATAGATTCCCTGGAGGCTCATGTCGACATGGCGATGAAACACGGCCAACTTGTCCTTATCCATACGCCGCACCTTGCCGACAAGGCCCATGGGACCAAGACCGTTCTCGAAGTTTTGGCGGGGATGGACGTCGATCCGGACAGGATTTGGATCGATCACGTAGAGGAGCAAACCATCGAATCGGTTCTGGATGCCGGTTATTGGGCCGGGATGACCCTTTATCCCGTAACCAAATGCAGCCCGCGCCGCGCCGTGGACATTTTGGAAAAGTATCCGACCGAGCGGTTGCTCGTTAACTCTTCGGCTGATTGGGGTCCAAGCGATCCCTTTACCTTGCAGGAATCAATTATGGAATTTCGCCGTCGAGGACACAGCCTTCAGGAAGCGGTCGAAATTTTTCACAACAACCCGTGTCGTTTTCTCGGGCAGAACCCGAAATGGGACATTAAGCCGATTACGATTGGCGAGCAGTAGGGCATGCCTCTCAACCTCTACGATACCTTATCCCGGGAAACCCGGGAGGTTTTTCCCATGGATGGAGAAACCGTGCGGTTCTATGGTTGCGGTCCCACCGTATACGGCCCCGCTCACGTCGGTAACTTCCGGACCTTCGTTTTGCAGGACGTCTTCCGTCGGGTACTCGAGACTACCGGTCAGAAGACCTATCATGCCCGCAACCTGACCGACGTAGACGACAAGACGATTCGTCAATCACAGGAGGAAGGCGTTCCCTTGGGCGAATTCACGACCCGCTGGACCGAGCGCTTTCATCAGGATTGCCGTGCGTTGAATCTTCTCGATCCCCATGTCGAGCCCTCTGCAGTCGGTCATATTCCCGAACAGATCGCCTTG
>JABGWD010000056.1 GCA_018645725.1 Opitutia bacterium
ATTGCATTCCGCGTAGGCAGGCGATGAACCATTTTTATCGCCTGCTGCAACTCGGAAGAGTCACTGGATTTCTTTAGAGCGCCCATGACGTATTCCGCAACTTCTCCTCTGCCCCGCTTGGCCCCGATTAATTCCTGGGACGCGGCAACGCGGAGCTCAACGGACTTGGACGCCAGTGCTTGCACTCCCACCGAGGAGAAAAGATCAATCTTTTGCTTACGCAACCAACGCAACCATTCGATGCGAATCGAGCTGCGCTGCTTCTCATCCAAAACGAACCCGGCAACCCGATCAAGTTGCGCCGGGCTGGGCTCGATCTTTCGGAGCAAAGCGATAACCCGTCGCGATACTTTGTCGTGGGAATCATGGGCCAAGGACCAGATCTCAGGGCCAACTACTTCGCCAAGAACTTCGGGATCTCCCTGGGGAACTGGGAAATGGCGACCATCCATGGGGTCCAAGGTCGAAGCATCGGGCCATGACTCCAGGGAATAGAGGGCTTCGACGCGCAAGGCGGGATCCAGCTTGGGGGTGGTCAGAAAAGCGGCCACGCGGCGGGCGGCTTCGATCGTCCCCAAGCGCCGGTTGGCAGCAATAGCCCGTACGTTGACAGGAGCAGGACGGGACGGATCAAGACTTGTCGCCAAGGCGGTCAGGACATTCGGGTGGTCGTTGAAGGTTTGTGGAGACGCTTCGTCGTAGATTGCCCTCATTGCATCGCTCATGACTTGTGGAGACGCATCGTCGAGGAAAGCCGTCAACTCATCGAAAGCCCCCTGACGACGAAGGGCAACGACGGCCGCAATGCGAAGGGCCTCGGAAGAATGTTCGGACAAACTTTTAAGGTCCCGAGAGGAGGCGGCTCCGGCCAAGCCGCATACACCGGCATGCCATAGCACGGTGTCCTTGTTGCCGGCGCCGACGATCAGATTGCTGAGAGGCTCCAAGGCGTCCTTGCTCATGAGCTTGCCACAAGCAATACCTGCCATCAAGCGTACGCGGGGAGAGGGATCACGCAGCAAGTCGGGGACCAGGTTATCCGGATCAAAGCCCAGATCACCGGCCCATCGGGCGGCTTGGGCCCGCATCTCGGCATCCTTGTCCTGACAGATGAGCTTGAGCAAATCGCGATCCCTCGCTTTCAATTGTCCCAACCCCCACAAGGCATGCAGACGGGGAAGAAGGGCAGACTTGGAATCGATTGCCTTTGCCCGTAGTGACTTGGTTTCCTTACGATTAGCCAATTCAAACTGGGACTCCAAACGAATGCGGCGATCAGCGTGACCGAGGAAGGAGAGCAATTGATCGACCCGGTAAGATGAAAACCCTTTCGCCAACAACGCCTTTACTTCCATCATCCCTGTCGTTTCCTTTTTGCCCTGCAAGGCCCAGAGCTGGCTTCGGTTACCCCGTGGTTTCCAGAGGGTAAAGAACAGGCGGCCATCGGGGCCAAAGGTGGAGGTCAAGACCTGCCAGCCAAGGCCCTGAATGGGAACGTGATCGCCCTCGCGCTTGAACCCGGCTCCGTCGGCAACCATCTTGAAGGCCCGAATATTCCCTTTGCAGCCCAAAAGGAAATGGTCCTTGTAGGCACCACCCAAGGCAGTCCCCGGCTGAAAGGAGAAAGATGCCGGCGCATTCCAGCTGTTTTCAATGGCCGGCAGGATATGGGAGGGCTGGCCCGCGTGAAACGGAACCCACATCTTCTCCGCCAACCACGGATTATAGAGGTCCTCGCGGGAGGCCCGAACATGGGTGGTATTTCGATACTGGTAATACATCCGCCAACCGGAGTCCGAACCCTCGGGAAGATACACCAGACGCTCCCGTTCACCCTGGAAATCGGCGTCATGGTCAACTGCGAAGAGATTCCCGTAGTTGTCGAAGTCGAAATACTGGCAGTTCCGCAGACCATGGGCGAACACCTCGAATTCGCTGCCATCCGGGTTGCAGCGCAAGATACAGCCGGAATGAGGATTGCTCACTCGCTTGCCTTCCTTCGACAGGACGTTGGCCCCGCGATCGCCCATGCTCCAGTAGAGCTTGCCGTCGTATCCTTGTAGAATGCTGTGGAGGTCGTGGTTGCCGTACCCGATGTGCGGGGCAAACCCATGGGCCAAGCTCTCTCTTCGATCCGCCACCCCATCACCATCCGAATCCGTCAATTTCCACAAGTCCGGTATGATGGTAGCGTAAACATGGCCACCGATTGGAGCGACGCTATGGGCGCATCCGGTCAGTAGGTCGTTGAAGCCCTCGGCGAACAAGGTGGCCTTGTCGTAAACACCGTCACCGTCACTGTCCTGCAAAGTATAGATTTTCTCACTGCGAACAGAAAGGTCCTGAACGTCGATCTTCCCGTCTTTGTTGTAATCCTTGACGCCCTGGCGACCGATTATGTTCGAGGCATAATTCTTCAGGATCCATTTGCGCTTTGCCTCGGTGGTGTCGAAGGCCATGCAATGCCGGTGAAGGAAGGGAGATTGAATCAAGCTGATCTCCTCTCGCTGTTGACGAATAGTCTCGGTGACGTAAACCGTGCCATCGTGATCGACCCCAACACCCATGATCGGCTTGGGCATGGATTCGTTCGCCATGATCGGCACGGCCCGTAGACCCTCAAGGCCCTTCAATTCAGCGGAAACCGGCAAGACGAAACGTAATGTCCAAATGATGATGAAAACTTTGGAACAGTAGCGCCTCATGGAACGAGTTTCGAATGGTGGGGTAGGAATTCTCTAGGAATGAAAAATCAGAGATCTTTTTCGCTCTGGGGGAAGCGTTTGCGCGAGTCGCTGTCGATGGGTTTGCCTGATCGTCGACTCCACCATTGGTTAGCCCGCTTGGGGTCGTAGGAGGGGTTCGGGATCGGTATGCGTGCCAAGACATCCTGTCGCCAGGAGAAGAGTTTTTTCTTAAGGTCGGCGACCTTCCCCTTTCGTTCTGCGGCCAAGTTCTTTTTTTCGCCCAAATCCTCCGAGATATGGTAGAGTTCGACGTCCCCGGTGCCATCGAGGTATTCGATGAATTTCCAATCGCGTTCCCGGATGGCGCTGGCGGGCCGGTCGTGGTGATAGTGCGGATAGTGCCAATGGATCGCCTTGCGGTTGAGCTTGGCCTTCGGGTTGCTCAGCAGAGGCAGGAGACTGAGCCCGTCAATGGTCTGGTTCTCGGGCAGGCTTCCTCCGCCCGCCTCTACGAAAGTCGGATAGAAATCATAGGATATCGCCGGTTCGGAACAGGTGGTTCCCGCTTGGACGCTCTTGGGGTGCTTCACGATCAAGGGAACCCGGATGCCTCCTTCATGAAGAGAGCCTTTCTCCCCTTTGAGCGGGGCCAGATCGCTTACCATGTCATCGGCATGCTCTTTGTAATCGTAGCGCTTGACCAACCCGCCGTTGTCCGAAGTGAATACGACCATGGTGTCGTCGGTCAGTCCTTGAACTTTCAAGGCCCGAACGATCCGTCCGACTTGGTCATCCACTTCCTCGACCAGTCCGGCATAGACGGGGTGGGGGAGGGAACGCTTTCGTTCCTTGGCCCGCTTGCGGTATTTTTCAACTAACTCGGATTTGCTGGCGAGCGGAATGTGTACGGCGTAGGGGGAAAGCATGAGGAAGAATGGCTTGTCCTTGTTTTTGCGGATGAAGGACTCGCACAATTCGGCTTCGTAGTCCGTCCGGAATTGATCAGGCACGGGTTTTGCGATTGCGGGATCAGTTGCCCGAAAGCGACCCGGCAAGTGAGGTCCGTTGATTTCCGCGGCAAAATCGTAACCCTGCTTGCCCGGTCCGAACTTGTCTCCCCGTCCAAGGTGCCACTTCCCGACGTAACCCGTCGTGTATCCGGCGGCTTTCATACGTTCGGCCACCGTGACGATGTCCAGGGGGAGGGCCATGGTCGTTTGGGGATTGATCACTCGTTCGAAGGGTCTCCAGTGCCCCGGTATGTGGGCGGTGATTCCAATGCGGGCTTGGTTTTGTCCGCTTTGTACCGCGCAGCGTGTTGGGGAGCAAACCGCTCCGGCGGCATAAAAGTCGGTAAAGCGCATGCCGTCCTTGGCCAGTCGATCGATGTTGGGCGTGTCGATGAAATCGTTTCCGTAACAGCCTACGTCTCCCCATCCAAGGTCGTCGACGAAGATGAACACGACATTGGGCTTGGCCGATCCCATGCTAACGGTGTGGAGGCCAATTCCCAATGCCAGCAACCATTGCAGGCAGCGTATTTTATTTTTTCCGAATTTCATCGTAGGTTTGTTTGGGTGGAAGCATCATCAAACCTCTAGGGAAGCTGGGGCTTGAGCTCGTTCTCTCCGTCAACCGGATAGAGCGCATCCTCCTTTTCGAGTCGGGCGATCATGGCTTTGGTCATATCCTTGAGTTTTCCTGGCTCGCTTTTGGCCAAGTTGGTCTTCTCGTACGGATCATTCTGCAAGTCGTACAGTTGGTATTGGTCTTTCCCCTTGTAACGGTAGATCAATTTCCAGTCCCCTTTGCGAAAGGCGGTGAAATTCGAACTGCGGTGAGAATGGGGGAAGTGACACATGAAATGATCGGGACGTGCGGGGTTTTCCTTGCCTGATAATTGTTTGATCAAACTGACTCCGTCCACGACGTGATCTTCGGGATTCTTTGCCCCCGTGGTTTCGAGAATGGTTGAGTAGAGATCCATAACCGTTCCGATCTGTTCGTTGTGGAGGGTGCCTCTGGCAACGGGAAAGGAATTCCCCTTCCCGGGTCTGGCCCATCCTGCGATAAAGGGAACCCGCATCCCACCTTCATAGCAGGTTCCCTTCTTCCCTCGAAGTGGAACGGAACTGGAGTATCCGTGGACGGGGCCCAAGGGGGCGTCCGATCCGTTGTCTCCGACAAAAATAATCAGAGTGTTTTCCGCCACGCCCTTGCTTGCGACGTGGTCCATCAGGTCACCGAGCGATTTGTCGATGCCTTCGATCAGGGTGGCATAGGCCTGAGCGTTTTTCGGTTTGTCCGAGTCCTTGTAGTTATCGGCAAACCGGGGGTCCGAATTGAACGGACTGTGTACCGCATAGTGGGACATGTAGAGAAAGAACGGTTTTTCCTTTTTTAAAGATTGATCAATGGCGGCCTTGGCTTCGATCGTGATCGCCTCCGATAAAAAGGTATCGGTCTTGTGGTATTTTTCGAGTCCGGGCACGGCCCGTTTTTTTCGCTTCGGGTTCAGGTTTCCATACCCGTCCTCCCCGAAATAACTTCCGGGTTGTCCAAACGAGCACCCGGCAATGTTGACGTCGAAGCCCAGATTGGTCGGATCTTCCCCTTCGAACCCGACCGGGGCGAAGTGTGCCTTGCCCGCGAAAATCGTGTGGTATCCTTCCTTGCGCAACTGAGCGGGCAGGGTGACGTCCTTTGAGGTCAAGCCCTCCCAACGCCAGCCTTTGGGTCCTGCATTACGCTTCTCAGGCGAAATAAACTGAGTGACTCGGTGGCGTGCGGAGTTTTGCCCCGTCATGATGGATGCCCTCGTCGGTGAGCAGACCGATTGGGCGTAAAAATGGGAAAAGCGAATACCCTGCTTGGCCAACCGTTCCATGCTTGGGGTCCTGTACCAGTCATTGAGCGGGTGGCGTTTCGGCTTGCTGTTTTGGTCGGCAAGCATGGGCACGGAGGTGTCCATCAATCCCATGTCGTCGACAAGGAAGAGGATGACGTTGGGCTTTGGATCTCCCGAAAGAACAGGCGAGAGGAAGGCAATAAACAGGCTTGCCGAAGCGAGGAGTTTCATAAGGGCGGGGCTATTCCCACTTGGTCAGAACTTTGCGTTCCTTGACCGGCCACCACTTGCCGATTTTGGCCGCGAGCTTCGCTACCACTTCGGGGTTGTCCTCGGCCAAGTTCTTTTCTTCCTTGGGGTCCTTGAGCAGGTTGAAGAGCTGAGGTCGCTTTTCCGTACGTGGGTGGGTGGATTTGTAACGGTTGACTTCCCCGTCGTAGGTAAGAAGAAGTTTCCATTTTCCCTCGATCGTCCAGCGGAAGACCAAAGAGGCTTCTGGGTTCTCGACGTCCGTGACGTCATGGGCGAAGGTCTCTCCGAAGATCCCCTTGCGTTTGACGGGCTTCTCCTCTTTGAGGCTGTCCATCAGGTTGAGCCCGGGCAATCCTTCCGGTATGCGGGCTCCGGTAGCAGAGAGGACGGTGGGGAAGAGGTCGATGGAGGAGACCACGTCCTTGCGCTTGCCGTTTTTCAAATCTCCGTTGGGCCAGGAGAACATGATGGGCGTGCGAATGCCGCCTTCGTAAGGGGTTTGCTTGGAGCGGGGGGCGTACCCGTTTCTTTCCGGATTCTGAATCCAGCCGTTGTCGGTTACGTAGACGATGATGGTGTCGTCGCGTAGGTTGCGTTTTTCCAAAATATCGATCAGTTGTCCGCAGGTCTCGTCAAACCAGGTGCACATGGCATAATACTTTGCGATGGATAGGGGTAGGCCAAGTTCCTTGTAGGGTTTAAGCAGACGCTCGGGCGGGTTGTGCGGGGTATGGGGAAGAAATACGCCGTACCATAAAAAGAACGGTTTTTTCTCGGCCACGGCATGATCGACGAAATCCTCGATGGGCTTTAAACCATTCCGACCGATCTTCAGTCCATCGTCTCCGTGTCGGCCCCCTGGTTTAGGGAAACCACGGGTCATTCCATGAGTGAATCCGCCGTGCTTAAAATTTCCTTCCCACCATTTTCCGCTTTGGTGGCTAAGGTATCCCTTTTCGCCAAGCAACTTGGGCAGGGTGTCAAACTTGTCGAGGTAGGAAATGAGCTTGGCTCTCTTTTGGTTGTATACTTCC
>JABGWD010000057.1 GCA_018645725.1 Opitutia bacterium
ACCCCGTATGCCGGCCCGTTCCCTCTTGCCCCACGGCGGCAAGGCCGATCCCGGAGGGGAGGGCATTGACATTACTTTGGAGCAACTCACTGCCGAATGGCGCCTGTTGGCTGACCTCTATGCCTTTGCCATTCAGACCGACCGGGCTCGCTTTGGCTCCATTACCTTCTTGGCAGCGGGTGAGCGTATCCGACTCAAGGGGACCTACGAGTACGGCGGGCGAAAAATCTTTGATTTTGACGACGCCAAGCAGCACCGGGCATCCGGAGCCAAGGGATGCAGTCACGAATGGTGGCACAAGTTCAACGAGAAGAAAGACAACGAGCAATTGCGAGCGCACGCCCACATGAAGATGCGTGAAGTAGCTTATTTCCTGAACTTGCTTGCCGGTCCCGAGGCCCGCGAAGCCAACGGCAAGACGATCCTCGAGAACAGTTTGTTCACTATATCGACCGAGTCAGGAGACGGTCGGCACAACGACATCAAGCGGGAATTGTCCGGCGTCTTTCATGCCATCAGTTCGGCCGGGGGTCGCTTCAAGACGGGACGCATCCTCGACCTCAAGGCCGAGGCCATCGACGTCTACAACACCATGCTCACCACCATGGGAACGAAGAGAAGACTCGGCGATGCCAAGCGCAAGACCAACTTGGTGAACCAGATCCGGGCCTAAAAGCGAAACCGCATCAACCCCGACCGGATTGGCAACAAGGTTTGGGATCGCGGAACTTTGGACTTATCCGGCCTTCGACCACTCGAGGTACCTGCTCGAGATTTCCGCATCCTTGGGGTTTCCAACGTGGAAAAGAAAGCGGTAACGAAAGGTAACTTCTTCACCCTTTTTGAGAACCATGTTTCCCGCGCCCTTTGGTTTTCCCTCGAAATGACGCAGGCCAAACGGGTTGGCTGCCACCAATCCGTAATCCCGGGCATGCCACCAAGTCGGATGGCGAAGATTGGAAGGATGATCGAAAATGGAAATCCCTACCTCCTTTTCCTCAAACGGTGCCCAGTAGGAAACCCAAGAGGCGCGCTTTCCCCAAACTGCTTTGCCCACAATGCCCTCGCTATTCAAAGCGCTCCCCTTTGCAACTTCACCCTTTAGCCTGAACTGCGGAGCCATACGGATTCCCATGCTCCCTTCCTTCGTATCCCCAAAGGTAACGTCATCCACGGCAGCCTTCAGGGTAATGGCAACGTCAATGGCCCGATCTTGCTCGTTGGGAGCATGAAAAGACAACTTTCGCTGGTCTTGCAGAAGGGTCTTCCCCTCGGCATTCTGCCAAAGGTTCAGAGCGGTAAAGGACGAGGCTTCCATGGAAAGAAAATCTTGATGAACGATTTTTCCCTTTCCCTTGCCGACTGCCCAAAAATCGACTCCGTTCACTTCCCCATGCGTATACCACAGGGATGCATGGTGGGGGTGGTCCTTCGCTTCTCCCTTGGCCGCTTCCTCCATTGGGTATTTTCGGGTAAGAGATTGTCCCAAGGGTCCGACAACCGGATAAAAGACCGGTTTTGCTCTTTTGGCATCCTTGTAAACGTAACGGGTAAAGAGCTTGTCGTTTACGTTAACGACAACGGATCCGTTCTCTTTCTTGAGCGATATCTTGTTCGCGCCATAGGCCAGCCCGTGGGAAAAAACCAATAACAGGAAAATGGAAGCAGTGCATGCAAGTTTCATAAGGAGGGTGTGGTATTGATGCACAATGGGCATTCGTGGTCAATGAGAACTTGTTTTCGGGCCGGAATTCAACCGGGGAGATTGGGTTCTTCGCCGGTCTGACTTTGAGCGCATCCGGCAAGTTTATTCTCTTGAAGCGATTATGGGCAATTGCGCAAATTGGTAAGTGCTTGAGCAATGAGGGACAATCGTTAGAAATCTTAGACCGGACCCATGCAGGAAAACATTGAAAAGAACAAAGAAAGGGAAACGCCTTCGCCCAAGTGCCAATTGGAGAAATGTAAGTTCCCAAAAACTTGCGATTGGAACCAACGATGCATGCAAGGCGGACTTGAAATCAGCATGAGAGGAAAGGGCTCTTTGCCCAAAAAAGATCCAATGAAGAAAGGGAAGTAGAGCTTCTTTGCGCCTTATCGGTTGGTCCGCAAGGAAACCGGTTTATCGAGAATTTCCTTCAGCACGAATGCCTTGCGAAGTGAATCTCCAGTCGTAAAAAGTTCCCGCCTTGCTTTCCTCCTTGGGCTTTCTGCAGGAAGCGGTTCCTTCCCCATTTCATGGGCCAACGACGGGGCCGGGAGTGGGTCGGGCACCGAGGGTAGAGGAATTTCAATTTCCGAAGATTGCTCAAGCTGGATCGGATGATGGGGAGCAACCATGTCTTCGTACTCGTCTTCGACCACGATTTCCGGGGGGCCAAAAGCTTTCTTCAAGACTTCGGCAAGAGAAGGTTGGGACGGAGCCGGTTGGCTTGCAGGAGCTTTGGTCGGGCTTTTTTTCGGCTCTTTCTTTTTCTGAAAAATTCTTCCGATCAGGGAGGCCAAAACCAACCCGATTATAACCAGTGTATCCAGAGGGACGTCAGGCATGCTTCGATTCCAATTCGATAAGAGAACGGTGAATTAATCCTTGTCCTTTGATATGCTCGTCCGCATCTCCGTATCCGCTTCGACGTTACGCATCCTGTAGTAATCCATGATACCCAGGTTTCCACTGCGAAACGCTTCCGCCATGGCCATCGGAACCTGTGCTTCGGCCTCGACCAACTTTGCTTGCATTTCCTCGACCTTGGCCTTGTTTTCCTGTTCGAGAGCAACGGCGGCGGCTCTTCTGATTTCCGCTTGGGCTTGGGCAACTTCCTTGTCTGCGGAAGCTTGCGAGGAGCGCAGGGCGGCTCCGCGATTCTCACCCAAATCAACGTCCGCAATGTCGATCGAGAGTATTTCGAAAGCCGTGCCTTGATCCAAGCCTCGATCCAAGACCTTTTCGGTAATGGCATTGGGGTTTTCCAATACGATTTTGTAATTCTCCGAAGAACCAATGGTCGATACGATACTCTCGCCCACCCGCGCAATGACGGTTTCTTCCTGGGCGCTTCCAACGTAACGGTCCAAGTTGCTTCGAACCGTGACGCGGGCCCGAACCTTGACTTGAATTCCGTCCTTGGCTACCCCATCGATGGTTTCCCTGCCCTCGATCACACAATCAATCACCTTCGGGTTGATGGAGGTTCGAACTGCTTCGAGAACCGATTTGCTCGTTCCCCGGGTAGCTAGATCAATGGCACAAGCGCGATCCCAGGAAAGCTCGATGTTTGCCTTGGCGGCGGCAATTATCGCCTGCACCGTTTGAACGACGTTGCCTTCGGCAAGGTAATGAGCTTCCAACTGGTCGGTCGTCAAAGGAAGGCTTGCTTTGACAGCAGTTATGCGGGCATCGACAATCAGGCCAACGGGCACCCCCCGCAGGCGCATCGCCAAAAGGGTAAGGAACCCGACGGGAGCCTTTGAAAGCAAGGCCTTGAGCCAAGTGGTGAAGAAAGAAAGGATGACAAGCGCGACGGCCAAGCCGACGACAACAAGCACTCCGATGATTATCCATTCTATCAAGTTCATCATAATATTCCTTGGGTATTCATTAATGTGTTATAAGCAAAAAGGTCTTGGCTTGATCGGTTGAGTCCGTCAATTCATAACCGCCTGACGCGTATCCGAAAATCATCCAAGCCGGTTACCTTGACCTTGCAGCCCTTTGGCAGGTATCCATCTTCGCAAACGGCATCATAGCTCTTGCCATCAAGGGAAACCATCCCCTCGGGGTGGTGGTCGGTCAGGGATTCCCCTTGCTTGCCCAGAACGTCGTCAGGGGATATTTTCGAATTGCTCACCCCGTCATCCGAACTGGAAAGGAACAGGCTCTTGCCAAGTCTGCTCTTGGCCAACCACTTGAACTGAAGAAATACCATCAGGATCGCCCCGAGTGAACCGACAAGAAAGGTAACGGATGGAGCAAACCAGCCACCGAATGCCTCGTGAGCCAGATACGCAGAGAAAACAATGCAGAAAAAACCGAGGATTCCAAGAACACCGCCCGGAACAATCGCCTCCAGGCCGATAAGCGCGAAACCGAACAACATGGCTGCGATAACTTCCGTCATTCCACTCTTTCCACGATCAGTTCAAGGCCATTTTTTTCAACGACCCTTATCTTTTCGCCCCTGTGGATCTGGCCAAGCTTGGATCTGGCCTCGAAGCGTTCCCCGTCAATGATGACGTGACCGGTCGGGTAGAGCTCGGAGACCGTCACGCCCTGTGAACCAGATGCAACGTCGGAATGCGCGGTAATCCCGGATCCTTGCCCCGCGGCACCTTGAGGGCCACCCACGGTCTCACTCAAGACCATCCAGTTCCAAAGCGGTGTCTTCGGCAATATTCGCGACAGGGCAAAGCACACCACCAAGGCCAATGCGATTGCCTGCATGAATTCAACGACAGGATCGCGAAACAACTCCGGCGACCAAACGATATCGGAATTTGGCCAAACGTCGACCATCGCCCAGAAAACCGATCCGACAATCAATAACAGCCCCAAGATACCGGGTATCAAAAAGCCCGGGAGGACAAAGACTTCAACGGCCACCAGACACAACCCCAAGAGGAATACCAGCAGCTCTTCTTGCCCTGCCAGGCCGGCAACGTACTTTGACCCGAAAAAAACCAGAAGCAGAATCAACCCAAGCGTGCCGAAAATACCAAAGCCAGGGGTCTTGAACTCGATGAACAAACTGACAAGGCCAAGGCCGAGAAGAATAGGAGCTATTCCATTAAGCCACAGTCCGGTTTTCTCCGCCCAATTTACCTCCATCTTGATCACACGATATTCGCCTTTTTTCCATCGCTCGTCCAAAAGCTCTTCCACTGATCGATAAACCCCGATTCCCAAGAGCGGTTCGGGGGGGTTGCCGTAAAGCTTGCAGGCTTCTTCGCCCGTCAAGGTCAAGAGCTCCCCTTCCTTTTGAATGCGCGAACCATCTTCGGCCAGCAAGGGCTTGCCCTCGACAAGAAGGGATTCGTTGGCATCCATCATGGCCGCCATCACCCGGGACCGATAGGCATGGTTGCCGGAATAGCTGCGGATCTTGGCCTTAAGGTATGAATTGACCTTTCGCTTCATTGATGAATCGATGTTGCCTCCCCCTCCGCTGACGGCCTCGGCCGCCCCTATTTGCGACATGGGAGCAAAGGCAATTTCGTTGGTCGCGATTGCAATGTAAGCGCCTGCCGAAATCGCTTCTCTATTCACGTAGGTAATGATCGTCCCGTCGAAGCGTTCCAGCGTGGAAATGATTTCCTGCATGATTTCGAGGGTAACCCCCAGTTCTCCACCGGGCGTCTCCATGTCGAGAATGACGATACTTGCCTTTTCCTCCAAGGCCGTCTTCATGCCTCTTCTCAGAATATCAAGCACGGGAGGTCCTATCTGGTCTCGAATCGGAATGACGTAGGCGAGCTTGTTCAAGGAATCGACCGGTTCCGTGGAATCGGACTTTGCTCCCGAACTTTGATTGGCATCATTGTGGGCAAGCGCTGCCTTGCTTGCGTTTTTTTCCCTATCGGCTCCCTTGGCAACGGCAATCAAAAGGACCGAGGTCAAAAGCAGGAAAATTCTGTGGAATAGTGTCATGGGGGGAGAACTTTTGCATTCTAAATACTAAATGACATTGCGCAAACAGGAAAGACAAGACAGTTCATACAACATGGAAAAGGTAAGCTACCAAAATATTGAAATCAACAGGTGGGACGTCGGGCCCTCGACTTTTTTGGCATCACCGGAAAAAGGGGCCAGGTTATTGAACTGGCACGTCAACATGAGCGATGGTTCCGTCCGCGACGTAATTCACTGGCCGGAAAACAACGCGAACCCTTTGCTTCAGGAAGTTCACGGTGGCATTCCCATCCTATTCCCGTTCGCCGGGGCTTGCTTGCACGAAGGGAAGGAAAACCATTGGAAATGCCCCGACGGGACCGTCCGAACAATGCCCCTGCATGGGTTTGCGAGTGATTCGGAATTTGTCGTACGCTCCATTGACAGCGCGGGGTTCGAGGTCGAATTGGCCCAAAAGCAATCCGACAAGGAATTCTATCCCTTCGAGTATACCTTCACGGTCATTTACCATTTTCTGGAACTATCCTTGCAAATCAGTCTGATTCTGGAAAATGAGGGGAGAACGCCCATCCCTTGGTCCGCCGGACTCCATCCATATTTTCAGGTTCCTTGGCGAAAGGATCTGGGCCGCAAGGAACATCAATTGTCGATTGAGGCAAAGAAGGTCTTTCAATACCAAAAGGGTGGCTTGATGACGAAGAAAGCGCCCATCCCCTCGCCAGCCGGCCTGGACAATCCGGACCTGATTAATTCCGTTCATTACGAGCTCACCAAGCCATCTGCGGAAATCTCCTTGTTGAACGGGGAAGAAAAAATCAGGATAAGCGAAGTGGGGGGAGCGGAGGCAGGAAGTCGAACCGCTTTCGTAGCTTGGAGCAAGGAAGATGCTCCCTACTACTGCGTGGAGCCGTGGATGTCCCCGCCGAATGCCCCTGAAAACAAAACCATGAAAATGGTCCCCCCGGCGGCACGGGACGAGTTCACGGTGGAAATCGAGTTGGCTTAAGGCCGGGTTTGCTCGTACCCCAAGAGCTGCCCCAGTCAACCGATGCCCTCGCAATAGCGCCAAAGACGAAGGCTGGCACTCCCGCTGGGAGTCGAACCCAGATCTTCGGTTCCGGAGACCAATGTTCTATCCATTGAACTACAGGAGCTACTGTCGGGCGATGAAACATATAAACTGATTGAGGGTCAAACCCATTGATTCCCGTTGATTTCGATTGAACAAAGAATTGGGAGTGCGGTTCGTTTGCCGAGGACCAGTGGATCGCCACGGGCATTTCTCAATGCCCTCGCGATGACAGAGGAGTGAGTGGGAGTGCGAGGCGATGACAACGCACTCTAGTTTGCGAGTATGCGGAAGTGCTACGGTACACCACGCTCTCTGTCATTGCGAGGAACAACGTGACGCGGCAATCCATCGTGCCTCGAAGGACGCGTTCGGAGAGTGCGGTTCGCTTACCGAGGACCAGTGGATCGCCACGCCTTTCAGGCTCGCGATGACAAGAGTGGCGTTTTCACCAGAAAGGAAATGAAGTGATGACTAGGCTGGTTGAGAAAAGGAGGGTTAAGGGGTTGGTTCCCCTTTCACTCTTCAAAATTCACCCCTCACTCTTCCATTCACTGGTTCACAGTGGATCGCCACGGGCTGCGCCCTCGCGATGACAGGGGTGGTGGG
>JABGWD010000058.1 GCA_018645725.1 Opitutia bacterium
AGCCACTTCGTTGGATGCCCGGAATTGAAACCCGGCATGCTGGGGGTCGCCGTCCAGGATCACGGATTCCTGTTTGGTCGACAAAACGGAACTGAAGTCGACTTGGAGGCTCCCGTCCTTGCGGAGGGAAAAGGAAAGGGTCCTTTGCTCGGTCGCGAAGATTGATCCGTCGTCCACCCGCCAAGCAATTTCCACGGTATGCCCGGCTCCGTTCTCGTCGGCATGTGACTTGATGACTTTCTCATGGGTTTGGTACCCACCCTTGCAGTGCCAAGTGTCGATGCGGATCCTTTTGCCTGCGGCATTGGCCGCCAAGCACTTGGAGAACCCGTAGTAGATCCCGCGGTGGTGGGTGTATTTCCCTCCATGGCCCTTGGTGAGGAAACCCTCGCCATCAGCTTGATAGACGTGATGGAAGGGCTTATAGGTGCGCTCCCGGTCCTTGGGGTCCATGCGCTCGTACACGTACCGTACGATTTTCTTGTCACCCTTCAAGAGGTCGATGTGCTTGCCCGGTTCATCTTTCCAGGAGTAGCCGTGATGCTTGGCATGCAAGGAAAGAAATGGGGACGCGAAAAGAAGAGCTACGAGTAGGAATTGTTTCATATTGGACGGAGAAAACCTCTTTTCCCGGCTGATTCCAAGCGAAAACGGAGATTCTTTCGGAAACTTTTTTTATGAAGTTGCGCTCAATGAACTAGAAAAGACACGAATTTTCATTAGAATCACTCCATATGTCACGCTTTCTGTCATTCGCTTTGCTTACATGTGTTCACGCGCTTAATGCGGTCGTTGACTTCAAGAAGGAAGTCTGGCCGATCATTGAGGAACGTTGTGTGGAATGCCATAAGGCACCCTACGAGTTGAACGGGGAGCTAAAAAAGCCCAAGGCCGGGTTGCGATTGGACGGGGCAGCCTACGTTATGCATGGCGGGGACGACGGGCCTGTGGTCGTGGCTAACCATCCGAGCCGAAGCCCGCTGTATCAACGAGTCATTTTGCCCGAGGAGGACGATGACCATATGCCGCCGAAGGGCGACTTGTTGAGTCACCGGCAGAAAGAGGTGTTGAGAAAGTGGATTGCCCAGGGTGTGGATTTCGGGACGTGGATGGGTGCAACCGATGGTGTCGATGAGCTTGTTAAAATGAAGAAACTGAACACCTCCGTCTTCACCCCCGAGCATATCAAGTTCTATAACGATCTTTCCTCCGGGCTAGAGCCCTTGCCCGCGAACGAACTGGCTCGAATCGCCAAGGAAACCGGATTGATGATTCGCCCGATCGGAATCGGCAGCCCGCTTGTCGAGGTTCGAGTGGTTACCAACCCTTTTCAAATTGGTGATGCCGAGATCGGGGAACTTCGTCCGCTCGCCGGTCATTTGGCCAAGCTTGACTTGCGCAATACGGGAATCACCGAACGTTCGCTCATCGAGATATCAAGCTTTTCCAAACTCACCGAGCTCAACTTACGCGGAACCAAAATCGGGGATGCCGGGTTGTCCAAGGTTTCCCGGTTGAGTGCCTTGCAAACTCTCAACCTTTGTCAGACCGAGGTTTCGGACAAGGGGTTGGGGTGGCTGAAGAACTTCAAGTCGCTGCGTCAAGTTTTCCTGTGGGGCAGTCGGGTAAGCCCGGACGGGGAACGTCGGATAGCGAAGATCCTCGATTCCGAGTAGCCCGTTACGGGAGTCTCAGTCGGACAACTTCCAAAGGGTGCTGTCCGAACGCACGTACAAGGCTCCCTTGGAAACGGCCGGGGTGCAAAGGATGGTTTCCTTCAGGTCAATCGACCTGACGGTCTTGCCTTCCTCACCGCCGAGTTGCACGACTTGGCCCAATCCCTCTTCGTTAAAAACAAAAAGGTGCGTCTTGGTTGATACGGGCGAACTGCTCACGGGACCTTTCAGGCGCATCCGCCAAATGATCTTGCCAGTCTTGATTTCCGCACAGGTAAGGACGTTTGCCTTGTTGATGACGTAAAATTTGTCTCCGGAAATGGAAGGGCTGCCGGTTCCGGGCCCCAGCTTGTTGTCCCGCCAAAGCTGGGTGTGAGATTTTCCGTCGCCGCGGGCCTGCAGGGCGGTCAATCCATTGGATGGCACGAGGATGGTGCTTCCCAAGACCGTGCTCGAGGGAATGGTGGCCGCTCCATCCTCATAGATCCATTGGTCTTTTCCGGTTTTGGGATCAATTACTGCGACCCCTTTCATCGATTGCAGGGCGACCTGTTGATCCTTTCCTTTGCCCAAGACGGTTGGGGAAGTCCAGTTTGCTCCTCTTGGCCGGTCCTTTTTCCAAAGGGTCGTTCCATTGCTCAAGCTTAGTCCGGCAGTAAATGATTCGGCATCGTTTTCCACTTGCGCGACAAGCACGCCGTTGGCAATGACCGGCGAAGACGACATGCCCAAGCCATTGGCCGCGTTCGGGTAATCGTAAGTAAGTCCACGCAACCATTTCAAGTTGCCTTCCAAGTCCAGGCAAAAGACGTCATTGGATGAGAACTGGGCCACCACGACTTTCCCGTCGCTCACCATCGTTGGAGCGGCAACACAGGTTTTGTCGTGACAAACCGTTCGCCCGGTTGCCTTGAAGGTTTTTTCCCAGTCCGTCTTGCCGGTCTTTCCATCATATGCAATGACGTGAAGGGTTTCCTGCTTGGGGCCGCTCGAGGCCGTCAGGTATACCCGGTCGCCCACGACGATGGGGCTGGACAAGCCGCGCCCGGGCAACTCCACCTTCCATGCGGATTTGGAGTCGGTGCCGATACTTGGTGACAAATCGTTGTCGATTATGCCATTCCCACTGTCTCCGCGAAAGGAGAGCCAATTCGCGAGCAGGGACAGAGGGAGGCAAAGAATGAATGCTGCAATGGCTTGGTTCTTCATGATCGTTGTCCTTAGTTGCCGGTTTTGACGGAGGTCAGAGCCGTCCCACTGGGGTCCGTGACCCGCAGGCAAAATTCCCACTGCTTGGTCCATGGTTGGGTTTGTTCGTTTTGGCAAACCTTTACGAGGATTTCGTTGGTGCCCTTCGACAGTTTGCCGTCGATAATGAACTGATCGACGCGGGTCCCGCCCCGGTGGTATTCGTCGCGGGCGAAGAGCAGTTCGCCGTTCAGCCAAAGCTTCCAGGCGTTTTTGGATCCAATGCGGAATTGGGCGGGGCGTTCGGAATCCGAGTCGAAGGTTGTGTGGGCGTAAGCCAGAACCTCCTTGATTTCCCCGTATTGCAAGTTGACGTTCAGCATCCCGAACGGATCGGGTGTAGTGAAGGCACTCCATTTTGCCTTTTCGTTTTTCCCTTCGTAACTGGCTTTCAGGTCAATCTTTTTCTCGGGTGGGTATTCCACTCCGAAACCCTGTCTTCCCGTGTTGTCGAAAGGTCCGATCGTATGCCAGTTGACGAGAAAACCCATCAGGGTCTGGACGTCGATTTTTTGCCCGGCTTTTTCCAAAGCCTCCTTTGCCTCCTTGATTTGGTCGACCTCTCGTCCTTTGCTCAGGACTTTTTCGAAAAGAGCTTTCGATTTCCCGGGCTTTTCCGCTTTGCGGGCGGATTCAAGAAGTTTTTCCACGGCCAGGCGTCGAAGGGTCGGTTCTCGATCGTCGATGAACTTGGGGGTCAAGGAATGGCTGAGCTTGGGTTTGTGCTCGAGAATGATATCGAAGGCCAGTCGTCTTGAGCTTCCGGTGTTTCGATCATCTTTCAGGTAGGCAAGAATTTGCTTTTCCGGAAAACCGGAATTGTCACGATCGAGAATTTCCGAAATCGCCGACCGGATCCAATTGTCACCCAAATCATTGGCCTCGTTCATGGCTTTCAGAAGGTTGGGGACTGAGGATGCGTCGAGTTTTCGGACTGCAGGCCAAGCGCGTACTGCTTTCTCGTTTCCCGTTCCTTTGGCTCCTACTTTGGTCAATGCATCGATCAATTCCTTTTCCTGTCCCGGCAGATCGCAAAGGAGTGTCGATCCAAGAGTCAAGAGGGCGATGAGGGCATAAGTAATCTTCATGACATTTGTTTTTGAAGATTATTGCCTGTTTGGGAAAGTAAAAAAAGTTCCCTGATGATCTTTTTGCTTTCCAAGTGCTCCTTCCTTCGGAAAGGTGCGGGCATGAAAAAACTGAGCTTTTACCCGTTCGTCTTCCCGATGCTTGCGTTTCTTGTTTCTCTCGGAGCCAATGCCAAGAGCGAAACGCTTTTCCTTTGGCCCGACAAAGTTCCCGGTGAGGTGCCCGGGGAGGTTGGAAAGGAAAAGGGCGAAACCAGGGGTGGTATTCTTCGAATATCCAACGTTTCCAAGCCCAGTTTGACGGTCTTCCCAGCAAGCCCCAAGAATGCCAACGGAACGAGTGTGCTGGTTTGCCCGGGCGGTGGGTACTCCATTCTTGCTTACGAACACGAGGGTTCCGCGATTTGCGAATGGCTCAATTCCTTGGGCGTAACCGGGTTTCTGCTCAAGTACCGGGTGCCCCGGAGAAAAAATCTACCCAAGCACGAGGCCCCCTTGCAGGATGCTCAGCGGGCTATCGGCCTGATTCGCCAAAACGCCAAGAAGTGGAAGGTCGATCCCGACCGCCTGGGGATTCTTGGTTTTTCAGCTGGGGGCAACCTTTCCGTGATGGCGTTGACTTCCCATCAGTCCAGAACCTATCCGAAAGTCGATGGGGCGGATGAATTCTCCTGCCGCCCGAGCTTCGGCATTCTCATTTATCCCGCCTATCTCGTGGATCGAAAGAAACGGGACAAGCTTTTTCCCGAGATAAAGATAACCAAGGAGACCCCGCCTTGTTTCTTCGCTCATACGGGAGATGACGGAGTGCCCGCAGAGGGCAGCGTACTCATGTATCTCGAGCTCGAAAAGTTGGGTGTGAAGGGAAACGAACTTCATGTTTATCCTTTCGGGGGTCATGGGTACGGGATGCGACCATCCGATCATCCGGTCGTCACTTGGCCTGCGAGGGCAGGGGCATGGATGAAGGCCATGGGATGGCTAAAGAAGTGAATGTCCCCTCAACCGGACGCGCGGTTTGCTATCACGAGTATGGCGACCCCCGGGATGTTCTTCAATTGGAGGAGATGCCCGTCCCCGAAGTGGGTGCCGGCGAGGTTTTGGTGGAAATGCAAGCGACAACTATCCACCCTTCGGACCTCGGCTTGATCAATGGTTCCTACGGTCGCTTGCGCGACTTGCCTGCGGTGGCCGGACGGGAAGGCGTGGGGACGGTCGTTTCCGTCGGTTCGGGAGTCGATGAGAAAGTCGTTGGTCGCCCGGTCGCGCTGCCAGATGATCAAGGTACTTGGCAGGATTACGTCAAGGCACAGGCGGATGACCTGATTCTCCTGCCCGCCCTGGTTCCCTTTGACCAGTTGGCGGTTTCCATTCTCAATCCACTTACGGCCTGGCGTTTGCTCAATGATTTCGAATACCTCAAGGAAGGAGATTTCGTCATTCAGAATGCCGGTAATTCCGCCGTGGGACTGTCCGTTATCCAATTTGCCAAAAAAATCGGAATCAATTTAATAAGCTTGGTGCGTAGCGAGGAAAGAAGACTGGAGCTAATTGATTTCGGTGCCGGCGAAGTTTGGATCGATGACGACGAAGTCCCGGACCGGACGAAGGAGTTGACCAACGGCAAGGGCTGTGCTCTCGGTTTGAATTCAGTTGGCGGTCGGAGTGCCTTGAGGCTCGCCAGATCTTTGGGCCAGGGCGGCGTCCATGTCACCTTTGGAGCAATGGATAGTTCCCCCGTTCGCTTCCCGACAAGGAGCCTGATTTTCGATGACGTTCGGTTCGTCGGTTTCTGGTTGGACAAATGGAAGCGAAAGCAAAGCCCTGGCAGTTTGAGGAATGCGATCGAAGAAGTCCTTCAACCCTTGGCCCTTGCCGAGATCCGTCACCCCGTGGACAAGGTTTTCGGGTTGGATGAATTCGATCAAGCTCTTGCCAGGAATGGAGAGTCAAGAATGGGGAAGGTGCTGCTCGTTCGTCGAAAAGATTCCGGTTGCGATGCCTCGCTTTAAGGTTTGATCCTTTTGACGAAGGCAGGAAGTGAAAAACACTTCCCAGGGCATTTGGTATGATTTGGGTGCAGGAGTTTATGGGTCGTGACGCTTGAATAGGGGATGCGGCAATTTTTCATAAGGTGCTTGCACAACGCCTCGAGGCTCTTGAGTTGCTTGGATGTTGGAGGGCCTAACTCGAAGTTGCCGATCAGGCAGATGCCGATGCTTGTTTTGTTGAGCGACAACTGCTTCATGTGTCCCCCGTCGAGTTGACCTTTCCATCGACCCCCTATGTGAATCTCTCCATCACTTGCCTTGCGCGAACCGTTCGAAATAACGAAGTGGTAGGCCAATCCGTTTTTCATGCCCCTTTGATTTTTGTGCACCTTGTGCATATTCAAGGCGTCATCAACCGGGGTGGCGGAATGATGAATGACAATCCTTTTCCATCTCGAAGAATTTTTGATTGTTTTCAGGGCCTTGAGTACGGAGGCTGGCAACAATGGAGTGGCGGGAGGCTTCTTGGCGGTTCCCAATGGAATCGTGATCTTTTGACCCACCTTGATCAAATTGGGTTGTTTGATGCCGTTGATCTCAATGAGATCGGACGTCTTGACTCCGAACCGGGACGCTATGCCACCAAGGCTGTCGCCCGTTTTGATCACGTAATCTATCTGACTGGCCGTGGCGGAGGGGATTTTGAGTTTTTTTCCCGCAAAAAGAAGATTGGCGTCCGAAATTCCGTTGAAGGATTGGAGGGCTGCAGTGGAAACCCCGTATTTGCGGGCAATCCCACCCAATGTCTCGTTCTTTTGAACCACATGAGTGACCTCTCCCGCCAACAAGGGAACGATCGCCAATGCGAGTGAAAACAGAAATAAAATCCTCATCTACCGCCTTCGGTTATTTTTAAAAGCCGGAAACATGGCAACAATGAAGTTGCTGACAATTGATTTTTTTATGCCATTCGGTTTTGCCATTGCTTCGCTTTCGCGCCAAAAGGTTAGCAATGAAACTCAAGACGAAAATGTGGCTTGTCTCCCAGGGGTTGCTTGTTTTGACAGCCTGTATCATCCAGTTGACGTTTTACCATGAAATTCAGTACGGCCCCTTCCGGGGGATGGTCAAGCGGCCTTACTGGGAAATCATAAAGGGAGTCGAGCCTGTCGTGCCGAAAGCCATCGTCGGACTAAAGCCCGAACTTTATGATGCCCGTCTTCCCATGACTGATAGCGAGGCAAAAAGAAGAAACCTCACTGCCTACAGGTTGGCCGCCAGGCAGGAGGATGGGGTGAGAGTTGCATTTGTGGGCGGGTTCGTGGTGAACGGACTGTATTTTGTTCTTTTCCACGTTTTGTTTTCCTACTTCACGAAAGCCTTTCGCGCGGCGGCAAAAAACAGGCCAAGTTGAAATTTCTCATTCTTTTGGGTTGCTTAACCGCGTCATAGTTTTTCCATAGTCAGTCAGATGCTTTCAATTATGAATAGAAAATCAACTTATCTGCGCCTTCTCCCCATTTTCTTCCTTGGGACAATGGACGTTCATGCTCAGGGCGAAAACTTTTTTGAAAAAGAAAAGCCTGTTCTTAGCTATTACGAGAACCTGGACGACAAGACTTACTTTCACCAAAGAAGAATCCATGGGATGAAGGGTGAGCTTAACAATTACTCGGAGAAACTCCACAACCTGCAGAAAAGATTCGACCAGATATTCTATGGCTTGTCCGCGGATCACTCCTTCAAGACCCCGTTCGACGTTTCCAATCAGCCTGTCCGCCCATCCCTATCCACCCGTTTCGAGCGCAATTCGACTTCCGGGCATTCCGCCACCAGTTCCCCCAATGCTCTTTCGCGTGTGCCTCGGGAAACCGAACCGGTTTTTGCCCCCGGTCCTGATCAACTTGCTTTTAACGTTGATTCACCCGGGCAACACAAGAAGGATGACCAAGCCGTCAGCACTTTTGCTCCGTCAAGTTTCGGTTCCGGCGGACTAGGGGGCTACTTGATCCTGACTCCCGGAGTTTCCATTCCTTACAAAACTCATCATGAGGGCGTTAATTCACGCCGCAAATACGATCCGGGTCTTGCCGTTTCCTTGGCCGGCGGAATCAAGAATGATGACTTCCGCATTGGCTTGGGGGCCATTTTCAAGAGGAATGAGTTCGATCCCAGTTCAAGGGATAATTTGGGCAACCCTCTTACCCAAGAGAGCGAAACTTTCGCAGTCTACCTTGATTTGGGTTATGAGTTCGGTCTGGTTGGATCGCTCGATGGTTACGTGGGTTTGGGCTTGGGGTATTACCGTTCCTATATCGAGGATCCCCTTGAGCGAAACGAAGACGGTTTCTTTGCCACCGGGGCAATCGGCTTGGCTTACAATTTTTCCGATCTCGTCGCCCTTCGTCTTGGATACAGGTACTTTCATGAAGATGAGGTTCCTGCCCACTTGGCTGAATTGGGTCTGGGTTTCGAGTTCTAGCTCTTGATGAGCGAAGCCGAAGAGGGGGCTGACCGGGCTCCCCACAAGCAGGGGCCTGTAGCGAGGTTTTTCTTGTGGCCGATCGGACTCCTTTACCGCTTGTGGACTGCTTCCATCCGGATTGAGAGCGTAGATTCATCTGGCGACGACACGGATAGCTTGAGCCAACGGCCCTGCATTCTGATGTTATGGCACAACCGTCTGTTTTTGGCTGGAGAGTGGCATCGTCGCTTCCGCAAGGACAGGACCTGCTACGGGTTGATTAGCGCGAGCAAGGACGGCGCCTTGCTGGAAACCTTTTACGGGTGGGCAGGAATCCACGCGGTTCGTGGTTCGCGAAACCGGCGTGGCACCCAGGCTGTCCGGGAATTGGTTCGCGTCATGAGGAAAGGTCACGACATCGGCGTAACTCCGGATGGGTCGAGGGGGCCTTGCTACGAAGCGAAGTCAGGCGCTCTTCTCGTAGCCCGTTTGACCAAGGCGCCGATTCTCTTCCTGTCTTTCGAATTCGGTTGGTCGGCAAGGCTGAAGTCTTGGGACAGGTTTGTCGTGCCTTTGCCCTTTTCCAAGGTAATTGCAAACTACAGGTATCTTGGTTTCGAGGATATTTTCGGAGACAGAGATCTCGACGAGGCTACCGAATTTGCGCAACGCGTGTTGACGGAAATGACCAAGGACTGAAGCTTTTGTTCGGTTGCCTCCCCGAATCATCTTGCCCGACTTGCCATATCCGCGTTTTCTTCCGAGTTCCCTATGACCGTAGTCCTTCGCACCCAAGACTTGACCAAGAGGTTTGCCAGTATCCTTGCCGTGGATGGATTGAGCATGCATTTGCAGGAAGGATCGATCACCGCTTTGCTTGGCGGAAACGGAGCTGGCAAGACGACGACTTTGTCCATGCTTTTGGGTTTGCTCAAGCCCACCTCGGGCAAGATCGAGCTTTTTGGTCATGATTTCATCGCCAATCGCTTTTCCGTTCTTTCCCGGATGAACTTCTCATCGCCTTACGTCGATTTGCCTCAGCGTCTCACTGTCAGGGAAAACCTTTCCGTCTACGCGAGGCTTTACGGCGTGAGAAACGTTTCGGCCAGGATTACCGAAGTCGTCAACGAATTCCGTCTTGAATCTTTTGTCGACCGAAGACTCCGCAAGCTTTCTTCTGGCCAGAAAACAAGGGTTTCGCTCGCAAAAGCAATGATCAACCGTCCCGAATTCCTTCTTTTGGACGAACCCACGGCAAGCCTGGATCCCGATACGACTTCCTGGATCCGCGAATTGCTTGATTCATACCGCAGGGAGAGTGGGGCTACCATTTTGTTTGCCAGTCATGACATGAGGGAAGTCGAACTCCTTTGTGATGAAGCGATCCTTCTTCGTCAAGGGAAGTTGGTTGAGCGCGGAACCCCGCAATCACTCTTGGATAAATACGATCACAAGACACTTGAAGAAGTCTTTCTTCAGGTCAGCAGGTCGGAGGAGGCGGAATGAATTTGCCTGCGTCAATCGGTCGGATATCCGCGCTCCTGCTTCGTTACGTTTATCTATTGCGCAGCTCCTGGCCGAGAATTATCGAGATCGCATATTGGCCCACCATGCAAATGATAATTTGGGGGTTCGTCTCGCAATACTTTTCAGCTTCCAGCCCCGAGTTGACCACAGGAGGAATCCTCATCTCGGTCGTTTTGGTCTGGGACTCTCTTTTTCGTTCCCATATCAGTTACACCCTTTCTTTTCTGGAGGAATTATGGTCTCGCAACCTGGGGAACCTGTTTGTTTCCCCTCTGCGTCCCATCGAGTTGATCGTTTCCCTTGCGTCAATAAGCATGATGAGAACGCTGATCGGCATGATCCCGGCCGCCCTTTTGGCCATTCCGTTTTTTGGGGTTTCCGTTTTCGAGATCGGTTTTCCTTTGCTTGCCTTCTTTTTGAATCTTGTCTTTACGGGTTGGGCAATTTCCCAATTCGTCACAGGCATCCTGATTCGATATGGGCTTGGTGCGGAAAGCCTGACTTGGGTTCTGCCCTTTCTCATTGCTCCGTTTTCGTGCATCTACTATCCGCTTGATACCCTTCCTGAGTGGATGAGGTCAGTCGCAGAATTCATCCCCACGTCCTACGTTTTCGAAGGGATGAGGGCGCTTCTTCTTGATGGTGTATGGCGGGCCGACCTTCTTTACACTGCCTTTTTTCTCAACCTTTTCTATTTCGTCGTCGGTGTCGGAGTTTTCTTTTGGGCTTTCAATTCAGCCCGCAATCAGGGAATTCTTTTGCAATCCGGAGAGTAAGTTGCCTTTGTCCAAAAGCTTACTTGCGTTCAAATAATATTTTTCAATATACAATTTTCATCATGGCTAGAATCAATACAAACTACGATAAATTGGGGGCAGGTTATTTGTTTCCTGAGATTGCCCGTCGAACGAATGCCTTTCTTGAGGGTCAACAGGGAGCCGAAGTTCTCCGCCTTGGGATTGGCGATACGACCGAGCCCATTGTTCCTGCCGTACTGAAAGGACTCCATCAAGGCGTTGACTCTCTTGGTCTGGTCGAAACCTACTCCGGTTACGGTCCGTCGGAGGGGATTTCCCCTCTCCGGAAGTCTTTAGCCGAGCTTTATTCGGAATACGGGCTCGATTTGTCACCCGACGAGTTTTTTGTCGGTGATGGGGCAAAGTCCGACTCGGCAAACATTCAAAGCATTTTTTCCGAAGATTGCATCGTTGCCGTACAGGATCCGGCTTACCCTGTATACGTGGACAGCAACGTGATCTTCGGGCGGACCGGAAATGCATCCGATTCCGGTTATGACGGGCTAGTCTATATGCCTTGCACCGAAGACAATGACTTTTTTCCGGATTTACCCGAAGGAAAGGTAGACTTGATTTATCTTTGCAGTCCAAACAATCCGACTGGTGCAGTAGCTACGCGGGAGCAGTTGAAAACGTTCGTAGACTACGCCATCGAGCACAAGGCAGTCATTTTCTTCGACTCGGCCTACTCGGCGTTTATAACCGACCCATCTCTGCCGCGCTCAATTTATGAAGTCGAAGGAGCCGAGAAATGCGCCATTGAAATCAACAGTTTCTCCAAAACCGCAGGCTTTACGGGCGTCCGCTTAGCGTGGACGATCGTCCCCAAGGCTTGCCAGGCCGAAGATGCGGAGCCAGGCAAGCTTCATTCCTTGTGGACCCGTCGCCAAAACACTTTTTTCAATGGCGCTTCGAATATCGTTCAGGCAGGAGGGCTTGCGGCCTTGACCGAAGACGGAAGGCGGGAAACGGGTGAGCAGGTTTCCTTTTATCTCGAGAACGCGAGGATAATCAATGAGGGTCTTCAGTCTCTTGGCATAAGCACTTACGGAGGCGGAAACGCTCCCTATGTATGGATGAAGGCCCCGGGCGGTTTGAGTTCGTGGG
>JABGWD010000059.1 GCA_018645725.1 Opitutia bacterium
GTGTACTTGGGTGACGTAGGCTTCCTTGCGGTCGCGGTACCCGATCAATCCGATGCGCAGGTTGGGGGTAGGTTCGCTAGCGAGAATCTCGTTGGCGATTGCCCAGATCTTCTGCTTGGCTCCCTCGATCAGGCCACCCATGGAACCAGTGGTATCGAGAACGAAACATACCTCGATGGTTTCCTTCTTGGGTTTCTTCCCTTTCTTCTTATCGTCGTCTTTTGCGGCGAGCGGTGCGAGGATCAGGCAGGCAGTGAGCAGTAGAGCTAGCTTTTTCATGATGAATTGGGTCTCGTTTGGTTATGGAATGGTTATCGGTGTCCTTATGTCTTCCAAAATTCGTGTATCACTGGGGCTTGGTTTTCTTCAGTTTGGCTAGCGAGTTTGAAGTCATGCCTTTGAGTTTGGCCAGAAGATCCCATGAATCCTTAGGTTGGGAAGCAAGGCCAAGCTTGATCGATCCATGTTTAGCCTTGTTTCCGGAATAACGATTGAATTCGGCTTCCTGATCAAAGAGCTGAATATAACTGACCCGGTATTCCTTGGTCTTGGAAAGGCGTATGATCTCGACGAGCAAGGGGGAGCCGGACTTCTTCTTCAAGGCCGCTTGAACCTGGAGAATTCTGGTGGCGCTGCTCTTGGGGTCGGAGGCGGTGATCCCCACGCAAAGACCGTCCGACCACACGTAATGTTGTAACCAGAACCTGTCTATTTGAAAGTCGCGACCGGCCTTGGTGACCGTGAGAATCGAACCTTTTTCGTCCACCTTTACCTCCTTTGAGTCCAAAAGCAGGACCATGCGTTCGTCGATTGCAGGCAAAGAGTACCGGGACAAAACCTCACTTGTCGAGCCGAGGCAGAGTACAAAGACCAGAACATATGCTTTCATTTTTTTCCTTTGGTTGGATTTTTACCTCCGGCAACGGATGATCTTGCCTTGGTGGAGAACGTCCACGTTGGCCCCGAGGGAAAGGAACTTGATCAGTTCGGGGTGTTTTTCCAAAAAGTCGAAGTATTCCTTGGAGGCGAATTTGAGTTCCTCTATCTTTTTGTCTTTGTCATCCCGGGCATCGTCGTCGATCCAGAGATCGCCTGCGAGGTGGAAGGTCTTGCCGTCCAAAATCCGGTTCTCGGAGGCAATCGACTTTTTGGCAGCCTTTCCACCGGCATAAGCCAGATTCTTGGCTGCGTTGAAGCTGGAAATCCCGTCGGCGTCCTTGAGGGTGATACTGGAAGCTGCCCCGCGGACGGCGTCCTCGCCGGACTTCTCGCTCTTGAAGCTGTCATAGGCAATTCGCGCTTTGTCTTCGATTACGATGAGGTCACTCTCCGTGACCGGTGCGTCTGCGCCGGGAGCAAAACCTCCCAAACTGCGCCTCGCGAGGGGTACTGCGCGGTCCTTTTCGTCCTCGATGATCAAGTAGCTGGTGTATGGTGTGACGATTCCGTATTTGCGGGCGAGTCGGGCAACTTCCTCCTTCAATTCCTTCTTTTCGCCACGCAAGCGAATTTCATCCAAAAGGTATCCCACTCTGCGGGTCGCCCAGATGCGGGGGATGAAGGAGTTTCCTTCCTTCTCCTTGGGGAAGACCGCCTTGTATTCGAAGGTTTTCTTTTTTCCACGGATGGTCCCTTCGAGCGTGATCTTACCCTTCTTGTCCCCTGGCTCGTAGCGACCGAGCACGACCATTTGGTCCCCCTTGAACAGGTCAGGCAGGTTTTTCGGGTAGATTCCGCGGACCCGATCCGGACCGTCGAT
The DNA here is from genome assembly GCA_018645725.1 of Opitutia bacterium. Lineage (GTDB taxonomy): Bacteria > Verrucomicrobiota > Verrucomicrobiia > Opitutales > Seribacteraceae > Seribacter. Next base: position 1,760 of record JABGWD010000059.1, read on the forward strand.
CCTAAGCTTGAGATCGGCCAGCACCGGTTCGGAAATCTTGGCGTAGAAGCGTGAGACCTTGTACTCCAGGTTTTCCTCGGGCAGGACGTACTGGCTCGCGGCATTGGTTTCCTCGGTAATCTTGTCGAGGAGGTGGGTGTTTACGTTGGTTCCTATGCCTAGGCAGAAAACCCGGATCTTGCTCTTTGAGTCACTGGTTTTCTTCCTTAGGGAATTGAGGATGACGTCTTCCTTGATCGCTCCGATCGTGGGCTGGCCGTCGGTCATGAAGATGACTTGAGTGGGGCGTTTGTCGGAGGCTTTCTCGGAAATGATGGAAGCCGCTTCAATGAGCGCTTCCTCGATTGCGGTTCCGCCGATGGGTCGGACCGAGTCGATGAACTTGACGGCTTTCTTTACGTTCTTTTCTCCGGCCGTTACCATTTTTCCGAAGATTGGCTCGGCCTCGGTGGAGAAACGGATCAGCTCGAATCGGTCTTCCTCGTTGAGGCTTTCCACGCAAAACTTGAGGGCTTCCTTGGCCTGCTCGATCTTCTTGCCCCTCATCGAACCGGAGGAATCGAAGACGAAGACCACGTCCTTGGGTATGACGGACCCCTTGTCATCCCAGGCCCCGGGGTTGAGCAGGAGCATGAAATGTCCCTCGTCATGATCCTTGTCTTCCTTGTGCGTAAGCACGCTCAGGTCGATATCGCTCCCACCCTTGTCCTTGAGGGAGTAGTAGAGAAGAAAGTCAGCGTCGGTCGCCATGTTCTTCTTTTCCAACCCAACGACCACGCGCTTCTTGCCATGGCGTTTGACTTCCGCCTCGTGTGAGGGGGAATAGACCGATTTGATTTCCGCTTCGGAAGTCTCGAGCTCGATCTTCATGGACAAGTTCTTGATCGGTTTGGAGGAGTATTTCTTGGTGTTGAGGTGGTACAGGTAACGTACCATCTTGCCGTCCCGTTCCAGAATCTCGGTGTACTTGATCTTTACTTCCTTTTCCTTCTTGGGCTCGATCGGAAAGATCCTGACCTTGAAGAGGCTTTGCCCGGCGTATTCGAAAAGGGCGGGGTCCAAGGCCTTGCGAACAATATCCTCGTAGATCTTACGAGCCTTCTTGGCGTCCAACAGTTCCGCCTTTTGCATCTTCCCGTTTACTTCCATGGAGAACTTGTCGATCCGGGCTCCTTTGGGTACGGGGAAGATGAAGGTGCCTTCCATCCTGCGGTCGGACGGGTTGTAGAAAACCTGATGGAGCTTGGTTACCGCGACCTGGTCCTTGATTACCACCTCGACGTTCTGGGTCCTCAGTTCGAGGGGAAGGAACTGCCGTATCGGACGGTGAGGTGGAATGGGACGGGGAGGCCAGGGCGGGTGCGGATGGGGTGGGTGGGGCAGGATATGGGCTTTGTCCACGATGATCAGAACATTCCCATAGGCACTTTCTCCCATACCCAGACACAAGAGAATTACGGGCAGAAGGAAGGCCCGGTAGAATCGTTCGCGAGAGGCTTTAAAAAGTTCCATATGTGCTTAGACGCAACAAACGGAACTTTATTAGAAAAAAATTATATAGTCGGGCAAAGGTGTGATTACTGGATCTCAAGCAATTCGCAGTCGAAGATGAGTGTGTCACCAGGCTTGATCTTGCCGCCGGGGCGGGGGTTGTCCCCGTAACCCAACTCGCTTGGGATATAAATTCGGACCTTTCCTCCTACTTGGCATTTGGTCAATCCGCCCGAAAAGCCCTTGATCACACCGTTCATCGGGAAGCTGGTTGGTTGCCCGCGGTCGACCGAACTGTCGAACACCGTTCCGTCAATCAAAGTGCCATGGTAATGAAGCCTGACCGTGTCGCTCATGGTCGGGCTTGGGCCCGTACCTTTCTTCAGAATCACATAGTAAAAGCCCGAAGGGTCCTTCATGACTCCGGCTTGCTTACTAATCTTGGCAAGAAATGCCTGAGCATTGGCCTTGTTGCCGGCGGCTAGTTTAGAACCTTCGGCCCGTTCCGCTTCACGAGCAAGTTGCATCTTCTGCATCATGACTGACTGAATCCTGGACTGAAGGGAATCGGGTGGCATGGCCTTGGTCTTGATGCCCTTTTTCATTCCGGCAAGAATCAAGTCGATCTGGGCGTCCGTGAACTGCATTCTGCCCAAGCCGGTACCATCGGCCAAAACCATCCCGATTGCCTCGTAGATCTCGGCATCGGGGATTGGTTTTCCAACCAGCTCTATGTTCGTGGTTCCGGTCTGCGCGAAGCTTGAGGAGATCGGGCAGAAGATCAGCGTGGACAGGAGGCCGGCAAGCAAAGCTTTGGCGGAAAGGGTGGCTTTGAGGGTAATCATGCCCAAACGCTCCCATGTTTCAGGTAAGAGTCAATTGAAATTAGTTTTGATTGGACCGATTATCTTTTGCCTTGGGCAATGCCTTCCCGAATCATCCGGCGCCCATCACGGCAAAGCTTAAGGTAATGATCGGAGGGAAGACCTTGGAAGGTTTCGAAAGATGATTTCCCGATGGGAACCTGATTGGTACATTTGAAAACGGCCGTCCCTTCGTCCATCTCGTCAAACATCGCGACGTATGCGGAGGTACTTCCAGCCATGGTGGTGGCCTGAAATTGCTTGCGGAAAAACTTTCCGCCTTGCCTCGGTATGGAAACGCTTGTCGGTCCCTCCATGTTTTTCCAACTGAACCCGGGGA
>JABGWD010000005.1 GCA_018645725.1 Opitutia bacterium
ACTTCCCAAGTCATATCGAGTCCGTGTTCGCTGGATACCATTTGTCGCGGATAGAGGGATTTGAACATCGGTTCGAAACTGAACTCCTGGTTGAAGTAACTGCTTATGGGCGTGCCCTTGGTAATCATGGGAATCCTTTTCGAATAAAGAAGGACCGCCCGGGTGGGGTTGCTGAAACTGACCGTTCTTTGATTACTCCCGCTCCCTCTGACGTACTGTCCTTTTTCCATGTTGCAGGCCACTACGCGCAAGGTCGCGTCGAATAAATCGACCCGACTGGATCCGGCAATCAATTCTCCGATGTTTACGGATGATTTTCGGTTCACCTTGCTGAGTTTGGCCTTGAACCGGAACGACATGTACTTCCTGAGTTGTTTTCTCATGGCAAACCAGATTGCTGCCCCGATTGTCCCGCATCCGGTCAATGCTTTCATGAGCGGGGAACTGGAATCTCCGTCATTGTCGTAGTGGTCGTAAAGCCAGATCATGTGGTCGGGTGCCATCTGGTCGTGCAATCCGACGAAGAAGTTGGCTACAATCAAGATTCCGCCGACGATCAAAAGACCAAGCGTCGCGATTTGATTTTGAATCGGTAGGGCGGTCAGGTTCTTGAAAAATTTGAAGGAATCCTTTGGGTCGATCAGTTCCTTTGCGTTGTTGCTGACCTTGGCCCGCTTGGGAGCTTTGCTCCCCAAGTATCCGCACATCCCGCGTTTCACGACCGTATCCATGTAGGGGATTATGCTGTCGTCCACCTTGAGTTCGACCAAGGTCTCGATCTTGATCTTGTGACCGGAATAAGGAAAGGCGCTTCCCATGCTTTTGAGGTTTTCGGGCGAAATCTTGACCTGGTGACCGTTGGGCTTCAGCCTAAGATTCATTTTGGTGAGCGTCTTCGAGCCGTGAACCGGGCGCGAGTCCTTGACCGTTACGGTTCTGTTGATCGAGAGGACGGCGCTTTTTCCCACCAGATCAGGATCGTTGTAATTGATCCGGACAATCAATCCCCCGTCATCGGTACTTTTGAAATCAAGGTAAATTTTATTGGACATGTCGGGGGGAAGGAGAGTCGGCCACATACTTCAGGCAAACGGACTTGGGTTCAAGATAATCTTTTGCCGTGATCGTGTGCAAAAAATGAGCATGCCGATCATCGGCCTCCGAGACCGTGAGGGGCCGGGTTGCCGAACTCGAGCGGTCGCGTCTACTTTGCGAGACTGAACTCGATCAGGGTGAACTTGCGGAGGTTACCTACGTTCACGGTCAGTTGGCCATTGGCCACTGTGGCCGGCTTGGTCACTTCCTCGCGACGGTTCAAGTCCTGCCCGTTGTCGCGGTTGATGTCCTTGGTCACGATGCGAGCCTGGTATTTTTGCCCGTTGGTGAAACCTTCCCCGCGAAAGTCCGCGCTGGAGAATTCATTGTTGTAGTACTTGCCGTTTTGAATGGTCGAGGGAAGGGAGACCTTGGCATGGGACGTTCCGCCGGCACCACCCGCGTATAGGAGCACGATGAATGTCTTCTTGGTTCGGTTGTAGGAGGATAGCTTGTATTGCTCGTTGCCCGTAAAACCTGGTCCCAAAACCGTGAGGTCGTTTCCGAACTCTCCGTTGACGGCATGCCTGATGACTTCATCCGATCCACCGGCAAGCTGACTGTACCATCTCCAAACGTAATAATGCAAATGATTGGGGTCGCCCGGGTTGACGTAATTTTTTTCCGTAAACCGGCGTCCGCTCGCATCGACTTCCACGGGTTGGAAGGTCTCGTCCGAACTACCGCGCAGGCTTAGCTTGCGGGTTACGATATCGGGACCGCCGTCGTTGGACGGGATGACCCATCCGGGTTGTAGTTTCTTGATCCTACCGTTGTAATCGACTCGCTTGACCAGGCCCATCGACCAACTGCTCGAATTGTCGCACCACGGCATATTGATGGTGTTGAGTCCGCGTTCGAGCATTTTCCCGAAGATGGTGACGGTTTTGTCGAAAGCATCGCGCTCGTCTTTTTTTCCGTCCCCGTTCACGTCGGTGTTGGTTCCCGCCCCGTCCCATACGATCCAGGATTCCGAGGAGAGGATTTTTTTCGAGCGATAGTTTGCGGCGTCCAGTTTTCCGCGGGCCAGATCGTACTGGGTCCAGACGTTGGGGATGATGAGACCGTCCATCATCCCGTATCCATTGAAGTGATCGGAAACGTTCTGGTTCAAGGCATCGACGACGTCCATGACCTCCTTGTTGGCAATCAGGCGGTCGTAATAATCGGAGACCGCAACGGCACCCTTGCCTTTCAATCCCTTGAGTGCTCCGCAGGTCTCGCAAGGGGAGGTGCCCGAAGTGGAAACGAGAACGGGCGTTTTCGGAGCCGCATCGTAGACTTTGCGGATGGCCCGCCCGCCCTTGACAAAGATCTCGTCCATCACGAAATCAATGTCCGCCCCGTTGATCATACCTTGGAGGTTCACCTCGTGATAGAGCTGGTACGCTCCGACCCGTCCTTTGAAATGCTTGGC
>JABGWD010000060.1 GCA_018645725.1 Opitutia bacterium
AGGATGGATCGGTCAAGAAACATACGAATGCCATCGGAGAAGTTTGGTATTTCGTGAGAAGTTTGGAAGGGAGAAACAAAGGATGGATCAGGCAAGATCAGCTCGAGCGGATCATCGCCTCAAAAGACAGCTGAAACCGGGGAGCGAATCAAGTCCCTCAAATCAGCCTGCTGTCATCTATTTTTTCAATCGAAACAAAGTCACCCTTGAATTTTTTCTCCATGATTTCCCTGATCCCATCCGGTAATTCCGAAATCCTTTTCTCGATAATCTTGGAATCTTTGATTTGACGGACCTGTTTCCGCGGTTCGGGGGAATTCGTATCATAATCACCGCTCAGGTGATCGGGCTCTTCCTTACGCGATTTTTCCTCTCGTTCAGGTTCGTCAGGCTCTGGCGTTTCTATTGAAGCAACAGGCTCATTGTCTTCCGCCTTTTCCTCTTCCTTGGTTTCCTTGTCTTTTGCTTTTGGGGCAAGTTCTTCCCTGACGGGAAGAGTCACGGGTTCGTCGGATGACGGAGTGGTCAGGTTGCTGGGTTGCTCAGGCCTTTTTTTTTTCACCTCATCGGGAATCATTCCCGATATCCTTCGGATGACTTGGTCTATCGAACGAGAACGACCCGACTCCACCGCACGGAAAAGAGTCACTTCGAAATTCGTCTTTTCGGAGAGTCCCATCTTGACCAAGTCCTCACCTTCACGGAGGGAATCCAAAATACGCACGCACTGTTCGGGGCTAACGTTGTTTTTGGTTTGGCCTTCCCGCAAGCTTACGAGCAAAAACTCGCGAAATACTTCCGACAGGTCGAGCAAAGAGCGGTAAAAATCAACGCCTTCCGAGGAGAACTCATCCGTAATCCCAAGAATTTGGTCGTAGTTTGCCTCAACCAAGGAGTTTGCAAGTTTCTCAATCATTTCCTTGGAAGCCAAACCATACACTTCAAGCACGTCCCGCTGGTTGATTGATTTCCCGCAAAACGAAATCATTTGATCAAGAATGCTTTGGGCGTCTCTCATTCCTCCCATTGCCATCCGGGCGATTGCCTCGAGGGCTTCTCCATCGACGTCGATGGATTCGGCTTTGCAGATTTCCTCGAGTTTTCCGATGATCAAGGGAACGGGTATGGAGCGAAACTCGAAGCGTTGGCATCTTGAAACGATCGTTGGCAGCACCTTGTGTGACTCGGTAGTGGCAAAAACGAACTTCACGTGAGGCGGAGGTTCCTCCAAGGTCTTCAACAAGGCATTGAAAGCCTGTTGGCTAAGCATATGAACCTCGTCAATGACATAGATCTTGTACCGGCACTGAGCGGGCGCGTACTGACATTCGTCCCTCAAGTCTCTGACTTGATCGACGGAATTGTTTGATGCGCCGTCTATCTCAATCACGTCCAGGCAACGCCCCTCCATGATGGCCTGGCCAATTTCCGAGTCCACTGGAACGTCGAGGGACGGACCATTCTCCCAATTCAAAGATTTCGCAAACAAGCGCGCTGAAGTGGTTTTTCCCGTACCACGGGGACCGACGAAGAGATAAGCGTGGGCAATCCTGCCCATTTCAATCGCATTGCCCAAAGTTCGAACGACATGATCCTGCCCGACCAATTCGGAAAACTGCTTGGGCCTCCACCGGCGGGCAATCACTTGATAAGCTTGTTCGGACATGATCACTCTTTTCTGATCTTCTTCCCGGTTTCAGGCAAGCGAAAGCGAAAATTACAAACGATTTTGTTCAATTCTCGACCAGTCGGGCGAACACAAAAAAGGCCAGGCACCCCACAGCACACGACCATTGCGATTACCGCTGCTTCCTTCCGGACCTGACGGAGTTCATCCAATTGTCGTCGCATGGGACCCGACCTTAGCCTTCATGATCGAGCATTTCGGGGGACAGAGCAACCTTTTTTCGAATCGTCACGGAATATCTGCCAACTCGACTCGTATCTTTTAGCTTTGCGTTTTCACGTTCGATAAATTGATTAGAGGGGATGGGTAATTCATTCGGCAATCTTTTTAAAATCTCGTCATGGGGGGAAAGTCATGGAGGAGGAATTGGGGTCGTAATCGACGGATGCCCCCCTCGCCTCCCCTTGAACGAGAAAGATATCCAACCCTTTCTCGACCGCAGGCGACCTGGGCAAAGCAAGATCACGACCCCCCGGGAGGAAGAGGACCGGGTGGAAATCCTTTCGGGAATCTTCGAAGGACTGACCCTTGGCACTCCTATCGCCATGCTCGTCAGGAACAAGGACGCCCGCCCCCAAGCCTATGACGAAATGAAAACAAAATTCCGTCCATCGCATGCCGATTATACCTACCAGAAAAAATACGGACATAGAAATCATGAAGGCGGAGGACGGTCATCCGCTCGTGAAACAATCGCCCGGGTTGCCGCCGGGGCCATCGCCCAAAAAATTCTCGGCATGGAACAAGTATCCATCACCACCTACGTCGAAAGAATTCATGACGTCGAGGCTCCCGTCCTCAAGGATGTGCCCAACTTGAACGAGGTTGAGGCTTCCCCCACTCGCTGTCCTCATCCTGAAACCGCATCCCTTATGGAAGCGCGGGTGTTGGAGGCCAAAAAAAACGGGGACTCCGTCGGAGGTTCCGTTCTCTGTCGGGTGAACGGTTTGCCCATAGGTTGGGGATCACCCGTATTCGACCGGTTGGAGGCGGATTTGGCCAAAGCGATGCTTTCTCTCCCTGCAACCAAAGGATTCGAGGTAGGAAGTGGATTCAAGGGCACTTTCCTCAAAGGGTCCGAACACAATGACCTTTTTGAAAACCGGGACGGAGAAGTGAGAACCAAATCCAATCTTTCGGGCGGCGTGCAAGGGGGCATTTCCAACGGTGAGGAACTTTACTTCAGGGTTGCGTTCAAACCCACGGCCACAGTCCTCAAACCTCAACAAACGATTGACGACGAAGGCAACGACACTGAATTGACGGGGCGCGGAAGGCACGACCCATGCGTCCTGCCACGGGCTGTGCCGATCGTGGAGGCAATGACCGCCCTCGTATTGCTCGACCACCGCATGCGACACCACGCCCAATGCGAATCCTTTCCCTTTCAGGGATAAATGAACGGAAGGCTCCACATCATTCTCGGAACTCCGGAATCCGAAAGACGATCGCTTTTATCGAAATTTACGGCAAAAGACGAGCAATCCGATCCCGCTTGCTTCCTTCTTCCGCCCGAACTGGAGTCAATGTCGATGCCCCATTCGAATTGGATTTGGAATCAGAACAAATTCGAGTTCGGCGAACTGCCCGTGGCATCGAACGTGGAATACTTCCTTTTCTTTTCAAACGAAGTCAATCTCGCCGAGCAATTCGAAGCCGTCCTGGAGGTCCTTGCTGAAGAAGAAGACCTGTCCATGGGCAGGGTTATCCTGTTTATAAACTCGATTCTGCTCCCCGGCGGAAGACAGGAACTGATGGCATGGATTGATGCTGCCGGTCATTTTTCGGATGCAATTTGCTTTATTCATAGAAACAATGAAAATGCTATGGCCATCA
>JABGWD010000061.1 GCA_018645725.1 Opitutia bacterium
CAATTTGGAGATGCAATCGAGCAACCGTCTTACGTTTTGCTGCTTGAGCTCGTCGGATGCTTTTTGCATTTCAGGTTGCACGGCCTCGGCAATGTCGTGCCGGAAACGATCCATTGCATTGGCCCGTCGACTGGTTTTGCGCCAATGGTTGTTGAGCTGGAATTTCGCGATGCTCAGGAGCCAAGCCCGGAAATTCGTACCGATTTCATAGCTCGTGAGTTTGGAGAAAGCGACCAGAAAGGCTTCCTGTGCCAGATCCTCGGCATCTTCCAAGTGGTACACCCGTGCGGCGAGGTATCCTCGGACCAACAACCCGTATTCCCGGACGAGCAGTCGGAAACGATCCTTCTCACCTCCGAGCACTTGCTCGACGATGGAATCAGGATCAAAGTTTGCAGGATTTTCAGACATATTATCCACCATATGTCCACAAACCTGCGATTCTTACAAAATTAAATGAGAAGGAGGGAAAAATTGTGCCCGGACTTTCTTGCAACAAAGCTGGGGTCTATTCGTATTCCGGAATCTTAGCGTCTTTTTCGATCAAGGTGTTTTCCCAATAAATCGAGCCATCCTCTTTTCTTTCGATCAGGCGTGAACGACTGCCCTTCACTGGCTTCGCCGGGTTCTTGGGGAAATAGGCAGCCAACTTTTTTCTTAGTTCCTTGGTCTTCGGATCGGATGCCAAATTCTTAAATTCGTGAGGGTCTTTTCTTATATCGTATAGTTCTTCCGATCCGTCGGCGTAGCGAATATAACGGTGGGTCTCACTGCGTGCGGAATTATTTCCCGGACCATGCGAGGTGATAGCGGGGCGAGTACGGGGAGCCTTGGCATCCTTGAGTTGAGGAACCAAGCTAAGGCCCTCGATATTCTTGGGTACGGACTTCAATTGGCAAAGTTCGGCGAGGGTAGGGTAGAGGTCGAGCAATTCAGCCGGGCGTTCGCAACGGGCGCCTTTGGATATTCCGGGGCCGGCAAACATCATAGGTACACGGGTCGACGGATCCCAAAGGGTATTCTTTCCGGTGATTTCCTTTTCGCCCAAGTGGTAGCCATGATCCGACCAACAGGCGACAATCGTATTATCCTCCAAGCCACTCGCTTCCAATGCGTCCAATACCCGCCCAACCTGAGCGTCCACGAAGCTCACGGATGCCAGGTAGGAACGGACCTTGTTCTTTAACTGCTTGTTTTGGTCCAAAAACTTGAGACGTGGTTCGGGAAGTTTCCAATGGATATACCAGGAAAAGCGTGGGGTGTCCTGACGATCGTTGCGCCGGATGTGAGGAAGGACCAACGACTCCTCGGGGTACAGATCAAACCATTTCTGCGATGCATAGAGAGGAACGTGCGGACGAAAGAACCCGACCGCCATGAAGAATGGATCCTTGGGCTTTTTGGACAGTTCTCCGACTGCCCATTCCGCCGTGTGGTAATCCAGTTGGTCCGAATCCTTTGGCGGCCAAATCCCCCAGTCCACAAGCCTGTGATTCTGGGGAGTGTCCACGAATTTTTTCTTGGGGAATCGATTCGGCAATTTCGCCCGGGGTCCCGTCTTGTCGAACTCGCCCTTTGGCAAAAAGGAGCCGTGATAGATCTTTCCCAAGGTCGAAGTGGCGTAGCCGTTCGCTTGAAAAGCCTTGGGGATCGTCACATGGTCCGCGAATTTGGGAACCGTTTTGAAGGAAGGTTGAAGGGAGTAGATCCCCGTGGTGGATGGCCGCAACCCGAGCATGACGGAGGTTCGGGACGGATTGCATACGGGTGCCTGGCAATGGGCATTGGTAAACAAAGTTCCCCTCGCCGCCAGCCTGTCGAGGTTAGGGGTCTTGACCTGCGGATGGCCACCAAGACAACCGATCCAATCATTCAAATCATCAATGGCCAAAAACAGAACATTGGGCTTTGACGAGGCCTTGGCCAATGAGCCAAAAAATACTAATAAAGTAAGAAGGTGTGCGAGTTTCATAAAAGGTAAATAGGCTTCAAAAAGGATTAAGCAGGTAC
>JABGWD010000062.1 GCA_018645725.1 Opitutia bacterium
CCCCCGGCTAATCCCCAAGTCACTGTCCTGAACGACGATGGACAGGGCACCTCCGGGCTCGTGCCAGCGCTTGGAGGTTTGTCCCAAACGGCCAACCGCTCGCAGAAGTTGGAGCTGATCCATGAAGCGTTGCTCGACTCCGTATACTTCGGCCAAGTTATAGAGGGTCTCGTTCGCGAGTTTGACATCCGGGACGCGCTCCAAAACGGAACGGAAAATATCACGGGCTTGGTCGCGGTCACCCTGGTTACTCGCGAGCAATCCACGCATGAATTCGGCCCGGATAATAATTTTCGAGTCACGGCTGTTGGCCAAGTCCTCGAAGATTTCCTCCGCCTTGGAATAGTTTTTCTGAGCCATGAAGGATTCCCCTATTCCGAATTCCGCCTCAACCGCATCTTCGCTATCCGGGTAGGAATTCTTAACCGTGGTATATTCGCTGCGGGCGGCGTCATAGCGCAGCCACTTGAAGTAATTTCTGGCCAAGAGAAGACGGACGCTTGCCTTTTCCTTATCGGAAAAGTTCTTGGAATCGTCATTCTTGACCTGCCAGATGGAGAGAAGATCCTCGACCCGCTGATGGTTCTCGTCCCCCCCGGCCGCAACGTGAGATTCAGCGGCAAAAAGGATGAGCTCCAAAGGCATCTCGTTGCGGTGCTTGTCGAAGAGCTTTTGTCGCTCGAGATAGGCCTCAAGAGCCCTCTCGTTGTCACCCAACCTCAACTGGAGAAGGATCTCCATCAAGGGAGCCAAAGGGCTTTCCTTGTCGATGGTCATCCCGACTCCACCGATTCTCGAGTAGGCTTGAGCCAACAAACCGCGCCCGGTCTGCTTGTAGCTGCCGGGCACGTTTCCGGCATAAGCTTGGGCACCGGTCAACAAGGTGGCGGCTCCGGCATAATCACCTGAGGACAATGCGGTTTGGGCAAACCCAAGGGCAACGTTCCATCCGTGAGAACCATTGTCAGCACGCAGAAGGGCGGATCGCATGGCCTTGAGCCTTTCGATCTCGGGCATTTCCTTTAGCGTTTCCTTGTCCAGTAGAGCCAAGGTGGCAAAGACGGAATAATTGAAGACGTCAAGGTCACGCAAACTTCCCAAAAGACTTTTCTTGTCCTGAGCGGAGAGTTCCTCGTCCTTGCGTACCGTCGAGATCCAGGAACTTACCTTCCCGGCATCGATGGTAAAGGAGCGAAACGGGCGCTGGTCCTGCTTGGTCTTTGCCTCTTTCAGAACGCGGATGAAATTCTTCCAGTCCTTCTTGGCGAAGAGAAGCCCCGCATAGTCACCCGCATAGGCTCCGTGTTGATGGTGATCACCCTTGCGCAATTTGTCAAACTCACGGGCCTTGGCATTTTCGTCCTGCTCTTCCAAACGAAGCAGAATGACCTTTCTCAATTCGGAACTCCCTGCGTCCAAATCCTTGTGACTGGCAAAGTATTGGTCGGCTTCCGCCTTTTTGCCGTTATCGGCAAGGGAAACGTAGTTGTTACTGAAGTAGCTCAGGCTCTTGCCGAATTTCCCCTCTGCCTTGACGAGGTACTGGTAAGCTTGGGCCAAAAGAGCTAGGTCATCGGATTTGACTGCTGAGTTAAGGGCGTTGTACCAGCGCGTCGGATCATTAATCAGATCCGCTTGAAGAAGATGACGGAGGGCTTCCACATGATCGGCCTCGGTTCCAGATAGCGAAACTTCCAACCAACTCGATGCACGGGTCGCATCCTTGGGAAAGCGCTTGGCCAAGGCCTTGTAATGAGGGATGGACAATGCCCGGTCCTTGTTCCCCGCATAGCGCCAGTAATCATGTCCCAGTTCATGATGAAACCGTATGAACTTTCGTTCGGTGTTGAGCTTCTTGGATAGGGAAAGGAAAGCGGATGGTTTGTTCGAGCCGATCGCTTTTTCGAAGGCGATCCATTCCTTGACCTCGGGATGGTCATTCAACTTCTTGACTTCCGAGCGAAACCATTTGCGGTTACCTTTCTCCAGGTCCGTGCTCCCGTTCCCCTTTGCCCAATCCTGAAGCCAGGACCGCAGGTGGGAAAGATGACCATTGGCTTGGGCATACTTGATCAATTCCTGAGCCTCTCTCCGAAAAGTCCCCTCGTCCGGAGCCGAGCTGAGGTACCAGGAAAGAGCGGAGGCAATTCGGCCGTCATTGACGGGTTCCTCGCGAACCATCTGTAAAATCTCGCTACGGGCACGGTTAACGTCCTTGGTGCGGTCGCGATAGATGTCCAGAGCAAGAGCCAGGCGAATGAAATGGCGCGTATTCGCGGGAGCTTTGGCAAAAGCCCCGCGAAGGGCTTGCTCGGCCTCCGGGAGGCGATTGGGATCAAGCTCGTTCATCCAGCGCACGTAGTAATTGGCCAAATCACGGTAGCCCGGGTTTTGAGAAAGAGCCTGCGCGGCCACGCTCACGGCCTGGGGCAATTGCTTCTCGCGGGCATGAGCGTGAGCGAGGTTGGAGAGGGCCTGCCCGAAGGAATCCTGCTTATTGGGATACCTTCTTCCGTAGTCGTCGACCAGGGGCTTGAGCTGGCCTGCTTTGCCCGAACCGTCGTAAAGGACAGTGATCAACGTTTTGAGGTATCCCTCATTGTCTTTTTGTAAATCCCATGCCTTGCGATAATGAGTGATCGCGTTCAGGCGTTGCCCGGTTCCCCACAGGTGACCGCCCACAAGGTAATGAACTTCGGCCTTACGTTTGGAATCACGGATCAAGTTCATGCGGATGAGTTTTTCCCCAAGCGCGATGGCTCCCTTGCGGTCCCAATTCCCGTTGGAACAACGGTCAAAGGCATAGTTCCCCAACTCCATGGCCGGCGTGCCTTTGAGCTTGCCCAGCATCTCGATGGCCAGACGCCCACACTCCTTTGCTCCGCCTGCTCCGGATTCCCCGAATAATCGAACCGCCCGGTACGCGCTTTTTTGATCCTTTGCTCCGGAAAGCCTCCAGGCCTGTTCGAAAACCTCGGCTGCGTCCATTTTCTTGCCTTGCCGTTCCAGGACCTCGGCAAGATAGCGCGCGACTTGAGCGGCCGCCCCGTCCTTGCCGTAAAACTCGAGAAACTGACGGGAGGTCGATACGATATCCTCATTGCGCGAAAGGATGAGGTGACCATCGAGCAACTTCAGCATCACTTCCTTATGGCGCGGATGATCGCGGTGAGTCTTCACGAAGGTCTTGCCTGCCCGGACGAGTCCGAAGCCCCGGGCATTCCCGTGATACAGGTCAACGAGTTCGAGCAGGGCGTTCGCCCCTTCGACCGAGGAGGTGTCCAGTTTGCGGACCTGAGCTTCCAAGTCCGCAGCTTTTTGAGAGACCGGATCGATTTTCGCTTCCTGTCCGGAAAGGGGGAAAACCCATGCAGTGGAAACAAGAAGGATAGTAAGGAGTTGATTAGCTTTCATTGAGTAAGGATAAAATTGGTTCTTAAGAAAGTGATGATTTGGCAATGATCTCAATTACCGGACTTGGCCAGGGCTTCGCTTATGCGCTTGGCCTCTCCGGCCAAGTTGCTGTCAGGGAATTCATTGATGATCTGGTCGAACTTCCGGCGGGCATCTCCCTTGCGGTCGACCCGGTAGAGGCATCTCCCGTAGTTAAAGAGGATAACGTCAAGAAACCCGGCATCGGGATGTTTCTCCAGGACGGTCTCGAACACGTCGATCGCCCGGCGGTAATCCTTTTTCTTATAGTAGAAGTTGGCCATCTTCGCGACGGCATCCCCTACCCTCCCGCTTTCCGGATAATTTTCATAGACCCCCTGATAGGCCCGGAAGGCTTGCTCGAAATAACCTTGGCCCTTTCCTTCCCCCGCATCCAGAGCCATTTGTTCGTAACATTCCGCAATGCCAAATTGTCCTTCCCCCCGGAGCTCGCTGTTCTTGATCGTGGTCAACCCTCTGAACAGGGAGATCGCGGTCTTGAGATCCCCCCTCTCCTTGGCTACGTTAGCTTGCTGCAGGATGGCATCATCCACGAACGGGCTCTCGGGGAACTCGTTTTGCAAGCGCCTGCTCATGGCGGCGGCGGCCCCGTAGTTGTCCATGGCAAAGTAAATCTTCCACAAGCCGACATAGGATTCCTCGAGAATGCGACCTTTCAACTTGCGGGCGGACTTGGCGGTCTCCTCGCCCACGGCAATGGCTTCCTTGTATTTCGATTTGGCTTTGTCAGCGAGCCCGAACTCCTTGTAATGATTTCCAATTTCCGCAAGGGCGGCAGCCGTCTTGAGCTCGGTGCGCAAGCGCAGTTCCTCATCGTCGATCCGCGTCTTGGTCACTCGCACCCCCCCGACGTTCCCCTCGATGCATTTGGCCGAGGAGATGACTTTGCGCTCGTCATCCGAAACGTTCAGCTTGTCCTGGTAAATAACACGTACGAAGTCGCTGGGTAGTGCTTGTAACTTTTGATCCGACTTGGTGTCGGCCTGATTCTCGACGGACACGGAACCCCGAAAGATACCAGAGTGAATGGAATCGTCCTTGGGCAATTCAGTTGAGTCCGCAACCACTGATTGATTTCCCTCGCCACTTGGTTCGGAGTCGGCATTGGCTTGAACGATGACCTCGTCGGCTTTCTCGATCATGGTCTCCTTGAGGCTGACTACGACCGAATCAACGGTCTTGAACTTATCGATTTTGGGTCCTTCCCCATCCTCCGAAAAAGGGTCGTAGGGCTCTTCGCCCTCGGCGACTTGGTCAATTGCGCCACTGGCAACGAGGCTTGCAATTTCCTCGTCTATTTCCTCAGGGGTCTTGCTACGACGAACCTCGACGGTGACCTTGAGCGCGTCGGTCTTGGCTGAAACGTCCCAATCCGGATCGTTCACCTGCAGGTTGGCAATTTTCCCAAGAACCACCCCGTTGAGGGTATCCCGGTACGAACCGTCCATGATGGACGCCTTGCCTTGACCGACCACCTGGACTTGCTTGAGGCGCTTGACGTCAAATTTCTTGCCCGCGGTATGCTTGTCGACGTAAAGGACGTCCACGCTATCCCCTCCGCCTACCTCGAGAATTCCATTTCCCTTTTTGACGCTGCCCAATTGGGTGGAAATTGACCCAAGTACGATCCGGGCATTCCGTCCGATTGCGCGACAGGAAAGGGTTTCCTCATCCCCTCTCTTGGTCTTGCAAAGGATCTCGATCGAATCCTCCTGAGCAAGGATGGCTAGGTCGGCATCCTCGATCTTGACGAACAGGCGCTTGCCCGCCTCAACCTTTTCCGCCCCCTTCTCTTTCTCGGAAAAGGCGGTCCCCACCTTCTCCAGTGACTCGATTGCCCGGCTATAGTGACCCTGCTTGAAATGGCCTAACCCGATATAGTAATAAGCCCGGTTCACTTCCTCGGATGCAGGGAAATCCTCGATGATCTTTCGAAAGATCTTGAAGCATTTTCCGTAGAGACGGGCCTCGTAGAAACAGACCCCTTGCTTGAGGGTCGCCTGAACCCTCATCCCATCGTCGCGGTTATCCTCTTCCGCTGCGGATTCGAAGTGCTTGCGGGCCTCGTCAAACGCACCCTTGCTGGTAAGCAGGTATTCGCCAATCCGCATATGGGCATCAAACCTTACCTTGCTTCGCGGGAATTGATCCAGAACGGTCCTCCAGATTTCCAAGGCCTTTGCTTTCTCGTCCGCCTCCATGCGCGAGTCTCCGGCCTCGAGAAGTTTCTTGGCCTTGCGATCATCAGTAATGGAACCTCGCAAGGGGCTTTGAGCCTGGAGGGATACAGCGAATACGCTCGTTATCAGAATAAGAAAACAGAGGAATTTTTCTTTTGGAGGAATAGTAGCTTTCATGTTTGGTTTTCGTAAAAGGGTTTGGGGTTCTCGATGAGAGTTCAGTTTGGGCATGCAATCACAAGCATTTTTTATCATTTGTTCATAAATAATGGAGCGGACTCATGAAGGTTCCGACGCCGGTGTCCATAACAAGGACTTTAAACCAAAAAGGAAAGCTAGCTTCAAGAAAAGCGAATACACACGCCCAATGGCGAATATTTCACGCTTTTTTGCGTCAGGAAAACAACGAGCGACCTCCTGACGCGGGAGGGATGTCATCGAGAAAATCTCTTGGCCTACGCGAAGAGCTCCCGAACGGGCAATCCGCCCTTGCGAATCAAGCGCATGGGTCGCTCCAAGGGGGTCATGACTTCGGTGCGACCATCGATGCCCAAGGCGTGAAGGACGGACGCATGAATATCATGAGGTTTGACCGGGCGATTCTCGGGCATCACGCCATCCTCGTCGGACGAACCGATCACCTGTCCGCCCTGGATCCCTCCTCCAGCCATAAAGCAACTGAATACCTTTGCGTGATGATCACGACCCGCATTTTGATTGATTCTTGGAGTTCGTCCAAATTCGCTCAGCATAAGAACGAGTGTCTTCTCGAGCATTCCCGAAGAAGCAAGGTCCTCGATCAGAGAAGCCAAACCGGGGTCCATGATTTCTCCATGGTTGCGCATGGCATCGAAATTATTGCTATGGGTATCGAAACCTCCACGATTGACCTGTACGAACCGCACGCCGGTCTCCACAAGACGTTTTGCCATGAGGGCTCCCCGTCCAAAGTCGGTATCCCCATAGCGCTCGATGGTCTTGGGATTCTCGTTCTTGAGCTCGAAGGCCTTAAGGGCAGGACTGCGCATCAGGGAAACGGCATCGTCCACCGCGGTTTCGTTGGCGAGCATTTGCTTGGCCCCGAATTGGGTCGAAGTCCGTTTGTTCATGCGAGCCAGAACCTCGAGCCTCTTGTTCCCTCTCATCTCCCCAATCCCAGCGGGGAACTGGAGGTATGGATCTTTTTCGCCCGGTTGACCGACAAAATAGGCGGAACACTTTTGCCCCAGATAGCCGGCTCGGGGGGCTTGCCCACTCACCGTCACGAAGGACGGAAGATCACCAAGGCGCTCTTTCTCATGAACGACTATGCTTCCGAGCCCGGGGTGAACGAGGTTGGCGCTTTGACCATAGCCAGTTTGCAATTCATAAGTAGCCCGTCCATGATCTCCATTCGTACCCGCAATGGAACGGACCAACGAGCAATGGTGCATCTGCTTGGCAAGCTGGGGGAAAATCTCACTGATTTGAATTCCGTCCGCACTCGTTGAAATGGGATCGAATTCACCCTGGGTCGGTCTGCCCGGTTTGGGGTCCCAAGTATCGATGTGGCTCATTCCTCCGCTGTTCCAAAAAAGAATGACGTGCTCGGCTTTGGCCGGCCCGGCCGTCCCCTTGGCAGCAAGAAGTTGCGAAACGGGCATCCCCAGCAAGGTGGCCGTCCCGGCGAATCCGTGAATAAATCGGCGACGAGTGAGAGCGTAATCGGTACAGTGCATGACGTTCCTTGGTTTCGTGTATGAACTAGGGGATAAACTTGAATTCGTGGCTATTGAGCATGGCCCAGCGCAAGTCGGCCATTCCCTCAAGGGGGGAAGCATCGAGAAGGGAAAGCCCTTCCTTGGTTTCTTGCTTGCTGGGTTCTCGGGTGAAAAGCGAAAGGTAGGTTTGACGAACTGCTCGGGGAAGATCTCTATCGCTCCCCTTCAATAGCTCATGAATCGACTCGTTTGGACCTACCCGGGCGGCCTCGTGCGTAAGCTTGCCATTGAGCATCATCAGCGCCTGTCTCATGGAAGCCTCGGAATTCCTGAAATCACCCAGCCTGTCCCTTCCGGGTTGCCCGAATATTCGAAGAAAGTGATCGGGGGCGGCCGGCGTGGCCATCCGGAATGAACTCGAATAGCGGGGGTTGTCATCCACGGTTTGTTCCTTGTAGACATACTTGTATTTGCCCCTTCTCCTTGGCTGGCTATTCATCTTGGCCATTTTCATGGCCTCCAATTCCTCGTTCGAGCGCATCCTCATCGACTTGATCTCGTTCTTTACCTCGTTGAGGGAAAGAAGGGCCCCAAAATCAAGGGCGATGCTCTTCTCAAGATCGTATCCACCGCCTTGGGCTTTCATTGCGGGCTGGCCTTGCATGACCGGAACCCGGGGACTCTTGGCCGGCGAATCCGTCTTATCCTTTTTGGCATTTTCGTCCACGAGGTAAACCCGCTCCCGGACCATGACGGTCTTCTCATTGGCCCCCGCAGGCCACTTGTAATCCGTCAAGTTCCCCGCAACCGCAATGCTGTCGAAGAGAGCCTCCCCGATCATGCGGCGGGTCGTTCCGGCAACAAAGGCCAGTTCCGACTGGAGACGGACTTTTGCCGGGCTCTTGCCATCCAGTCGTCCGCGCGAATAGGCATCCGAGGAAACCACCAGACGGATCATTTCCTTGAGGTCATACCCAACGGCAACGAATTCCTTACGCATAAAACCCAGTGTTTCGGGATGACTGACGGTTTGGTACTCGGAATAATCGTCCACCGGTTCGTAAATCCCCCGCCCCATCAGCTCAGCCCAGAGCCTGTTAACGAAATTCTGGGCGAAATAACGGTTTCGGGGATGAGTAACGAGTTTCGCAAGTTCCTTCCTGTTCTCGCTGGCTTTGTAGAGGTCGCCCTTGATATCGATGGATGCGTTCTGGCTCTTCAAGTCGGCATCAGGATCAAAACCTCCCGGGGCACGCTTGCGCGAGGCAACCTCGATGGTGGCCTCCGTTTCGTCGAGCAGAGAATCCAAAGATTCGGTTTCCCGGGCATCGGAAACGGAGTTGCTTTCCACGGCGCGCTTGCGCTCCAGGCGCGTCAGGTGAGAGGGTTTTTTATCGAACTTTTCCAAAAGGAAAGGGAAGCTCGCGTCCACGGGCTTCCTTACCGGCGGCTTTTCCCGCTCGGGCGGCCACAGGACCCGATTTTCCTCAACCTCCGTAGTATATACGGTTCGGCTGAATCGATTCTCGACCCTGCGGGTTTTTCCAAAAAAGGAAGCCAGTTCATAAAAGTCCTTCTGTTCCCAGTCGTCAAACGGATGATCATGACATTGGGCGCACTGCATCCTGATGCCGAGGAATACTTGGGTCGTGGCCGCAGTGAGGGCCATCGGATCGGCATTGTCGTTGAGGATGAATCCGACCGCAGGCAAGTGACGCGATCTGCCTTGGGCGGAAATGAGCTCGCGGGCAAGCTCGTCAAAAGGCTTGTCCTCACTGATTGACTGGTGGACGTATGCGAGAAGCGGGCCACCCCCGGTGGCATTGGTGCGAATCCTAAGCATGTCGGCAAGGAAGGCGGTCCAGCGATCGACAAACCGCTCGTGTTCGAAGAGACGCTCGACAAGCAGAGCTTTACGACTCTTTGGCGGATCCTTGAGGAATTGCTTGATTTCCTTTTCGCTCGGAATACGGCCAATCAGGTCGACGCTGAGTTTTCTGAGATACTGCAAGTCATCGAGAACCGGACCTGAGCGCAGATCTTTCTTGTCCGCATTGTCCTGATTGAGATGACGATCAAGTTCCGACTTTCCAAGAAGGACCGAAGAGGATAGGAGAAGAACAAACCCGAACAATGAAAGAAAACTCAACCACCTTTTGAAATGAACCTTTACGCTTCCCTTTTCCATGATTCCGATCATCTTTCGCAAAAGTGTGTCTAGTCAATTTTAACCACGCAAAAAGAATAACTTTTTTCAGCAACCCGATCAAAACCCTCGACCACTTGTCACAATGAGAACCAATTGCAATCACCGACTTGCGCCCCTAGCCATCCTTCTGTTCTTCAGTGCGTTTGTCGTGCTCGGCGCCAAGAAGAAACCCACCAACTTCGTCTTCTTCCTGGTCGATGACATGGGCATGATGGACGTGGGCGCCTTTGGCTCGACCTTTCACGAAACCCCCAATGTCGACCGTCTGGCCAAGACGGGCATGAAATTCAACAACGGGTACGCCGCCTGTCCGGTATGCTCCCCCACCCGGGCAAGTATCATGACGGGACGCCACCCGGTGCGGGTCGACATCACCGACTGGATCCCCGGACAATCCAACAAGAAAACCAACAAGCTCCTCCACCCGAACGACCGGGGTAACCTCGCCCATGAGGAAGTGACCATTGCCGAGGAATTGAAAAGCCACGGCTACCAAACCTTCTTTGCCGGCAAGTGGCATCTTGGGAACAAAGGGCATTGGCCGACCGATCAGGGATTCGACTTCAATATCGGGGGTCACCACAAGGGATCTCCTCCCGGCGGGTACTACGCCCCGTGGACCAACCCGGCTCTCAAGTCGAAAAAGAAAGGCGAATACCTGACCGAGCGCCTGACCGAGGAGTCTATCAGTTTCCTCGAGAAACGAGACAAAAAGAAACCCTTCCTGCTCTACCTTTCCTACTACAACATTCATACGCCCATCCAAGCCTACAAGAAACGCATCGATCATTACGTTGCGAAAGCGAAAAAGTCCTTCGAAGGGAAGACCCCCACCCGCCCCGAGCATGAGGGCAAGACGCGCATGCGACAGGACAACCCGGCCCTCGCTTCCATGGTCGCCGCGGTGGATGACAGCGTAGGGACCCTCACCGCCAAGCTCGATCAACTCGGGCTCACCGAGAGCACGGTCATTATCTTTTTCAGCGACAACGGGGGGTTAAGCACCCTGCGCGGCCCCGGGCCGGGAAGTAACCTGCCCCTGCGGGCGGGGAAGGGCTGGCTCTACGAGGGCGGGGTGCGCGAACCCACCATCGTCCGGGCCCCTGGTGTTACCAAGCCGGGAAGCGTTTGTGACGAACCGGTCGTCTCGATGGATTTCTTTCCGACCATGCTCGACCTTGCGGGTCTTCCTCTCAAGCCCAAGCTTCATGCCGACGGACGAAGCCTGCTGCCCGAGCTCAAGGGATCCAAGGGGGATGACCGTCCGCTTTTTTGGCATTATCCGCACTACCACGGATCGACTTGGAAACCGGGCGCCTCCATCCGCGACGGGGACTGGAAACTGATCAAGTTCTACCATCATGAGAAAATCGAGCTCTACAACTTGGCCAAGGATCCTTCCGAGCAGAACGACTTGGCGAAGAAGAATTCAGCCAAGGCCAAGGAACTGGAAGACAAACTCATAGCCTGGCAAACCAAGATGAACGCCAAGCTCCCCGTCCCCAACCCGGACTACCAACCTCCCTCCAAGAAAAACAAATGAAACGTCTTATCTTCTTTCTCGTTTTTGGGGCAACTTGGTCACTGGCCAAGCAGCCCAATATTCTTTTTATCTTTACCGATGATCATGCCCCCCATGCCATCAGCGCCTATGGATCGAAACTGATCCAAACGCCCAACCTCGACCGCATCGCGATGGAGGGCATGACCTTCGAGCGTTGCTACGTCACCAATTCCATTTGCGCCCCATCCCGGGCGGTCATACTTTCGGGCAGGCATTCCTTCCACAACGGGCAAATGACCAATGGGGACGTCTTCGACGGTTCGCAAGTGACCTTCCCCAAGTTGTTAAGAAAGGCAGGATACGAAACCGCCTTGATCGGAAAGTGGCACCTGAAATCCGACCCGACTGGATTCGACCGTTATGAGGTCCTTTACGGTCAGGGTTCCTACTACAACCCGCGCATGAAGAAAGACGGCAAGGAGGTCAAGCACGTCGGCTACACAACCGATATCATTACCGATCTCAGCCTCAAATGGCTCAAGGAAGAACGCGACCCGGACAAGCCCTTTATGCTGATGAGCCAGCACAAGGCGCCCCACGGGAAATGGGAACCGGCCTTGCGTCACCTCGGCGCTTTGGACGACGTCGAGATCCCCGAACCCAAGACCCTCTTTGACGATTACGCGGGCAGAACTTCATCGGCCCGCGAGCACAAGATGGGCATCCTCGAGCACCTGGGCGATGGGCGTTTGATGCTCAAGTATTCCAGCAAATTCAATCCCGAACAGTTCAAGGTATTCGACGGCTACTTCCGACCGCGCAACGAGTCCTTCCTGGCCAAGCGGGATTCCATGAGCAAGCAGGAACTGACCCGTTGGCACTACCAGCGCTGGATCCGCAACTACCTGCTCTGCACGAAGGCGGTGGACGAGAACGTCGGGCGCTTGCTCAAATACTTGGACGAGAGCGGACTGGCTGAGAATACGGTGGTGGTCTATTCGTCCGACCAGGGGTTTTATCTCGGCGATCACGGCTGGTTCGACAAGCGCTGGATGTACGAGCTATCCTACCGCATGCCCCTGTTGGTCCGCTGGCCGGGCAAGGTCGAACCCAAGTCGAAAAACCATGACCTGACGAGCAATTTGGATTTCGCCCAGACCTTTCTCGACCTTGCGGGGGCCAAGGCCGACCCGAAAATGCAGGGCGTCAGCCTCGTTCCCTTGCTCAAAAACGAAAAGCCAGAGGGCTGGCGCAAGAGTCTGTACTATCACTACCACGAAGGGGGGGGACACGGGGTCGCCCGGCACGAAGGGGTGAAGACCGAGAGGCACAAGCTCATTCACTTTTTCGACAAGAAGGAATGGGAACTGTTCGACTTGAAAAAGGATCCGGACGAAATGAAGAGCGTCTATGGGAATCCCGAATATTCAAAGATTCAAGGCAGGCTCCTCAAGGAATTGGAACGGTTGAAAAAACAGTACGAGGTTCCGGCAATCGTTTACAAGAGCCACAAGGAAATCCAAGACGAAAAAAAGAAGGGTCGCTGACCCCCGCGGCCGAAATCCCGGTCTTTCTCAAAGCCCGAGAAATTGTATCGCGGAACCGCAAAGAAATAAAATCAATCCGGTCGCCGCATGCATGTACTTTTCGAATTTCAGAAAGATGGAGAAGCGGGAGACGCCGTAGTAGAAAAACATTACGCAAACCAGCATGGTCAGAATGGTGGTCCCACAAAAGGCCGAGAGGACTAAGAGCGAGGAGAAAAAACCAGTGTTTCCTGATCCGAATGACATAAGCGGAATCAAGGGTTCGCAGGGACCAAGAATAAAGAACACGAACAGGGCAAAGGGAGTACATCGGGCAAAATTGGCGTTTTTCGGCCTATTGGCAGATGAGCTCTCTCCGGCGATTCGCCTTTCCCGGATTGCCCACTTCATACCCCAGGCAAAATAAATTGCGCCGAACAGCAAGAGGAACCAACCGGCAAAATCAGCCCGTAGAGATTGTACGGTTTCGAGGTTTAAAAAAGCCAAACCCAAAAGAATGATCAAGGATCCAAGCAAAAGGGTTCCCAACACGTGACTGATCCCACATACCGCAACGTAGCTTGCGGTCTTTGGCGCGCTCCAACCATTTGTCTTGGCCATGGCAACGAGAGGAAGATAATGATCCGGGCCCAGAATGGTGTGAACGAAACCTATGGATGCGGCGCTTCCTGCAATGACAATCGTGTCGTTAATCATAATTGAGACATGTGTCCATCGATCTAATACCTGCGAAAATCCGTGGGGAGGCGCTCAATGTCCGCGTGAAGGAGTTTCCTTATTTCCTTCACGGCGCGTTTGAATTCATAAGGGTCGCCGGCCAATACTTTGACCATCCACCCCGCCTTGCGATGCAAGGAGGTGACCCCGGTAAGAAGGTTTGGACTCATCATCCCGTGAATCCTCTCACGACAGGGCAAATGATCTCTTGGCTTTGGGGAAATGAGGTAAAAAGAACCGTAATAGGGAGTGGGGAAAGAGTTTTTCCAGGGGAGTACGGATTCATTGCCGGGATCCAGGATGAAAGATTCCAAAAGTACGATTTTGTTTTCTTTTTCAATCCTCAATCGATTTGAGAATTTTTGAAAAACAAAAGATTCGCCATGAGCAATCCGTCCGGGAAGCATTTTTTCCACGAACAAGACCTCCGAATCCTCGTCGACTTCAATTTCGGTTACCTGTTCCAAGTTCGTCGCTTTTTGCAAGATCAAGGCACCCGGATTGAATTCCAGAAAAGAACCATCTTTGACCTTGAACTTTTGCTCGACCCGAGCGATTCCCGATCGCATAAAATGAGAACGGGTGGCTCCCGGAGTAGTCACCACCATCGAGGCTTGATCGGAGACTTCAATATCACAGACCACCCGATCTCCGGCAAGCAGACCAGCGGTAGGACAGGACAGGTTTACCAATAAGGAACCGGTATCTTCATCGAAGTATGGCTTGCTCAAATGAACCGGTGCCGAAAAACGCTGACTCGATAGATAAGGCACACCTTCGCCATTTCTTCGACACCCCAGCTTAACTCCGCCATTCAGTCCAAAAGTATTTTTCATTCGAGTCCAAGAGCCGTTGATTCAAAACAGGAATTCTTTGGTCAGCCAATTCACTACATCATCCAACCCCTTGTAGGTTTTAAGGTCCGTGAACAGGTAGGGTCTTCCCTCCCTCATTTTCTTGGAGTCCCGATCCATGACCTCAAGGTCAGCTCCAACCAAAGGAGCCAAGTCCGTTTTATTGATGATCAAAAGATCGGAGTAGCGAATGGCGGGTCCGCCCTTCCTTGGAATCTTGTCCCCTTCCGCCACGTCAATCACGAAGATAAAGGCATCCACCAGTTCAGGAGAGAACGTCGCCGAAAGGTTATCTCCGCCACTCTCCAAGAGAACCAGTTTGGTATCGGGATGCCTCGATTGAAGTTGTTCGATGGCGACCGCGTTCATGCTGGTGTCATCCCGAATTGCGGTATGCGGACAACCACCCGTTTCAACCCCCATGATCCGGTCTTCGGGCAAGGCTTCGTGGCGAGCCAAAAATTGAGCATCTTCCAAAGTGTAGATGTCGTTGGTTATGGCCACCATGGAATATTTTTCTCTCAGAACTTCGCAAAGGCGCAAAGTCAGCATCGTTTTCCCCGAACCAACCGGACCGCCGATACCTACTCGGACCGGACGGCTGAATTCATTGGGACTTTCTTCACTCATGAAATAAAAAGTCTTGAGAATGCAAGTTCGTGACGGGCGGATGCCAAGTCCAGCATTGGATTAAAGGAGCCGGCATCCTCGGGTTTTACCTCAAGCGACTTGGACACTACTTTTCGGATCCTGTCTTGTTCAAGACAACGATGGATGATTCTCTGACAGGCAACCTCGCCCAACCTGAGTAATTTTACCGATGCGGAACAAAAGTTTGAGACCACTTGGTAAATCCACGCGATCATGCCGGACGTCAAAGGAACTTGCTGAGCATTCCTGAGCAGGGCGGTCGCTGTGAGTTGCTGACACTGCTCTCCTGTCTTGCGAAGCATTTGATGAAATTCATCGGATACCGGGCATTCGTAGATCTCCCGGATCATTCGGATCATTTGCGACCCCTGAGACTTTCCCGCTTCCCGGGTTTCGCGGGTGAGCTTCCATGCGGAAATCTCTTCATTCAAACTTATCAAATCGTTGTAGCTTCGATTTTCCACGGCTACCCAACAAAACCTCAGGTAGGGTAATTCCAAGTTTTCCAATGCAGGTAAAATTTCATTGATCAAAAACTCTTCCAAATCCTTCCCCGAACAGATTCTCCCGAGCGCAACCAACTCCTCCAAGCCATAGGAATGGGCATAACCCCCGCTTGGAAAAAGCGTGTCGGTTGTTTGGATCAAGCCACCCAACCACTCGACGTCGTTAGTTTCAGGCATAGGGATATCCGCGAGGTTGTTCGTTGTTGTCTTCTTGATGTTGCTGGCCTGAGGCGTCTACCACCGATTGAAATACTTCAATATCTTCCCATGATCATGATGGTGACCTGAAGCTGCCATCACCGGTTGAAAGACTTCAATCGCTTCCTCAAAAGGAATTTCATTGCGGTCGAGCATATGCCTTACGGCAAGATCGCCTTCCACCAACAAGTAGGACTCCGTGAATTGAGCGGGGAAATGAAGGTTGCCCACTTGCCATGCCCGGTGAGCGGCTTCCCGTTGGTCAGGATAAGGGACGCGAAAGACTTCTTCGGGTTTTTGGTCTATGACGTAATTCTTGTCTTCTTGCGCGTGAAAACAAATTCCATGTCTGAGAGGCGCTTCCAAATCGAAACCGAAGTCAGTCCCGTCCTCTGCCTGCCCACGCCATCTGCGCTTGGCAAGAACTCTCCTTTCCACCGTCAACGAGATCGAATATTCAAAGGTTTCGCGGTTTATGGAATTGAGCTCTTTGATAAGCTTCATGGTCAAAAAAGGAAATATCTTTGAGCCAAGGGAACGACCGTTGCAGGCTCGCAATGCAATTCTTCCCCGTCCGCCTTGACCACGTAGGTCTCCGGATCCACTTCCATTTTCGGAAGAGCATCGTTGAGGACAAGATCTTTTTTCCCAATTTCACGGGTGTTGCTGACCGGAAGAATCCTTTTTTGAAGACCCAGTTCTTCCAAGGATTCGTTTTCCATGGAAGCTTGGCTGACAAAGCTGATTGAAGTGGAGGTCCTGGCCTTTCCAAACGATCCGAATTGCGGACGGTAATGCATGGGCTGAGGTGTGGGAATAGAGGCATTGGGATCTCCCATATTTGCATAGGCAATAAAACCGCCCTTCAAAACAAGCTCCGGTTTCACCCCAAAGAATGCCGGCTTAAACAAAACCAGATCGGCAAGCTTCCCAACTGAAATTGATCCAATTTCCGAGGACATGCCGTGGACAATAGCCGGATTGATGGTGTATTTTGCAAGGTAACGCAAAACCCGGAAATTATCGGCATCCGGATGGGTCGAGGATTCAAGTTTTCCAAACTGACGCTTCATTTTGTCCGCGGTCTGCCAGGTCCGGCAAAGGACCTCCCCCACCCTCCCCATGGCCTGACTGTCACTAGCCATTACCGAAAACGCTCCGCGATCGTGAAGGATGTCCTCCGCGGCAATCGTGGATGGCCTGATTCTCGATTCGGCAAAAGAAACGTCTTCCGGAATTTTGGAGTCAAGGTGATGACAAACCATCAACATATCCAGATGCTCGTCGATCGTATTCACGGTGAACGGACGGGTAGGATTGGTGGATGAGGGCAAGACGTTCGGCTCCCCGCAAACTTTGATGATATCCGGCGCATGTCCACCACCCGCCCCTTCCGTATGAAAGGTATGAATGGCCCTCCCTTTGAACGCGGCCACCGAATCCTCCACGAATCCCGCCTCATTCAAGGTGTCGGTGTGAATGGCAACCTGTACGTCCATCTCGTCCGCCACACCCAGACAAACGTCAATCGTAGCGGGAGTAGTCCCCCAATCTTCATGAAGTTTCAACCCGATGGCCCCCGCCCTCACCTGTTCACGCAAAGCTTCGGGGTTTGAAGAGTTTCCCTTACCCAAAAAACCCAGGTTCATGGGAAACTCATCCGCCGCCTGCAACATTTTCCCGATGTTCCAGGCACCGGGCGTGCAAGTGGTCGCATTCGTTCCGGTCGCCGGACCGGTTCCGCCACCCGTCATTGTGGTTACCCCGCTTGCGAGGGCTTCCTCAATCTGTTGGGGACAAATAAAATGAATATGGGAATCATACCCTCCTGCGGTGAGAATCATTCCTTCACCTGCGATCACTTCGGTGCCTGCACCCACCACCATGCTTGGATCGACTCCATCCTGAATCAACGGATTCCCTCCATGGCCAACCCCGGCAATTCTGCCCTCCTTGATTCCCACGTCTGCCTTTATGACTCCAGACAAAGGATCAATAATGGTGGCATTGGTTATGATTAGATCCAAACAGTCCGAATCCAACGCCTGAGGAGATTGCCCCATTCCATCGCGGATCACTTTGCCCCCTCCGAACTTTATCTCATTTCCATAACCCCCGTTCTCCGCAATTAGATCTTTTTCAACCTGGACAAAGAGCTCGGTATCCCCAAGGCGGACTTGATCACCCACCGTCGGGCCGTACATTTCCGCATACTGTCTTCTGCTTAACCGCAAACTCATTGGTCGATTGCTCCATTGGTCAAATTATTAAGACCGTACACTTCCCGGGTTCCGGCAAGAGCCACCAATTCCACCTCCCTCGAATCTCCCGGTTCAAACCTGGCTGCCGTTCCGGCCGGTACGTTCAACCTGAAACCACGGGTTTTTTCGCGATCAAACTCCAATGCCCGGTTGACTTCGAAAAAATGAAAGTGACTCCCGACTTGAATGGGTCGGTCTCCCCGATTGCTCACCTTGATGACCATAGTTTCCAAATTTTCATTCGCAGAGATAAAATCCTCCCCGTCGCAAGTAATGATTTCTCCGGGTTTCATCGGATCGGATTGTGTACGGTTACGAGCTTGGTCCCGTCGGGGAAGGTTCCCTCCACCTGAACCTCGTCAATCATTTCGGGTACGCCCTCCATGACTTCGTCACGCTTGAGAATGGTTGAACCGAAACTCATCAAGTCGGAAACGGATCGACCGTCCCGGGCGCCTTCCAGCACCTCGTAGGTGATCAAGGCAATGGACTCAGGATAGTTAAGCAGCAGCCCGCGTTCCTTTCGCCTGCGGGCCAAGTCGGCCGCAACGACGATCATCAGTTTGTCTTTTTCTCTGGGCGTAAGGTGCATGACTTGTCTAAACGCTTAAGTGCTTCCTTACCATGTCTTCGTCAAGCTCGGAAGTGTTTCCCTGGGCCACGAAACTGCCACGGTTCATAACGTGAAAGGAATCGGCCACCTCCCGGACGAAGTCAACGTATTGCTCGACCAGAAGCACGGCGATATTGCGTTCCTCGACCAATTCGCCAATGACCTTCCCGATTTCCATGATGACGTTGGGTTGAATGCCCTCGGTGGGTTCATCGAGGACGAGAATCGAAGGATTGGTAACGAGAGCACGGGAAATGGCAAGTTGTTGTTGTTGACCACCGGAAAGGTCGCCGCCACGACGCCGGCGCATTTCCCAAAGGATTGGAAAAAGGGTGTAAACCTCGTCGGGCACGGTAGCGCGACCCTTGACGTTTGCGGCCTCCAATCCCACCTTGAGGTTTTCCTCGACCGTAAGTCTTGGAAAGATCTGGCGACCCTGCGGCACGTAACCGATGCCGGCAGTGGCCCGTTCACTGGCAGGTCGACGGGTAAAGTCCTTGCCGCCGATCGATATGCTTCCTTTGGTGAGCGTCTCCAATCCCATGAGGTTTCGAAGCAGGGTTGTCTTGCCGACCCCGTTGCGCCCCATGACGCAAACGATTTTCCCCGCCTCGACGATCAGGTCGAGACCACGCAGAACCTGAACTTCCCCGTAGGAGAACTCCAAGTCCTTGACTTCCAGCAAAGAGCTCATCGTCCGAGGTAGGCCTCCCGTACGAGTTCGTTCCGTTCGACTTCCTCCAGTGGGCCCTCGGCAAGCACCTTGCCCTCGTTGAGGACGGTGACCGTGGAATCAAGACGCCGGACAAAGTCCATGTCGTGCTCGATCACGACGATGGTATGTTCCTTGGCAAGTTCGAGAAGAAGCTCGGCTGTTTGCTCGGTCTCGAGGTCAGTGAGGCCGGCCGCCGGTTCGTCCACCAAGAGCAACTTGGGTTCGGAAATAATCAAGGCGCTGATGGCAAGCCACTGTCGCTGACCGTGACTGAGTGAC
>JABGWD010000063.1 GCA_018645725.1 Opitutia bacterium
CGAGTTCGTCCAAGCGGTAGGGTCGGAGGAATCATGTTCATCGGAATTGCCGGAATCATCGGGGCGGGAAAGTCCACCCTTTCCCAACAACTTGCCGACCACCTTGGCTACGACGCGTTTAACGAGCCCGTGGACGACAACCCCTACCTGTCCGACTTCTATGCGGACATGACCCGATGGAGCGCCATGATGCAACTCCACCTCCTCTTTCGCAGGTTCGAACAGCACCAGCGCATCGTGTGGAACAAGGAAAAGGGAGCGGTCCAGGACCGAACGATTTACGAGGACACGATCTTTGCCCGCATGCTCCACGAGGCGGGCTTCATCGACCAGCGTGACTACGAGACCTACGTCGGACACTTCAACGTCATGAAGCGCTTCCTCGTCTATCCCGACGTCCTGATCTATTTACGGGTCAGCCCCGAAGTCTCCATGCAAAGGATCCGGGAGCGCGGACGGGATGCGGAGGGCGGGATCACCCTCCACTACATGGAAAAACTCCACCAGGGATACGAGAAATTCATTGAGGAAATGGACCATTATACCCGCGTCCTCACGCTCGATTGGAACGAGTATAAGGAACCCGACGAAGTGGCCCGACTGGTGAAGGAAAAAGCGGACGAGAACCGCGAATTCCTCCGCGACCTGAAGCGGATCTAGGGCTTGCTAGGAGGGAGAATAAGGGGGCAGGTCAGCCAGCGAACACGCAAGCGTGTGGGTCAGGGCACCTCGGCGGGCTGGGGGATGGTGGCTTTCACTCGGGCTTAGGGTCGTTAAAACTGGATTCTGCAATTCGTCAGTGCCTTCTGGAGCATTTCCCTCTGGGCATCGGAGATAGTATTACCTCTGAGATCAAGTGTCTTCAACTTGGTCAAGTTACTAAGCGGTTTGACGTCGGTAATCTTGTTGAAGTGTAGGTGCAAC
This sequence comes from Opitutia bacterium, assembly GCA_018645725.1. Lineage (GTDB taxonomy): Bacteria > Verrucomicrobiota > Verrucomicrobiia > Opitutales > Seribacteraceae > Seribacter. Next base: position 925 of record JABGWD010000063.1, read on the forward strand.
ACTGTCAGCTCCGTCAAACCAGCTAACGGGGATACATCGGATAATTTATTGTTGTCGAGATCCAGTCGCCCCAACTTTGTCAACCCTGCCAGCGCCTTTACGTCAGTTATTTTGTTTTTGCCGAGAGTTAATCTCTCCAGCTTGATCAATCCTGACAACGGCGTGACATCGCTGATTTGATTATCAGTAAACTGCAACCACTGAAGATTGCTCATTCCCGACAATGGCGCGAGGTCGGTGATCTGGTTCTTGTAGATGGAAATTCCCTCTAGTTGAGACAAACCTCTCAACGGTGAAATGTCGGTGATTTGGTTCTCGGAGAGGATTAAGAACCCGACCAATTTGGTCGCGTATTCAAGTCCGGTGAGATCTTTGATTCCTAGCTCCACAGCCTCAAGGGAATCCAAGGAAACCATGTCCTTTAGGCTTACGGTTCCCTCAGTCTTTTTCAGCACCTTGCGGACGGCGGCCTCTAGTTTGGCATCCTTGAAGCGAACACGGGCATTGGTGAACGACTGCACGTCCTTCGTGAAACGGGATTCCGGGCCATATTGCTTCAAATAAACTTTCTCTGCTTCGAGTAAGTAATCCACTGCCAGTGCTTGGTCTCCTTTTTTTGAGTAAATAAGACCGATCCCCATGTAGCTAGTACCGAGCAGACCACTCTCCAGTTCCAGATTCTTCAGAATAGCTAAATTCATTTTTTCAAACTTGAGAGCCTCGTCAAACTCGCCCAAACGGAAGCACAAACTAGCAATGGAACTGTAGTTCAACCCAACATTCAAATGATCGTTCCCCAGCCTCTTGGAGTAATTAGAACTCACCTTCTCGAAAAGATCTATAGCCTTCTGGAAGAAGCCTTTCTTTTTGTAAACTTCTGCAATGTTTCTAAAGGAAGTTTTAGGATCCGGATGATTGGGGCCTAAGCTCATGAGTTTTGCACTCAAGGCTTTTTCGTGGCACTCGAAAGCTTTTTCGTATTCCCCCGTTTCGAGATAGGCCCAACCGATGTTGTTGTAGTTTTTGGCGATATCGGGATGCTCGGGATCGAGGATTTCCAGAAAGAGCTCTAATGCCTTTTCGTAGAACTCGATGGCCTTTCCTAATTCGTTCATGTCCGAATATCTGTTGCCAATGTTGTTGTAGTTCACTGCGACGCTGGCATGTTCCGGACCAAAGGTCTTCAAATTGATCGCCAAGGATTTTTCGTCGTACTCGAGTGCTTTTTCGTAGTCGTCCTTTCCGGAGTAACTCACTGCAATGTTGTTGTATAAATTGGCTATTTCGGGATGCTCCGGTCCAAGGGTCTTCAACTCAATCGCCAAACTCTTCTCATTGTAGCTTATGGCCTTGTCGTATTCGCCCTTGCTGTTGTAGACCGAACCAAGGCTGCAATATGCGGAGGCTAAGCCTGGATGCTCCGGCCCAAGCGTCTTCAATTTGATCGCCAAACTCTTCTTATTGTAGCTTATGGCCTTGGCGTATTCGCCCTTGCTGTTGTAGACCGAAGCAAGGCTGCTATAAGTGGTGGCGACATCGGGATGCTCAACTCCAAGGGTCTTCAACTTAATCGCCAAGGAATTTTCGAAATGCTCAACCGCCTTGTCATATTCCCCTCGCGTTAGATAATTTCCACCTAGATTACTGTGGGATTCAGCTAAATCAGGGTGAAGGGCATTCAAGGTTTCCAAACGGATCGCCATTGCCTTCTCATGATACAAGTTGGCTTTGTCGTATTCGCCATTTAAGTCATAGGCCACACCAAGGTTATTATAGCACCCAGCAACTTCGAGTTGTTCAGAATCATCGGCCCGAAGATATATCGCCAAGGAATTTTCGTAAAAATCGATCGCTTTTCCGTATTCCCCTTTCAAAAGCCATTGGTTACCAAGGGATCTGTAGGATGAGGCAACATCGGAATGCTCATGACCTAGATTTTTCAGGTAAATTGGTAGGGATTTCAAGTGATATTCGATCGCTTGGTTGTAGTCACCCTTTCTCGAATACGCTTCAGCCAAGTTGTTATAGCTGTGAGCGACTTTCACATGATTCGGCCCAAGAGTTTTCAATCGAATCGCAAAAGCTTCTTCCATGTGAATCGTCGCTTGCTCATAGAATCCAAGGGCCATGTAAACATGTGAAAGAACTACACGAATATCCGCTTCCACCTCGGGTTGATCTTTCAATTCCCCAATTTTGTACGAACCTATTTGGAGAACCAGTTTCATCAAGTCCTTGTCCTTGTCGTCCACTCCAACGAGTGCTTCGGGATTCACGGAGGTGAAGATTCCCTGCACGAACTCGCTTACGGTTTTCGCCTTCCTGAGCTCGGCCTGTGCCAGCTCGCGTTGCTCGGCCTCGTTGTCCCGCGCCTTGATCGCGATCTCGCGCTGGGCTTCCGCCTCTGCCCGCTGGCGTTCCGCTTCCCGTTGCTGGTCAAGGGCCCAGAAGGTCAAGCCCGTCATGATTGCGACGAGGGCCATGGAGACCCCGCTGAAGATCGCCATGCGCTTCTGCTTGCGGGCGAGGTCGCGCTGCTTGAGGTTGTCGAATCCAACGGCGAGTAGGCCGGCCACTAGTTTCAGTAGTGAGTTACGTTTGCCGTCTTTTCCTTCGCGGGCGTCAGCCGCGATGGGTTCGGTGCGTCGGGTCGACAACTCCCCGTCTTCGCCGATTTCGTACTTGGCGGCTTCGGGAAAGCATTCCTCCTGCCCGAGATCCGGTTTGTCCGCGGCATTCGGTTCGCCGTCCACGATGAGGCATAAAATGTTGTCGGACTTGCCCAGGCGCTTGAACTGCTTGATTTCCTCGTTCACCCACTGGGACTTGGCCGAGCGGGGCGAACAGATCACGATGAGATGCGAGGAATCATCGAGGGCTTTATTGATGACCCTTCCCAACTCATGGGAGGTGGGCAATTCCTCACGGTCGCGAAAGATGGGGAACAAGCGCTTCGGCACGACCCCGGCACCGGTCTCCTTCCCGACGAGGCCCTTTGGCACCCGGTAAGTCTCCAATGCGCGGTGCAACCAGTCCCCCCATTTCTTGTCCTGATGGGAGTAGCTGATGAAGGCCTTGTACTTGTATTGCTTCGGGGTCACGAGTCACAAGACTACGCAATCCATCCGTTCGATTGCAAGATCAGCTTGTGGACCCAACCTCCTCGACCCAAGCTTGACCCCTTACATGTGGACGCTAAGGTTTAGAAATGAAAAAACTGCTTTCGCTTACCTTGATCGCACTGTTGTCAGTGGGTTGTGGAGATGACTCAGCCTCAACTGATCCAAATGCTGCGTCGACTCCCGTCGACGCACAGGCTAATTCACCAAAATTCCCTCTTGGCATCAACCTGGATGACCCTGAGAAATTGGAAAAGGTCATCGCCGAAGCAGTTTTTGATAAGCAGTTAAAATCAAAGCGGATAGGGGTGCGAATCTACTATTTTCCAGACGAACAAACCCGCTACTCGGGTTGGGTTAAAATTCGACGTCGATCTGGACCAGGGCGGGGAGAAGTGGGTGGATTGTGGAAACTAGAGAAAGGTCTGAAACAATATGAGATTTGGTGGTACGAAAACGGAAACTGGTTTTCTGAACTAAACTACAAGAACGGCAAACCGCACGGGCGGACGACACTCTGGAGTGAAAGCGGCTTTAGAGAAGAGGAGAGAAACTACAGGGATGGTAAGAAGCACGGTCTTTGGACTTGGTGGGACCCGACCGGGCTAAAAGTCGAGAAAAACTATGAGGACGGCGTAGAGGTCGGCCTTATAACTGCCTACAACAAGGATGGTACGATCCATAGTAGCA
>JABGWD010000064.1 GCA_018645725.1 Opitutia bacterium
CATGCGGCCAAACCGACAAGCGAAAAGGGAATCAAGCGGTTCCTTCGTCGATCCGGACGGTTCCCCGCAAGGATTGCACTGGCGATGTCGTCATTTGAAAAATTTGGTTTCAAGTTATCCTCCTCGGCTTGCAGGAATCGTTCGATCCGTTCTTCTCGTTTGTCCGGTTTTATGTTCATGATGTTTTGTCTGTGCTTGAAAGAGATGATTTCAAATCAAGTCGGGCTCGGTGAATCCAAGTTTTCACACTCGACTCGGTAGTCTTCATGACTTCGGCAATTTCCTTGTAGCTAAGCTCTCGCTGAACCCTTAGCAGCAAAGCGGTCTTCTGATTTTCCGGGATCGTGTCGAGACGACGGAGCAAAATCTCATTCCACTCCTGAAGATTTCCGGAATTCATGCTGTTCCTGTTTTCTATATGTTCGTCGGAAACGATCTGGGGTCGCCTTTGTCTTTTTTTGATTTCGTCGATGAGCAAATTTCGGGCAACGGTAAAAATCCAAGTGGAAAACTTCGCCTTGGGCACGTAACGGGCGGAGGAACGGTAAACCCGGATGAAAACTCTTTGCGTCAAGTCCTCCGAATCCTGATGATGATTGAGGGAACGAAGAAAAAAACGAAAAAGGGGTAACTTCCACAAACCAATCAACTCTTCCATGGCCAACTGGTCGTCCTTGGAAATTCTTTTCATCAAGGAAACTTCTCTTTCACTTCGAGCAGAGTCGTTCGAGTCCGCTTCGCTCATACAAAGCAGTCCCAGGTTATTTCCAGTCCATGCACGCGTTCCATTCATTCTTGTTCATAGGTTGAGAACGAACGCGCACTGGAAAAGTTTCACTCAAACCAAACTTCGACAAGGTTATCGGTCCAATGGAATGACTTGAACCGCATCGGCAATGACGTAACCCTCCGTTCCCTCGTTGCTGACGGTCACCGAATATGACTTCCCTTTCTGAAAAACGAATGAACCGAGGGAGTGCCAAATCAATTCCCGGTCTCCCTTTTTTCTCTGATCCAAAGTCACCTTCACCAAGCCCTTTTCGTGTTTGATCTCATAATTCACCTTGCCCGCCCGGTTGGCGGAAGGCACGAATGAAACCATAATTTCGTGCAAGCCCTCGTTGGGCGCCTTGAATGGAAAGTTGGCGGAGCGCACGCCTTTTCCTCCATTCTCATCATGAAAGTAAGACGAGCCGACGAAAGGACGAAGGGAAGAGCTTTCGACCCAATCACCTGCAAACTTGACTTGATTTCCATCAATCACCATTCCGGTCAAAGTCTTTGGATCAATACCATAACCACGGGCAATACGATCACTTCGCTCAAGTTTCAACACTTGTCCGTCTTCTCGCAAACGCACGGACAGCTTGTCATAGGAAACGTCTTGGACCGCCACCTCGTTTTCAATGGAAAATACCGCAGCCGTAGCCGCCGACTGGCCAAGAATCATAAACACCGGCTCCATTCGGATCGATCCAAAGGCGATGTGGGAGGAGGAGACGCAAACCGGTACCAATAAGTTCGAGCACTCCGACTTTTGCGGAATGATGGAACCGTACGATATCTGATAAGGCCCTCCCGGGTTTACTTGAACGTCACCCTCGTTAAGGACGTATGCCTTGCCGCTCTCATCCTTGGCAACATAGCGTTGGACGTTATGTGAATCCATATTGTAGGAACCCATCCCAATGGACGCAGGGGTTTCGATGATCTTGCGCAAGTGAAGCTCCGTCGTCACGAAGTCGCTCACCATGCGGCGCGCTTCCCGCACGTAAATTTGATGGGGCCAATGGCCATTGTCCTTGAATTCATCCAAGGCCAAGCCCCACGAACTCATCTTTTTGCGAACGTCCTCAGGAACCCGGGGATCATTACAGAGAAAGTAGAAATATCCTTTTTGATACTCCTCGTGCTCACGAATGATATTTTTTCTCTCGTCGTACTTTGCCTCCGGATATTGGTAATTCATCCCGATGTTGTCGGTACTGAAGGGGCCATGATTGTTGGTATCGGTTTTGGCATTGGGAATCGGATCGAATTTGCCAAAGACATGACGAGACCCCATTTGCAGGGTACGCAAGAGAAGCTCGTATTGCGCGGGGTCGTACCCATTTGGTTTGGGAAAAGGCAATCGATTGCCTGGAACTTGCGTAAGACACAAGCGAAAATTGTATGCTTGCATCTTCGCATCGCCCGAGCCCTCTTCCCCGGGAGGGTCTTGACTGATTCTCGCCAACAAGCCACTCGTCGGATCTCCAGCCACTACGAACGGATCCACCTTGCCTTTGAACTGATGAGACCGGGCATTCCTGGTTTGCACGCCGCTCAAGGCTTCTCCGTACAAGGCGACGGGTTCACGACCAACGAAATAGGAAACCCTGGCGGAAGCCATCAAATCACCCTCGTAAGTACAGTCCAAGAACACTTCGCCTTCATACCTGTCGCCAGACAAAGTGGTGATGGCCTTGATACGTCCGTTTTCCATATCAACTCCCTTGTCCCTGTCCAGCCACTGGTCCCGGAAAACTTCGAGTTGGTGCTCCTTTACCCAAGATTCGAAAATTTGCTCCGCGACATGAGGCTCAAAAATCCACATCGTGCGGCGGTCGCCATCGATGGCAGGGGTACCTTGGCCGCGGTTTCCATACTTTTCCATATCTTGCCACTTCCAGGATTCCACACTTTGGTAGTGCCGCCAAACGCGGTGGTAGAAGTCGCGGGCAATTCCACCAATGGCTTCCTTTCGTCCACTGTCCGTCCAACCCAAACCGCTGCTGGAAAGACCGCCCAGGTGAGTATCAGGGGAAACAACCACCACGGATTTGCCCATTGCTTTCACTTGTACCGCGGCACTGATGGCAGCCGAAGTTCCACCGTAAATCACTATGTCCCGCTTGAACGTTTCCCCTTGAACGAACCCTGTCGTCAGCTGGAAACAAAGCCAAAAACCGGCAGCTCTCAGGAATCTATTTTTTAAACAAACCAATTCACTCTTTTTCCTAACCGACAAGCGACCGAACTCAAGGCTTATTTTAAGATTTCCAATATATCTCGCCATAAGACTCGAACTAATTTTTGCTTATCACTAAAATCAACCTTTTCATGAGCACAAGAACTACATTGCATATTTTAAAGACAAGCAGCCTTTTGGCCCTTTCCTTTTCAATTTCCGCGGGTGCGAAAGCCCGCAAGGACGAATCCTCTTCCGCTCCCCGGCAGACTGAAGAAAGCTTCCGACCGAAGGACAACTCGCAAGGCTATCGCTATCTTCTCTACAAGCCTTCCTCAAAACCATCAAAAGGGAAATGGCCTCTTCTGGTATTTCTTCATGGCCGCGGCGAACGGGGAAGCAACTTGAACCTGGTCAAGAAGCACGGACCGGCCAAGATCGTCGAAAACAAGGATCTGCCGTTCATCATTGCCTCTCCTCAATGCCCCCGGACCGACTTGTGGTGGAAGCCAAAGATCGTTGCCGGGTTAGTTGACGAGCTCTTGCAAAAACACCCCGTCGATCCAGACCGGGTATACCTCACGGGCTTGAGTCAGGGTGGATTCGGGACCTGGGCTACGGCTGCGGAATACCCGAAGAAGTTTGCCGCCGTCGCTCCTATTTGCGGTGGAGGGAAAACGGAGTGGGCGAAAAAATACGAATCTCTCCCCATTTGGAACTTTCACGGAGATGCGGACAAGGTAGTTCCGGTCCGTCTAAGCCGTGTCATGGTTGAGGCAATCAAGAAAGCCGGTGGAGAAATCAAACACACCGAATACCCCGGAGTCGGCCATGATTCCTGGACCAACAGCTACCGCAACCCCAAACTCTACGATTGGTTTCTGTCCCATTCCCAAAAAGGGAAATGAGGGCTCTCAGGCGGCCAGGTTCCTGATAGCCTGAGCCAAGTCGGGATACTTGAAAGAATAACCGGCTTCGGCTAAAGTGGCTGAAACCACCTTACGGCTCTTCAAGACCAGCTCCGGAGCTGTCCGCATAAAGAACGCGCCTATTCGAACAAACAAGGAAGGCGCGGGAAGACCAATCCCCATCGGTGCAAACCTCTTGCGCATCTCGCGCATGAAGGAGGCGTTGGTTACGGGATTGGGGGAAGCGAGGTTGACAGGACCCTCGATCGATGGGTTTTCCATCAGAAACCTTGCCACTCCAACCCAATCGTCAATGTGCAACCAGCTCATCCATTGACAGCCCGGTCCTTGAGCCCCGCCAAGCCCAAGCTTGGCAAATCGCTTCATGACCGGAAAGGCTCCTCCATCCCTGCCCAAAACGATACTTACCCTCAGGGCGACCTTTCGCAAACCTTCAACGGAGGATCCCTCGAATGCTTTTTCCCAAGCTTGAGCGACGCTCACGGAAAAACCAGTGCCCAAATCTTCGCTCCCTTCGTCATGAGGATCCCGGTCTCCCCTCCGGTCATCGTAAATGGTTGCCGTACTGGAATTCAGCCAGACTTTCGGGATTTGAGAGCAAGCCCCGACCGCTTCCCCGAGAACCCGCGTAGAATGAACTCGGGAATTGAGAATCAAATCGCGGTTTGCTTCCGTATAGCGGCAGTCCACTGACCGTCCCGTCAAATTGAAAAGGGCATAAGCGCCTTCCAATTCTTCCTTCCACTCACCTAATTGTTTCCCATCCCAAATCACAAACCGCCCTGATGCTCCAAGCGGTGCAGGGCTCCTGCCAAGCACGACGACTTCATACCCATCAGCCAAGAGCGATCGGGCCAATGCCTGCCCAAGGAAACCGGAACCACCGGCCAACACGACTTTTTTCATGAAGAAGGATGGAAATCAATTTTCAAACGCATTGATCGTCTTTTCTATATCATCGTCCGTAATATGCAAATGCGTGACCAAACGGAGGAGGTTAGGACCCAGGGCCAAGAAATCAATGCCCCGGGCAGCCGCTTTGTCGACAAACTCCGAAGCAGGCGATTCCGTCCGCAGGTAAATCATGTTGGTTTGGACGGACTCAAGATCGACTTTCAATCCGGCAATTCCTTGAAGTCCGGAGGCCAAGGCACGGGCCCGAGCATGGTCATCGGACAACCTGTCCCTATTGTGCTCAAGAGCATATAGCCCGGCCGCCGCGATGATCCCAGCCTGCCTCATGCCACCACCGAACGTCTTCCTCCAGCGATGAGCCTGATCAATCACCTCGCGCGAACCGACCAATACGCCACCGACCGGAGCGCCCAACCCTTTCGAAATACAAATGGAAACGGTATCGCAATCCCGAACGATTCTCGCTGGGTCCATGCCGCTGGCCACCGCGGCATTGAATATGCGCGCACCATCGAGGTGAACGGAGCAATCCGATTGCCGTGCCACTTGGGCAATTTCATCCGTCACGGATTGCGGATAGAAAGTTCCCCCACCCCGGTTCGAGGTATTTTCGATGCAGACCAGACTGCCGTTCGGGTAATGACTCGAACACTCCGAAGGCTTCCTGATTTTTGCCTTCACTGCTTCCGCCGCCATGATTCCCCGTTCGCTTGGAACCAAGGCCACCGAACAACCGGACAAGGCGGCGAATCCTCCCGCCTCGTAGACGTAAATATGGCTATGCTCCTCGGTTATGATTTCGTCACCCGGTTGGGTATGGGTCCGGATGGCGATTGCGTTGGCCATCGTTCCACTCGGAACCATCAACCCCGCTTCCTTGCCCATGATGGAAGCCATCCGTTCCTGCAGTTCAATGACCGTGGGATCCTCCCCGAACACATCGTCTCCAACAATGGCCGAGGCCATTGCTTCCCGCATGAGCGGGGTCGGTTGAGTGATCGTATCGCTACGCAGGTCGACCCGGTCGGATGGATGCTCGAACATCCCGCTAAGAAAAGCGCTCGCTACTTAAGGACGATATTCTTGAAGGAAACCTTCATCGGCGGGCCCTGATGGACTTGAAAGGCCAGCAAGCCATCCGCCCGGCGGGTTTTCTCGTCGTTATCGGTCAATTCGGTCGTCTTCACCCCATTGATGTAATGCACGAAATGAAAACCCTTGGCAGTAATCCTGTAGGTATTCCAGTCCTTCTTCTTGACCGCCTTGCCGATTTCCTTGGAGTCTCCGAATTTCTTGGCATCCTTTTGTAACTTCCCCTTGTCGTTCAGGGTAAGAGTCGTGTGAAAACCACGATCCGACAAAATGCCACGGAAGCCTTCTCCATAGCAAATGCCCGAGTAACGGTCTCCGGATTCGAAGTCGGCTTGGTAGCCTCCGATCCGCCAACCGTCATGCTTGCCCGGCTTGACGAAACTGCGGTATTGGATACCCGAGTTTCCACCCTCTATCTTGAAATCAAGACGAAGATCGAAATCCTTCATTTTCAAATCCTTGCAGATAATGAAAGTATTTCCATTGGTTTGGTTCTCCTTGGACGTTTGGCCAACGATCGCCCCGTCCTTGACACTCCAGAACTTGGGATTACCATCCCATCCCTTCAAGGTTTTCCCATCAAAGAGATTTTTTTCCGCATGAACGGAGGCGCAAGAAAAGACAAGTAGAGTGGTGAGGAATTTGAACGATTTCATTTTTTGATTAGAAGGGTTTTTAAACAAATGTCCTGCCAACCGTCATTTAGGCAAGGAAAAGTTGACGAGAACACGTTTTTATTTCTCAATGTGCGCCTAATACCCTCCCTCATGATCTCCGTCAAAGACCTCAAAATTCACTATGGCGACTTCGTTGCCGTCGACCGTTTGACCTTCGCGGTCGAGAAAGGTTCGGTTTACGGTCTGATCGGACCGAATGGAGCGGGAAAGACCACCACCATCAAGGCTCTTGCCACCCTGCTCGAACCGACTTATGGGGAAATCAACCTCGGTGACGTCTCCGTTTTGCACAACCCGGAAGAAGCCCGCAAGATTCTTGGCTACATGCCTGATTTCCCTCCCGTTTACGACGATCTGCGGGTGGAAGAATTTTGCGATCTTTTTGCCCACGCCTACGGGTTGGACTCGAACCAAAGAAAAAACAAAGTCGAGGAATGTCTCGGCCTAACCGACCTTCAGGACAAAAGAAAGGCTCTTTGCAAATCACTCTCCCGGGGCATGAAGCAACGGGCCTTATTGGCCAAAACCCTGATTCACGCCCCGGAAGTCCTTCTCCTCGACGAACCGGCCGCCAACCTCGACCCCAAAGCCCGCATCGACCTGCGCAACCTCCTGCGCAAACTCGCCTCCGAAGGAAAGACCATTTTGGTATCCTCCCACGTTCTTTCCGAACTTCAGGACCTCTGCGATGCCATCGGCATCATGAAGGATGGCACCATGATTCACTCCGGGACGATCGATGAGATTGCCGAGAAGACAAACCCGGCAAGGACCGTACAGGTTTACCTCACCGAAGCATTCGATGGAATCGAAGACTGCCTGAAGGACTTTTCGGTCATCTCATCCGTCCATTCGGTGGATGAAAGCAGAAAGTGTTTTGAGTTCATCCATGAAGGAACTTCCCAAGAGGAAGCAGAGGTCCTTTCTTCCCTCGTAGAAAAAGGCGCCAAAATCTATCGCTTCGAACCCAAACAATCCAAGGTCGAGGACTTGTTCCTGCAAGTGGAGTCGGAAGACGGGAAAGGAGAGAAGGAGTGAACCCGCTTATTCTTCGGGGCATCCGGGAGCGCCTTCGGGGCAAACACCTGATCGCAGCCGGTTTATTCTCCTTAATCGTCACATCTACCGTTTACTTCACAGCCTACCTCGACGAAGCGGGTGGAGGGTGGCAAGGCGAACCTTCTCCGGTCAGAGGGGCCCGTCACGCCTTCACCTTTCTTTTGTCCCTCCAGGGGTTCTTCCTTATGTTCCTGGGAACCGGACGCGTAGCTGCCATCACAGCCGAGGAGAAGGAGTCCGGACTGATGGATTACCAGCGAATGACACCGATGAATCCATTCTCCAAAATAGTGGGGTACCTCTTCGGTTTGCCCGCTAGGGAATACTACATGTTCGCCCTTACTCTCCCTTTTCTCCTCCACTGCATAATCGTGGGCGAGCTTCCCTTTGAGAACATCCTCCACCTTTATTTCGTCTTCTTTTCGTCCGTCGTGCTTTACCACCTCACCGCCCACGTCATCGGGTTGGTCGTACCCAAACCACGGGCCGCTTCCTGGGTTTCCCGCATTGTGGTCCTCGGACTTTACGTCTTTCTTCCTGCCTTCGGCCAAGCGGGGATCTCCTTTCTTTCCTTTCTCACCATTCTTCCGACCTATTTCGGAAAGATGCTTCCCGAGCTCATCTCCATGGAAAACCCCGAATACTACAGGTGGGAGGACGACATGATTGATTTTTGGCAGGACGTTCCCTTTTTTGGCACCGAAATATCCCCTTCTCTTTTTACCCTCATCATGCAGGGACTTATCTTGGCCGCCCTTCTGGTCACCGCCTACCGAAAATGGAGAAACGAATCCCTTCCGTCCTTCTCGAAGATCTCAGGAATCATCATTTTCGCGGTTTTCCAATTCCTTCTCCTTGGTTCCCTGTGGCCCTTCTTTTCGGAGGGCGAGGCCAGCGGTTTGCTGGGTGAACAGTTCTCCCTTTCCGAAGCGGAGAACAGAGGGGGTGCTCCTGTCACTCTGCTCTTCGTGCAATCCGTATTCTTCGGACTCTCTCTTCTCGGCATCCTCACTCTGGTCAACACCTGTTGTCCGGACAGGCATCTTCATCTCAAAGGTGTCCAGAGGGCTAACCGCTTGGGACTCTCCTCCATCCCCATGACCGCGGACGAAAGCCGTGGGACTTGGTTCGCTCTTTTACTCGGCGTCATGGTCTGCGCTGTCCACGGAATCCTTCTCTCACAAGCCGTGGCAAACGACCTTTTCTTCTCCATCAAACCCGAACTCTCCGCCTTTTTCCTACCCTCCCTTTTGATTCTTGCCTGCGCGCTCTATCTGCAAGCTGCCCGCGAACTTTGGTTCTCATTGGGCTTTTGGGGCTTCGTCGGTCTGCTTTGGATTACCCCCCTTCTGGCCTCCCTTGTTTTGGCCGTTGGATGGCAGGACGATTTTTTGGACATCATCGCCATGCTTTCATCTCTTTGCCCCATACTCGCCATACCTCAAGCATTGGGATCCCAATACCCCATCCCCATGCCGGAAAAACACACCTACGTCCTTTATTTCGGAACCTTTTCCGGCCTTGGCGCGGCGATCGTTCTTGCGAGCATTCTTTCCATCCGTCTCTACCGCAGGCCCAAGAAATGAACCACCTTTGCGCTCAAGTCCGCTCCTTCGGTCTTCTTGGAAAAGCCCTGCTCTTGTTCATTGCCTCGAACGCGTGGTGCGAACAAGAGTTTCGAACCTTTTCCCGGATCGATCCGGTCAGACCAGCCGCCCTGAAATGGGATTTTGCTCCGGACGGGCAATTGACTGGCTGGGAGCTCAAAAACTGCGAAATTCAAAATAAGAAAGCAAACTGGACGATCATCGGAAAGAACTTGGATCCCATGATGATTCACACACTCAAAAAGCCACTTGCCGGGCAAACAGCCTTGGAGCTTAGGCTGAAGACGCAGGCACAGCATGAAATTTCACTCTTCTGGGGAGACGGAAAGGCTTCCTTTGCTCCGGGGAGAAGAATCACCAAGAAGGTTTATCCGGCCGACGACGCCCAATCGATCTGGTTCGTCCTCCCGGAATTGGAAAGGTTGACTAGCTTGCGCATCGATCCCATGTCCGAAAAAGGAGAACTCGACCTATTGAGAATCGCATTGCACCAAGTAAAGGGATCTCCCCAAGGCAGCATCATATTGCCTGCGAGAGGAGACGCTGAAATTCGCTCAACGGTGGAAGGGGATCAGCTTGTTCTGCGAACAACTTCGCGACTTGCCGGCGCGGTCGACTCGATTACCTGGCGCAATCAGGAATTTATCGACAGCCACGACCACGGACGGCAACTCCAGTCCGCCATTAACCTCGACCTCTCCTCTCCTTTTCAGCCAGAGACTTTCAACCCGACGGAGGCGGGATCAAGAGACGACGGAGCAGGAGAAACAAGCACCAGCCGCCTCCTGCGAATGAAGAAGGGAAAGGACTGGATGAAGACCGAGACCCAAACGGCTTTCTGGCTGCCACCCGGGGGCAAGTCGGATGGTCACCCGGCAAAAAACCGCACTCCCTTGTCCAACCACGTCTTGACCAAGCGCATCCAGCTCTCCCCTGCCGGTTGGGAAAACTTGATTCTTTACGAAACCGTCTTTCGGCTGCCTTTGGAAGAACTTCATCACTACGCCCAATTCGAGGTGGTTACGGGCTACATGCCCAAAGCCTTCGAGGACTTTTACGGACTGGATGGAAAAACCGGGAGACTCGAACGCCTGTCAGACGGACCGGGCGAACAATCCATGCCCGTGATCCTGTCCACCAAAGACGAAAAATTCGCCATGGGCGTTCTTTCCCTTGAGAAAAGAATCTCTCCTTGGAGAGGACCGGGCTACGGACGGTTTCGGTTTTCCCCAGAAAAAGTCGTGAAGTGGAACCTCGTCTATCGCTTTCGTCAGGAACATTCAATCAAAGCAGAACCCTACGTCTTCCATTCCTACCTCGGGATCGGCTCCCTGGAAAAAGTCCGCCAAACCTTCGTTCGACTGCTTGACACACCCGTCGACTCACTCCCTTCTATCGGTAAAAAACCATGAGCTTTGTCCAATGATCAAGTATTTGCGAATCCTCGGAAACATCGAAGGCGTATCCTGGATACTCCTCCTCGGAGTTTTCATATACAGAAAATGCTTGGGACTGGAGAAAGTATTTGCTTTCGGGATAGATCTTGTAAATCGGTTGGGAATGACCCACGGGGTTTTGTTCATGGCCTACTGCATCCTGCTTGCCCTGTGCATGCGCAAATTCAAGTGGTCGTTCGGATTCGGGGTCTACCTCTTCGTGGCCACGCTCATTCCCTTCGGCACCTTCGTCACCGATAGAAAGCTCAAGGAAATCTCAACGACCTAGAAGGACGTCTCTTCTCAGGCAGCGATTTGAAAACTTTCCCGTTCGTAATCATAAGTCCTCACCACTTCGCTCATCAGTGAGAATTTGTTATCGAAGGAGGACATCCCTATGTCCATCTCAATGCGGGCAAGCGCATATTCCGTCGCAACGATCTGACAGGGTGAACTGCAACTGGACGGTTCCTCCAACATTACGTAAAGCCCGTTCAAGCCAAACTGGAAGCAATCGATGAAGGAAAGCAATTGAGATTTCATTTGGCCACGCATCAAGGCATCAACCTCAAAATGCTTGCTCGCATCAAAGGCCCGGACTCCTTCGTGACAAGAAACGGACTCGAGAAAATGACGAACCGAACGGAAGCGGACCAGATTCCAAATCCCTTCATCCAGTTCGACCAAATCGTCCCCGAGGTGAACCGAATAGGCATGCGCGACATAGGGGCCGGGCGCATACCTACAAAGTAACGAACGCAGGGGCGTAGCCGTAGAGAAACCCGGCCAACCCAATAGCAATTCTTCCGTTGAGCTTACCCCCAAAAGCTTCTGCCAGGAAAACGGGGGATCAAGCAAGGAACCGGATGACACAGCTTTGACCTCCATGATTTCGAGCAACTTTTGAAACTTGGTTTCCATGTCATCAATCGATTCGACGGGTTGCTGAGTGATAGGTTCGCCCAAGTGTCCGCGAACATAGGGGAAAATCAAGATGGGCAAGCAAATCTCTTTGGAATTGAAGGTGTATTTTCGCCGCAAAAGAACAAGGGGCGGCGGCCTGCTCATATCGTAATCCGGGCTCGGCTTTTTTGGAAAATCATAGCCCTCGAAAAAGCTCCAGTCCCAACCGTCCCCAAAATCAAAGAGCAGACGCGTATTGCGGAAACTCCATTTCGAAAGTTCGAATCCCGGGTTGTCACGGACGATTTGGCAAACCCCATCCTCCTTCAGATCGGTTATGGAAAAATTATTCGCAGGCAGGTATCCACCTCCTTCAATCCCTCGAAAATCCGATTGCGAAAGCAAAGACGCAATCCGATCATGATAGACGGCGGAAGGCTTCCCGTTACCCCTGCCTTTCATCTCCCCAAAGTGCCCCGATCCGGAGCAGATAAAAGTCAAGTGTGGTCGCCAAGCCATCTCGTCTTCTTGCTGAACCGGTTCACGCAAGGAATAAAGTACGTCGCCTTTTTTCGCGTAATAATTCCCGCAATGCCCCATGGCCAAGCCTTCCTGATGAGAATATCCTTCTTCGACACGAACCCACTTCCAACCATCATCCAACAAAAGAAAGTCTTCACCGTCTTCGCAAAAGCTTTGTGAGCACTTGCTGACTATGGAATTTTCGCACTCCCCCAATCTCACCATTACCTCGATCACGCTTAGGGGAATTTTCTTTCCCCGTTCATCCTGAGAAAACCGAAACTTTTCCAGTTCCGTACTCCGGTAGTTCTCAGCCATCGACAGGTAATGCGGCCAGGCGGGGATAAATTTTTCGAGCAAATCCCGATAATCGAGCTCGATCCGTTCAATCCCAAATCGTTTCAACGCTTGGGCCCTCTTTTTCTGGTCTTTCCCAGGCAAGGACTCAAGGCTGGAACCGGCAAGCAAATGGCGTTTCAAAACCCCTACAAACCAGACCACCCGATTATCCTTACGCAAATGCAGCAAGGCCCAATCCAGTTTTTGGCCTATTTCCTCCTGTATCTGCTTATCCTGGCAATAGGCATGCAGTCCGGTAAAAGATGCAAGGTATCTTTTCCTTCTCTTGTTCGACAAAACATGAAAACTTCGCTCAATTTTGCCCAAAAATCAAATTAAGTCGTGATTATTGTCACCGCCACCATAAGAGCAACCTCTTGGCAGGTAGCTCAGATCACGAATCTAAATCTCGCGTATGCGTAAATTGCGAAAACGGTAAACGCCCTCCTTTGAGTGATGCTGCAGACCAATCGTTCCTTGCTTGTGCTTGGAATCCTTGACATCACTGCATAACTGGCCGTTCACCCAAGTGCGGATCCGTGAACCCTTGCAGGCGACCCGGATCTGATTCCACGCCTTGGGCTTGAAGAATGTACCTGTCCGGTCGACGAAGTCATTGATTTTGGCCTCCTCGTCGGCGGGGTTCATCCAGCCCACACCGATGTCGTAGATTCCACCGCTACGGATGTCCGAAATTTCACTTTGATACCCGGCGGGAAGTTGCTTGCCCTTGGGCAGGACACATCGGAATCCTATGCCCGAGTCGAAATCCTTGCCGGGCGTAAAAGCCTCCAATTCGAGGACGAAGTCGGAGAATTCCAGAGTGTGCAGGTAAAAAACCTGGGGTGCCGGAGAAAGGTGAATTTCACCGTCCACCACCTCGATACCGGTAGGGTTGGCAATTTGCGAGATGGGTCCCCCGGGCTTGGAGGCAAAGGGTTGACGCCAGCCCTTCAAGGACTTTCCGTCAAAGAGGGAAGTCCAACCCTCGTCCGGCAGGCCGACCTCAAAGGTTCCGAATTCTCTCCAAGGCGGAAACAGGGTCTCCCCCTTGCGCAGCTTGGGGGCGGGAGGAACCTCGTACTCCTTGCGGAGCTTCGTCAACTGCTCCTTCATATGCTCAAGAACGTCGGCATAACCGGGATCCGCATGAACCGATTTCATCTCCATGGGATCCTTCTCCAAGTCAAAGAGCTCCCATTCGTTCAAATCGTAAAAATGCATCAACTTGTACCGACTGTTGCGCACGCCGTCGTGCCGGCGCACCGCATGGTACTCGGGGAAACAGTAATAGTGATAATAAACCGATTCCCTCCAATCGGCAGACTGCTTGCCCTCGAACAAGGGCTTCAGGCTCTTGCCCTGCATGTCCGAAGGTTGCTCAATGTCGGCGAGATCAAGAAAGGTTTGGGCGAAATCCAAGTTCGAGACCATTTTCTTGTTCACGGTCCCCTTCTTGGCTACCCCGGGCCAACGGACCAACAGGGGGGTTTTCAAAGATTCCTCGTACATGAACCGTTTGTCAAACCAACCATGTTCGCCCAGAAAGAAACCCTGATCGGACGCATAGATCACGACCGTGTTGTCCGCCAACCCCGACTCGTCCAGATAATCGAGCATGGTACCGACCGATTCATCGAGCGACTTGATGCAAGCCAGGTAGTCGGCCATGTACCTTTGGTACTTCCAGCGCACCAGGTCGTCCCCCTGCGGGCGCTTCTTCAGCACGTCAGCCCGAATTTTGTCGTAAACTTCGTTCCATTTCTTTTTCTGGGCCTCGTTCATCCGGTCCTGGCGGAAAGGGACCATCTTGTTGTCCAAAGCCAAATCCATGGTCACGCGCAAGGTCATGTCCTGTGTCTGAGCCGGGGTTCCCCTACCCTTGTAGTCATCGAACAAATTCTTCGGCTCCGGATAGTCCTTGGCCACGTATTCGTCGAGCAAGTGAACAGGGGGCAACCAGAAACGGTGTGGAGCCTTGTGCTGGACCATGAGCATGAAAGGCTTGTCCTTGTCCCGGCCCTTCTCCAGCCAGTCGATCGATTTGCTCACCACGGCCTCCGTGACGTATTCACCCGGCGTTCCCGCAACGAGTCCTTTGGGCGTCCTGAAGTCAGGCGCGTAGTAGGTTCCCTGCCCGGGCAGGACGTTCCAGAAGTCATAGCCCTGCGGATCGGTGCCCAAGTGCCATTTTCCAATGACCGCGGTTTGGTAGCCTCCCTTTTGCAAGAGCTTGGGAAAAGTCTGCTGGTTTCCATCGAATCGGTGTTCGTTTTCCATGAACCCGTTGAGGTGGGAATGCTTGCCTGTTTGGATGACCGCCCGGCTTGGTCCGCAAAGCGCATTGGTCACGAAGCAGTTGTCAAAGCGGATGCCCTCCTTGGCGATCCTGTCCAAATTGGGGGTCGGAGCAACCTTGCTTAGCCGGCCGCCATAGGCTGATACGGCTTCATAGGAATGATCGTCCGAAAAGATAAAAACGATATTGGGCCTGTCCTTTTGTCCCTTGATGGATTTTTTCGCAGGAGCCTTGGAAACTCCCGACGTAGCTTGCTTTCCCTTGCCCGCCTGTTTCGCAGGCGGGTTGGAAGTCTGGCAGGCGTTCAAAAAGATCAGGAGCAGGCACAGAAAAGCGGTTTTCTTCATTATATCAGGGGATGGTCGGAGGGTCCTAAGTTTTCAAGGGCTGGAGTAAGGGGAGAGAAAGGAAACTAAGCGCGCAGAAGCCCCAGTTCGCCCGTGCTGTCCGCGAAGCGGTCCATCTTCAGGCCAAGTGCACGGGCTTGGGTAAGCCACAAGTTGGCCAGAGGCACGCCCCCCTCGGGAGCGATGTACTTACCGCCCACTTTGGGGGTCAAACCGGATTGCTCGGAAAGGTTGAAATGCCGGCCCGTCTTGAACGCCCCCCCACCGGAACCTGCGGTCACGATGGGCAAGGCGCTATACTGGTGGGTTGCGCCGTCACCCAATCCAGATCCATAGGTAAAGAGGGTATTGTCGAGAAGGGTCTTCCCATTGGCCTCTTGAATGCCGTCCATCTTCTTGAGCAGGTAGGCGAATTGCTCCATATGGAAATGATCCACCTTGATCAGATCCTCGATGCATTTTTTCTGGTTATGGGCCATCTGGTGATGGCTCCGCGGCTTGTCGAAAAGACTCTCGAACAGGTAAGGCGTGTCCCAGCGCTCGGGACC
>JABGWD010000065.1 GCA_018645725.1 Opitutia bacterium
ACGTCATCTACTGCATCGGACAAATGGCCGATCTTGTATCGGTCTCCGAATGGCTCGACCCGAACTTCAAAGGCAAGCGGACGTCCTGAGGTCGCCATCCTCCCCATCACGCTTACTTGCCTTGCAAACGGTAGGCCTCGAGCTTCTGGTCGGCCAGCTTTTCCTCCTCCTCGGAAAGGGCCTTGTAACCCCGGCCAACCGGCCAACCGTATCCCCAACGGTACCAGGTCGGGAAATGGGGCGCCCCACCCGCCCGTACCGCCTCGTACATCAAATTGGCAAGGAGCGGGTCCTCGGTCTTCTTCTCAACACACGCCTTGAAAGCCAAGTCGGCTTGCTTTCTCTCCTCCTCGGTTCCTCCACGCCAATAGGCCATGTCGTGCAAAAGACAACATTCCTTCCAAAGCTCCGGCTTTTCGAAAGTACCGTCTATGAACATGCTGCACCCGTCGCTGGCAAAGTCCGCCAGCTCGGGCGTAGGGTTCGCGACCTTGACTTCCTGGCAACCCCATGAGCCAAGCAAGCCCAGAAGCAGGAAAGGGAGGACCTTCTCTAAAGCTCTTCTTTCCAATTTGGTTTTCGTTATTGGCATAGACGGTACAATGCACAGACAAACCCGAAACCGTTCAACCCAAGAATGCTTCGATTATGACAAGTCCGCAGGGAGTGGAACCGTTTGCCGCAATCTTTCGGCTTCCGCCCATTTAGTGTTGTGAATGGGTGGAGGGGGCGTAAGAAGAAGGTCATGAGAAATTACGTTCCCAAAGCCCTGCTTCTCTTCCTGTCCATGCTCTCAGCCATTCCCCTGACCGGCTGGGCCAAGACCAAGATCGTCCTGATCTCCGGTCGGGACAGTCACGGTTCAAGCGCCCATAACTGGGGAGATGGAGTGGATTTGCTTTCCAACGCCTTGGTCAAGGAATCCGGGCTCGCGATCGAGACCGCGATCCACAAGGGCGGATGGCCAACCGATCCCGCGATCTTCAAGGACGCCGCCACCGTGGTGGTTCTGTCGGACGGAGGAGGCAGGCATCCGATCAACAAGTTCCTCAAGCAATTCGACGCCCTGGCGGAAAAGGGAGTGGGTTTGGTCTGCGTGCACTACGCAGTGGAAGTCCCCAAGGGCGCACCGGGCAATATGTTCGTCAAGTGGATCGGTGGATACTTCGAGACCTTCTGGTCGGTCAACCCGCACTGGACGGCCGAATTCAAGTCGATCCCCAAGCACCCGGTCGCCAATGGGGTCAAACCCTTCACCCTAAGGGACGAATGGTACTACCACATGCGCTTTCGCGAAGGAATGAAGGGGGTCACCCCAATCCTCAGCGCCCTGCCCCCTGCGGACACCCTCAAGCGCGGAGACGGTCCCCATAGCAACAACCCGGCAGTCAGAAAGGCAGTACTCGAGCGGAAGGAAAAGCAACACGTTGCCTGGGCATCGGAGAGAGAGAACGGACAACGGGGATTCGGGACGACGGGGGCCCATCATCACAAGTCTTGGGATCAGGACGATTTTCGCACCTGCGTACTTAACGCAATCGTCTGGACGGCCAAGCTCGAGGTTCCAAAAGGCGGAGTGAAGTCCTTACCCAATCCAACAACCCGGTTTGGCAGTGGCAAGAAAGGCGCATCCACTACCCCGAAGACCAAACCGCTCGACGTCAAGGAAGCCCTCTTTGCGACCAAGGTGATCACCACCAAGACCAAGGGACACGCTGCCGAGATCAAGGCAAACGTCAAGGGCGCCAAGGATCTGTATCTGGTCATGGCGGATGGTGGAGATTCTCATTCCTGCGACTGGGCGGACTGGGCGGAACCCCGACTCGTTGACGCCGCGGGGAAGGAGACCAAATTGACCGAGCTCAAGTGGAAGTCCGCAAGCACGGGCTGGGGAGGAGGCAGGATCAACAAGAACTGCGGAGGGAAACCCTTGAAAATCGACGGCAAACCGGTTGCCTACGGAATTGGGGCGCATGCCAACAGCGTGATCCACTACGAACTGCCCAAGGGACACAAGTACGTACAGTTTCTCGCCCGGGGCGGACTGGACGATGGCGGGAGCAAGCAGCAGGGAGGGTCCAAGACCAGTGTACAATTTTTAGTGTTCAACAAGCCACCGAATATCGGGAGCATATCCAAGGCCTCGGCCAAGGAACGCGGGCTCGCACCAAGTATCGATCATTACCCACCCGATCAACTGGTCATGGCGGAACAGGGACTGGAGGTCACCGTCTGGGCAAAGTCTCCGCTCTTTTACAACCCGACCAATATGGACATCGACTACAAGGGACGAATCTGGGTAGCGGAGGGACGAAACTACCGGGGGCGAAGAACCCAACCCGATGGTGACCGGATCGTGGTGGTCGAGGACAAGGATGGAGACGGCGTAGCCGAGAGCTCACACGTCTTCGTTCAGGAAAAGACGTTCATCTCTCCCCTCGGGATTGCCGTGGTCGACAACCGCATACTCGTTTCCCAACCGCCCGATTTGATCGTGTACACCGACGTCAATCGGAATGCCGTGTTTGACGAGGGTGTGGACAAGCGCGAGGTGTTGCTTACCGGGTTCGACGGGAACAACCATGACCACAGCTTGCACTCCGTAACGGTCGGCCCTAATGGACAGTACTATTTCAACCATGGGAACAAAGGGTCCAAAGTCACCGATAAGGAAGGCTGGAAACTGAACGCAGGCAGTTTCTATTCTTCGAGAAACGTTTCCGGGTTGCCCAGTGGGGACGGACAGGTCTATGTCGGCGGGGTCGCCTTGCGCGTAAACCCGGACGGTACGGGCTTGCGTCCGATCGGGCACAATTTCCGCAATTCATACGAGCAGTCGGTCAGTTCGTTCGGGGACGTCTTCCAGAACGACAATGATGATCCGCCGGCCAGCCGGACGGCTTGGTTGATGGAATATGGAAACATGGGATTCGCCTCGCGCAACGGGAAGCGCAACTGGCGGGCCGACATCATGCCCG
>JABGWD010000066.1 GCA_018645725.1 Opitutia bacterium
CGTGAGATTGCGGATCGAGCAATGGAAGATCCGGTCAAAGGAGTTGCTGAGCGTGGTATTACAATAGAACCAGCACTTCGAGATAAACTGGCTCAAGCTTCTGATGGCGATGGACGTCGAGTGCTTAATTTACTTGAGATTGTCATTGATTTGGCCGACAGCCAAACCATTCAACTGAATCTCGGTCAGTTCTTCTGACGGCCGGGTGAAACCCTTTTTCCATCCATCGTCGTTCAAGTATCCGAATCCATGATCCAAAAATTTCTTTTTTTCTTACTTCTTGCTTCCCTCTCTTCCGTGGTCGCCCGGCCATTGCCAAACGTCTTGTGGATCGTGGTCGAGGACCAGTCCAAGCACTACGGTTTCAATGGAGAGCCCTTGGTGAAAACCCCGGTTATTGACGGGTTGTGTAAAAACGGAGTGCGCTTCACCAACGCATCGGTCACCGCCCCGGTCTGCTCGACCGCCCGCTCCGCCCTGATAACCGGAATGTTCCAGACCAGTATCGGCGCCCATCATCACCGGAGTGGGCGTGGCGAACTGAAAATTCAAAAGCCCGGTCACGTCAAATTGATCCCCGAGCTTTTCAAGGAAGCAGGGTATTACACCTGCCTCGGTACTATCGGGCACGTCGCCGGTACGATCAACCCCAAGCACAAGGGTAGGCTGGGAAAGTCCGATTATAATTTCGAGTGGGATCCTTCCGTTTTTGATGCCGGAGAATGGTCGGGCCGGAAGAAAGGACAGCCTTTCTTCGCCAAGATCTGCCTGAGTGGAGGGAAGGCCCGCTCAGCAGCCCGCTCTTCCAAGGAAATCCCCCATGTCGAAGCATCCAAGGTCACGCTTCCTCCCTACTATCCCCGGCACCCCGAAGTGTTGGAGGATTGGGCGGCTTACCTGGACACCTTCAGCCTGATGGACAAGCAGGTCGGGCAGATCGTGGATCGCTTGAAGAAAGAAGGCGAATTTGAAAACACGGTTATCTTCTTCATCACCGACCATGGGGTCAGTCACGCCCGGGGCAAACAGTACTGCTACGACGAAGGGATGATGATTCCCTTTTTCGTTCACGCCCCCGGAAGGGTCAAGAGCGGGACGGTCCGGAAGGATCCCGTTGCCCATATTGATTTGTCGGCCACCTCGCTTTACTTCGCAAGAATCGATATTCCGGAGTATATGGAGGCCCGGACCCTTTTCGGGCCGGATGCGCAAGCCCGCAAATTTGCCGTAAGCGCAAGGGACCGGTGTGACGAGACCTATGACCGTATCCGGGCCGTCCGTACTCAGCGTTTCAAATATATCCGTAACGGTTACCCAGAGCGTCCGCATTTGCAACCCTGCGCCTACAAGGACAACAAACCGACTTACCTCGCGATTCGGGACTGGGGAAAGAATGGCAAACTCAACGAGCTTCAGCAACGCCTTCTTCTTTCCCCGAACCGGGCGCCCGAGGAGCTGTACGACCTGAAAAAGGATCCTTGGGAACTCAAGAACTTGGCGGATGACCCCAAGCACTCTAAGACGCTGCTCAAAATGAGAAAGACTCTGGATCAATGGATCAAGGAAACCGGAGACCGGGGCCAGAAAGTCGAACCGATGAAGATGTACGACAGCGACATGAAAATCTATATGGACGGACAGGCAAGCCGGGGCAGGCAGGAACGGGCTGATGAAATCCAGGCAAACGTCGACCAGATGAAAAAATGGTGGAAGGAAGGGAAGTGAATTTCAAAGCCTGACCAGAGCTTTTTGAATAGTTTCCGGTTCTGACTTTTCTTTTGGTTCGTTCAGTAAATGGGCGTTGGGAGAGCCTTTTGCGTTGATGCCTTCGTCAGGTACTCTCTATGTTTTGGGGATTTGATGAAGCGCATTCTTGCATTTGCCCTTGCCAGCGCTACTCCCGCCTTGGCGGTGGAGTGGGACATCGGCTTGAAACCTTTTCTCGAACTGCACTGTTATGATTGCCATGGGGAGGGTGCCAAGAAGGGCGGATTGGCAATGGATGAGCTGTCCAACAAATTGAATGACCCAGCCGTCTTCGCGAAATGGGAACGGATCTACGACCGTGCCTTGAATGGTGAAATGCCACCGATGAAGATCAAGGACCGCCCTCAAGCGGATGAACTCAAGAAACTGAGGCTTCAGCTTGAGCCCTCCCTTGCATCGGCTCACGAGAGGTCCAAGGGCACCGTGCTGAGGCGCTTGAACCGGCGCGAGTATGAGAATACGATGAACGATCTCTTTGGCACCGACCTGAAGCTGGAAGGTATGTTGCCCGAGGACGGACGCTCCCATGAGTTCGACGTCGTAGGCGAAGCCCTCGGTGTGTCGATGACCCACCTCCAACGCTACTTGGATGCGGCGGGCCAAGTCTTCGATGCCGCTGTCGCAAAGACAACGGAAGCTCCCAAGCCCGAGCTCATCGATTGCGCTTACCGGGAATCGGAAGTTAAGCGCGAAGCCGGCAAGACGCTCAAGCGTTTGGAAGACGGAGCTTTGGTTCGTTTCTCGCCCAGCGGTCTTTCGGGCGGCCATTTAAGGGAGGGAGGCACACGCAGACCAGGCACGTATCGCGTGCGGGTTACGGGCTATGCCTACCAGTCCGACAAACCCGTGGCCGTTTCGATCTCCGGTGTGTCTTACGCCGCAGGCTCGGGAACCCCGCAGATTGGCTTCGCATCGTTTCCACCGGGAAAACCGATCACCGTTGAGATGGAAGGCTGGTTGGAGCCCAGATACATGCTCCGCATCAATCCCTACGGTCTCTTCGATGCGGAACACTACAAGCGGGCCAAGGGAGGTAAGTCCATCAACGACTTCAAGGGTCCCGGTTTCGCCTTTTTATCGGCCAGCATGGAAGGGCCCTTGGTGAAGGAATTTCCCAGCCGTGGGCACAAGTTGATCTTCGGGAACCTCGATCGGCTCGAAATCGAGCCGCCCAACCCCAGGGACAAGGAGAAATCCTGGTACAAGCCAAAGTTCGAGATCCGTTCGGAAAACGAATCCGCCGATGCGGCCAACGTGATCAAGCGCCTGGCCGCCTTCGCCTTTCGTCGGGCTGTGTCCGATGACGAATTCGCCCCTTACCTCGCGCTTTTCAAAAAGGAACGTGAGAAGAAGGAAAGTTTCGAGGGCTCCTTGCGGACGGTCTTCACCGCCTTGTTTTCTTCCCCGCATTTCCTCTACCTGCGTGAAAAACCGGGACGTCTCGACGATTTGGCTCTCGCCAACCGCTTGTCACTTTTTCTCAGCCGGACCATGCCGGAGAGGAAACTGCTCAGCTTGGCCTACCAGGGCAAACTGACCAAGGATCCGGGTGCCCTGCGAAAGGAAACCGAGCGCCTGCTCAAGCACGACCGCTTCGACCGCTTCCTGACCGATTTCACCGAGTCTTGGCTGGATTTGCGGGACATGGACTTCACCGAACCCGACAAAAAACTGTTTCCCGAGTTCGATCGTCCCCTGCAATTGTTCATGGTCGAGGAGACCGAGGCGTTCCTGCGTGAACTGATCGATTCGAACCTTCCCATCACTAACCTGGTGAAGTCCGAGTTCGCCATGCTCAACGAGCGCCTCGCCGAACACTACGAGGTGCCTGGCGTAACAGGCATTCAAATCCGCAAGGTGAAACTACCTGCCGGCACGCCCCGTGGAGGGTTTCTGTCCCAAGGCAGCGTACTCAAGGTCACCGCTAACGGTACCAATACCTCACCCGTACTGCGGGGCACTTGGGTGATGGAACGCATCCTTGGCAAAACCCCGACTCCGCCGCCACCAGGCATACCGGGGGTGGAGCCGGACGTTCGTGGAGCCGAGTCCCTGCGCGACCTTTTGGCCAAGCATCGTTCCATGGAAAGCTGCAGGGGGTGCCATGCGAAATTCGATCCTCTCGGGTTTGCCTTGGAATCCTTCAATCCCATCGGTGGATTTCGTGATCATTACCGCTCCCTCGGTAACACCAAGAACCCCAAGGTCGATCGCTTCGTCAAGGGTCGAGGGGTACAGTATCGTCAAGGTCCGAAAGTGGATGCCTCGGGAAAATTTGAGGATGGGGTCGAGTTCGCCGGTTTCACTGCTTTCCGAAGTCATTTGGCTCGCCAACCCGAGAACTTGACCCGGGCCCTTGCAAAGAAATTGCTGACCTTCGCCACCGGTCGCGAATTGGGGTTTTCCGATCGGGCCGAGGTGGAGCGTATCGTCAAGGAATCCACCCGCAACGGATATCGAGTAAGAGACTTGATTCACCTCGTGGTCGAATCTACGATTTTTCAAAGCAAATGAACGAACCCATCGAAGCATGACCTTTCTAGCCACAAAGATTGCCTTGGACAGACGCAGTTTTCTGAAAGGGAGCGGTGTCGCCGTTGCTCTTCCTTTGCTTCATGCCATGACCCCCGCCTTCACCCGAGCTGCAACTGACTCGGCTTCCCCCAAGCGTTTCGTCGCCATGAATGCCAGCTTGGGTTTCCATGCCCCCTACCTATTTCCCCGAGAGACCGGTCCGATCGGGGCCACGACACCCTACCTGAAAGAGCTCAAGGATCATTTGAAGGACCTTACCCTCTTCTCCGGGCTCTCCCATCCCAGCCAAAACGGCAACAACGGTCATGCTTCCGAGATGACTTGGCTCACTTCCGCCCAGCGACCCGGCCTGGCCGGATTCAAGAACACCCTATCCCTCGATCAATTGATGGCCCAACAAATCGGGGCCGCCACCCGGTTTCCCTCCCTGACCCTCGGAACCAGAAGCCAGTCGCTCTCCTGGACGGCCAACGGAGTGCCTCTGCCCGCAATGACCTCGCCATCCAAGCTGTACCAACAATTGTTCGCTCAAGGCACGGAGAAGGAAATCGCGGAGCAGGTAAAGCAACTGGACAAAGGAAAGAGCGTGCTGGACGTCGTCCTGGGCGATGCCAAAGCCCTGGAGAGAAGTCTGGGTCATCGGGACCGTGAGAAACTTGATGAATATCTGAGCTCGGTCCGTGACCTCGAGATCCGGCTTCGGCAAAACAAGGAATGGGCCCGCAAACCCAAACCCAAGGTGGATTACGCTGCCCCCAAGGACGTTACGGACAAGGTCGATATTCTAGGCAAGCAACGTCTCATGTATGACATGATCGCCCTCGCCCTACAGACTGACTCCTGTCGCGCCATCACCTTTTCCCTTGGTGCGATGAATGCGGTGCCGAGTAACATCCCGGGCGTGAAGACTGACTGGCACAACCTCTCCCACCATGGGAAGGACGAGGAAAAGATCGGGGAACTCGAGATTATTGAGAAAGGTGAGTTCAAACTCTTCGGCGAATTCCTCACCAAGCTCAAGGGAACGAAGGAAAACGGAAAGCACCTGCTGGATCAGACCGCCATCCTCTTTGGCTCGAACTTGGGCAACGCCTCCTCCCATAACACGCAGAACCTGCCCATCATCGTGGCCGGCGGCGGCTTTAAGCACGGCTCCCACGTCGCTCACGACGCAAAGGACAACACCCCCCTGTGCAACCTCTTCGTCCCACTCGCACAGCGCATGGGTGTGGAAACCGAGAAGTTCGGCAGCAGCACCAAGTCCACCATCCGCGGACTGGAGAGCTAGTTGCCGGATGCATTCGGTAAGCGATAGTCAAATCGGATTCATCGGGTTGGGAAACATGGGCAAGCCCATGGCCCGTCACCTGATGGTCGCAGGTGCCCGGATCACGCTTTTTAACCGGAGCAAGCAAGTTCTTGAGGAATTGCAGGGTGAAGGGGCGGACGTTGCCTCCTGCCCGCGTGAGGTGGCGCAAAGGGTAGAGGACGGACTGATTTTTCTCAGTCTGCCCAACGCAGGTTCCGTTACCGAGGTGGTCGAAGGAGGAACCGGACTTTTCGCTGGGTTGGCTGCCGGTTCAAAGGTCGTGGACATGGGAAGCACGGCGGTCGAGCCCACGAGAGAATGGTATCAAAAAGCTATTTCCATGGGTTCCGATTGGATAGACGCACCCGTATCCGGTGGACAAAAAGGGGCCCGCGAGGCAAACCTGACCATCATGGCGGGAGGCAGGGAGGAAAGCGTGGATGCTATCCGTCCCGTCCTTGAGATTCTCGGGAC
>JABGWD010000067.1 GCA_018645725.1 Opitutia bacterium
GGGCTGTAATTCACTCGGTCAGCAAGGAAGCATCGTTGTAAACCCGCAGGCTTCCGGAAGCGGTCGTCGTGCTCTCCTTGATATCGGAGTCAGCGACTCCATCAAGATCGGTATCCACGTAAGCGACGGAATACTTTTCGATGTCCGTGGTTCTTTGAAAATGAATGCCCAAGCCGCCGGGTTTGCCGAAGAGCGAATCGGAAAGTGGGTCGGTGTTGTAAAAATTCAAGGTGAATACCGCTTGCCTCTCGGAGGTTACGTACTGCGTATTCACCGCAAAGGCGGATAGAGGGTTCCCGTAAGACCTTGATTCGTATGTGGTCAAGCGCCCGGACGTATCATCCACCCGTTCATAGGCATAGGTTCCTTGAACCGTGTTCCCCGGAGCATCGGAAGTGGTATAGGCGCTTGAACTTTGCATGTTCAAAGTGGAAACTTCACCGTCGGTGTAAAGCAAGACAAGCTGCTTGCCCACGACGTAATCGTTCCATTCCGAAGAGGTTGGCGAACGATTCGAGTCCCCACCGGCAAAAACCGGAAGGCTCGAGGCGGAAACGACCGCCCCGGGAAGCATAGGAGGGTTGGAAGTGAACTGGGCGGTCATCTCGGGCAAGGACATGGTTTCTCCCAAGGAAGGCCGAATGGCAAATTGATCGATGAATCCGTCCTTGTCGAGATCGCTCCATCCGGTCATGACCAAGATCAAGTCGTCGGTAAAGGAGGAATCCGTGGATGAAACCTTTATCGTAATCGTACCGGCGCTCGAAACCGCCGTGTAGGTGGCTTGAATCAAACCGGCGGTGGGTTGAGGGAGTGTGTTTTCGGTTGCCAAGGTATTGTCGTAAGTGCAATCAGTGGCGCTTGTGAATCGAATAGTGGGATTGAAGGCGATTTCGGAACCGACGAGGTCCAGGGTGGAAGGCGCTTCCGCGGAAGTTGCTGCGGAACTTGCCGAATCTCCCCCGCCGTTGCAGCCGGCAAGAACCAGGCAAGTAAAAACGAAGGCGTAAAATGTGGCGGGTAATTTCAAAATCATGGAAAGTTTCATCTAGGAAGCAAAAAGGTTTCGATCAAGTCAAACGAGTTTTGTCGAATTTGACGGGCAAATCGAAAAACTTTCGATATCCGGACCCAATCCATGCCCTTCGAGCTGGTCTTTGGAGCTTGGTCGGTCTTTTTCTTTACGTCGGTTGTTCCCCACCTGACCTACAAGACCCCGAAACCTTCGAGCATGCGGTTCGGGAAGCCGTACCAATTGAGAAACTTACCCGCAAGCGAATGTACGGGATGATTATGCTTTACGTCGACAAGAAGGAAAAACCGCACACGGGTTGGGTCAAGGAGGAGTGGGAAAGCGGACAGATCAAGGAACTGGGATACCTTGAGGACGGGCAAAAGCAGGGGACTTGGATGAAATGGCATGCCAATGAGGTCAAGGAATCTGAAATTCACTGGGTGAATGATCTCATGGAGGGGGCATTTGTGGTGTGGTATCCAAATGGGAACGTGGGGGTGCAGGGACAGACCAAGGACGGAGAAGTCGACGGGAAATGGACGCAATTTTATCCCAATGGCAAGCTTGAGAGAATTTCCAATAATCGGATCGGGAAACTTGTTTCGCTCAAAGTTTGGCTCCCGGATGGTCAACCCTGCCCCCATTCTCAAGTGGAAAACGGAAACGGGGCTTACAACCTGTACGAGGAGGACGGAACCTTGAAGGAACGGCGAACTTTCCGGGACGGGGTCGAGATAGAAAACGGGGACAAACCCTAGTTCCCCAAGCCTTCCAACCCGAATTGATCAGGCAGACCAAAGGAATGAGGCAAAGTTATGCCTTTTTGCCCATATCCTTTTTTCTCCCGCATCCGCCCGGACGACTCAAGAATGCGCCTTAGGTTTTGAGAACGGACTTTCCTCGCAGTATCAACGCCAAGACCGTTCAACAAGACGTCGAACTTTTTCAATTCAAAGGGGATGGAAGATGGTTTGCCAACGGCGTCCGAACCAATGACAAAGTTATCAGGGTATTTCTCGATCAGTTTCTTCCAAGCATCGACGTCCTTGTAAACGTAATCTGCCAAAACGACCCATGACAAGTCAAGGTGCAGGTTATCGGGAAATCTCTTCAACAAACCTTCCAATACCTCGGTGTAATTCTCCACCACGATCCTTCTGCTTATCCCTGCATGGCACCAAATCACCCGAGGACGGTTTCGGGGGTTGCCCTCCTTTTCGATCGTTTGCTCGAGCAAATTTACGAATTCCCTGAGATAATGTGGTTTCTTGACCTCTTGAGGTCCACGTGAAACAGGAGCAACGTTATGATGAATGCTGACGGGGAGGCTTACCAAGCCTGCGAACTTGAACAACCTGACCAAAGACGGATGGTCTCCCCGTGGTCTCTCTCCCGTCGTCAGGTTAGTCAGATCGTCGTGGCGGGACATGAGCTCGCCCAATCCCTCCCAAACCCCCGGATATTCTCGAATCCTTTTCACGGCCAAGTCCACGGCACCCAGATCCGTGGTATCCAACCCGCAGACGAAGGGATGCAGACGATCCAGTTTTTTTAATTTTCCGGGACTCTGTCCGAAAGCAACCTTGTAATCCATGAAGGCGGAGGCGATCTGCAAATCGGTATCTCGGGCTCCCTTTACGCGGGAGCTTGTATCCAAGTAGTATTTGGGACGCAGGAAGAAATCATCCTCCGCCCATTTTTTCACAAAAGGCATTCCGCAGACCACGACGTCAACCACGTCGTTTCGCTCGGCAACTTCAAGCAATGCCGTTAACCGTCTATACCTCTGACCGTAAGGCAACTGAAAAAACCGGCCATTTTTCATCAAGCCCCTGGCGTTGCCGGGGAAGACGGAATCCTTGTTGTCGAATTCACCGTTTTGCAGAAAGTCCAACAAATGGAAGTGGCAATCTCCGACAGGTTCCCCGGCGGTAGCGCCAAGGCTTAGGAAAGCGAGAGGGATAAGGATCGTGAATCTTTTCATCGCTTCCATATAGACGACAATCGCCATGCCGATCCATTATAATTTACTGTTTTTTTTGCAAGGAGTCGCCAAGGACTGGCAAAATCGACCGATTCGCTTCCCCTAATCCTGATCCGGACAAAGGATTCGCACGCTCCACCTGCCCACCGGAAAAGACAGGGCATGGGGAAGATCGTCACAAGGATGGTCCATTGTCCCAAACCGCGTATCCCCTGCAGTTCCATCCCCTCCGTAATCGGGAGAATCCGTATCCAGCAGGACTTTCCAGTCTCCGGGGTACGGACATCCCCATTCCCGATGAACGAGCTGATTCGAAAAATTACAGGCGACCAGAAGGGTATCACGAGTATCTTCACCGAACCTGAGAAACGAAAGGGTTTGCCTTTCCTTGTCACTACAGTCGACCCATCCGAACTTGTCTGATCGATGGTCGGCTTTTGCCCAACCCGAATGGCCGAGGTAGTTTTGATTCAAATCCCGGACCAGGTTAACGAGCCCTGCATGCAGAGGAGAGTCGAGCAATCCCCAATCAAGAGCAGAGTCAAAATCCCACTCCTTCCATTGCCCGAACTCGCAGCCCATGAAGAGTGTTTTCTTGCCCGGCCAGGTCCATTGCAGGGCAAGCAAGGCACGCAGGTTGGCCAAACGCTCGGATTGTTCGGGAAGGTTCATCTTGTTGGCAAGGGAACCCTTTCCGTGAACAACCTCGTCATGAGAAAAAGCCTGCACGAAGTTTTCCGAGAACTGATAGGTTGCCCCGAAAGTCAATTTGTCATGCTGGCTTGGCCGTTCTCCCGGAGGTGTCCTGAAATAGCCCAGTACGTCGTGCATCCATCCCATGTTCCACTTGAAGTCAAAACCCAATCCCCCGGCGTTTGGCGGTTGGGTGATTTTGGGGAAGGCGGTTGATTCCTCCGCAATGCTGATCGCTCCGGGGTACTCTTCGTGAATGGCCTGATTGAACTGGCGGATAAAGTCGATGGCCTCCAGGTTATGATTGCCACCTTTCCGGTTGGGGATCCACTCCCCTTCCTTGCGCCCGTAATCCAAGTACAACATCGATGCAACCGCATCGACCCTGAATCCGGAGACCCCAAAACGGTCGAGCCAGCAAATGGCGCTGCCGATCAGAAAGCTGCGCGTCTCGGGTCGACCGTAATTGAAAATCAAGGTATCCCATTCCGCATGCCGCCCCTGCCTGGGATCCTCATGCTCGAACAAGCAGGTGCCGTCGAAACTCGCCAAGGCAAATTCATCAGCCGGGAAATGGGCCGGGACCCAGTCGACGATGACTCCGACTCCCGACTCCTTGCAGGCATCGACCAAGACCTTGAAATCCTCCGGGGAACCATATCGGTGAGTCGGCGCGTAAAATCCGGTAACCTGATATCCCCAGGATGCTCCGTAGGGATATTCGCTGGGAGGCAGAAATTCAACATGGGAAAAGCCCAAGTCCGCTAGGTATCCGGGCAAGCAATCAGCCAGTTCCAAATAACCGAGGGGCCGGTTTTCACTTTCGTGAAATTTCCAAGAACCCAGATGCATTTCGTAAATGGAAAGTGGAGATTCCTGCGGATTGCCCGGGGAAAGGGGGGACAAGGAGCAACCCCCACCTTCTCGCGCCCCCAGAGGATGAACAATGGAAGCATTCCCCGGAGGGGACTCGCACTTGAAGGCGAACGGATCGCTCTTTTCCCTCAGAACGCCGTCGGCTCCCAAAACCCCGTACTTGTATTTCTGACCAACCCGGGCATGGGGAACGAAAAGTTCCCGGCATCCCGAAGAACCGAGGGCACGCATCGGAAGAGAGTTCGGATTCCATGAATTGAAATCCCCGACCAGATGAACGCTCCTTGCAGATGGAGCCCATACGACGAAAGAAACGCCCTCGACCTGCTCAATGGTCCGAGGATGCGAGCCGAGTTTCAGAAAAGGCCTGCGGTCCGATCCTTCGTTGAACCCCTTGAGTTCGTCCTTTTCGACCAGAGGAGAAAAACGGTACGGATCTTCCCATTCCCATTGCTCTTTCCCCCTGTGGGAAAGCAGACGATAAGGGAAAGGCCCGGTTTCCAGAGGGAGATGGAGTTCGAAAAAACCATTGGCGTCAAGACGCTCCATCGGATGCGGATCATGATTCCTCAAATCGATAAGCTCGACCCGGTCCGCGGCCGGAGACAGGCAGCGAGCAACCATGCCCTTGCCTGAACCAAGAGGGTGCAAACCGAGGATGGAATGGGGATCCCCCGTTTGCCCGGACAGGCATGCGTCTATTTCCCTTGCGCTTATGATCATGAAAAACCTTCGAATCATAACGCCACTCGGAACCAAGTGAAAGATCAAACAAAAAGAACGGTTTTTTCATTTCTTCCTTGTTAAAGACGGGCATCCTCTCATCTTAGGCACATCGTGAAACTCGTAACCTGCCTGTTCCTTTTCCTCGCTGCGTATCTTCGGCTTATCGCCGAAACGCCCAACCCGGGCCCAAACAACGACAATGCCAAGACGATTTTGGAAGCTGAAAAGGAAGTTTATTTCGACGAGAAAATTCAAAGATTGATCGCAACCCCCAACGCCCGCCTGTCCAGCGGCAACCTCCTTCTTACCGCTGACCGGATCGAATACGACCGCAACAGGACGATGGCATTTGCCCGGGGACAGGTAACCTTGACCGACGGGACACTCCGGCTTTTGGCCCAGGATTTGGAGATCAACTTGGGCACCGGCGACTTCAAGGCTCTTGAGGTGAAAGCCGGCTTTTATCCGTGGGTCACGGAGGGAAGGGAAATCACAAGGGAGAATGATTTGATCACGAGCAAGGATTCCTCTTTCTATCTTCGGGGCAGGCACCCACTCGAGCCCAATTTGGGGGTTCGGCAATTGACTTTCGATCAGAACGCAAGCTCCTTCACGGGAAAAGGCGTGACATTGCGGGTCGGGAGCAAGAAGATAGGGAAACTTCCCTCGCTATCGGGGAAGCTCGGTCAAAACCCCTTTGGCTATGGACTCCATGCAGGCAAAAGAGATCGGTTGGGGTGGTACCTTGGGACGGAAGGAGAATGGCGACTTTCCGAATCGATGCGAACCCAAGGCGAACTGACGGCATATGAGAAAAGAGGTGTTTTCATCTCCCCCCGCATTGATTGGGAAACGCACGGAGATGACGGGTTCCAAAGAGGTTCCGTCGAAAACGGATGGATCCGGGATCAAGGAAACGACCGAGGAGTGGATCTTCGTGGTGTTTCGATTGGCGAAAGAAGAAATTATCTTCACGCCTACTCCGTCAATCGGTTCCGCGAGAGGTGGCGTTTCGCCGCTCAAATGGAATGGGATGAGGACTCCGAAGTTTTCCGGGACTTTCGGAGAGATCGATTCCAGAACAACCAATGGAACGATCATTTTGGCGAACTTGCCTATGAATCCGACAATTGGACTCTTTCCACCCTGACCAGATGGCAGGCCAACAAACACGAGGCAATGATAGAGCAGCACCCCAGCGTCAGGTTCGACCTCGCTCCCACGCCTTGGCCTCACCCCAAGATCTACAACACCCTCTCCTTCGAATTCGGCGGGTTTCGGGCAAAGGATGAGACGGGAAGTCTGGTGAACAGAGCGAAAAGGCTCGATTTGGGCTATCAGATTCAGCGGCCAATCAACTTGGGAAAGGGGTTCACCTATACCCCTTTCCTCAGCTATCGTTTGCAGGACTACTCCCTGGATGGCCCTGACGCCATGCGAAGCTGGGGCGAATGGGGAAACGATCTCCATTACGCAATGCACGGAGATTACGCCATCCAAAACGAGATATGGAAAATCAATGGGTTGCGGCATATCCTTGATTTTTCAATCAGTCACCGCAAAATCAACCGACTGGACTCCGAGCGGACGGCACTCATCCCCTTGATAGACAATTCGTTGATTGACTTGAACATGGGGCCGACCGACTTATTGGACAAACTGGAATCCGATGATCTCGAACCTTACGAGGTCGTACGCATCGGATGGGGAAACCATCTCCTCGCCCGGGTCGGTGAGTCTACGCGCGAGTTGCTTTCCGTCCATTTGTTTCAGGATCTTTGGCTTGATACCGAGAGTGGGAACGATCTGCAAAGAAACTTTCATGCAGGCGTTGCAGTTCACCCGGCTCGCTGGCTAAGCCTTTGGGGGCAAGCCAAGATCGACCTCGATCGCGGCGAGACGATACGCAACAGCATGAGCGCCACCATTAGGGATGGAAGGATCAACGAATTCGAATTGGCCTACTTCAACTACAAGTCATTCAGCGACCAATGGCAATTTCTGGCATCCCACAGGATAAGCGAAAGAAAAGCTCTTCACGGGGCCTTGCGGTTACAGGGCGACCGGCCCAAAATCCCCTATTGGCAAATTACCCTCGAGTACCGGCCTTCAATGTCATGGGCTTGGTTCTTCGCAATTGCGGAAAGAACCGGCACGGCAAAGGAAAATGAAACCGAGGCAACCGCAAGCGTACGACTTTTTTCCTTCTGATACTGGAAAAAAAATATGGCGTCATAATGTTGACTATACTCATGTTAAGTAAGTAAGTTATACGATATGAAGGAAAGAAATCAGTATCCGCAACTTCCCATCAAGGATCCAAAGGTCATGGCCCATCTCTTTGGTTTGGGCTTGGATTCGACGGACGGACACAAACGGATCACCCAAGCTGAGAAATTCTCCATTTTCGGTGGATCCGAAAACACCCACGACAAAATGACGGAAACCCTTTGCAAAACCTTTGAAGACCTCACGATCAAAGGTAAGGCATTGGAGGAAACTTCACAAGATGAACTTTCCGATCTCATCAGCAAAAATACTCCTGAAAATTAATTGGCCCCAAACTAGCCACTCCGTGAGAAACGATCCTTTGACCACCTATTCTTATGACTGAACCAGGACCACCTCAACCACCCAAGCCCACTCTCAAACTTACCCCGAAGGAGGACGAACCACCCAAACCGGGTGAAGGAGCCGGTCCCAAGTTCCGCGTTACCCGTTCGCCCTTCGCCCCCAAAGTAAAACCGGCCGCTGGCGCTGCTCCCGCTCCCGGCGCTCCCGTACCTGCAGTTGGCCCGGCTCCTGTTCCCGGCGCTCCCGGCCCTGCTCCTGCTCCTGTTCCCGGTGCTCCCGTTCCTGCGGTTGGTGCGGCTCCCGCTCCCGGCCCCATCGCTCCTCTTCCTACACCAGGGGGCCCCGCTGCCCCCCTCCCGACACCAGGCCCCGCTCCTTCCCTGCAAAGCCCCGTTTCCCCCGCTCTTCCCGGTCCATCACCATCCCCTGGTCCAAGTTTGCCCGGTGGTCCCAAGCCATCCTTGGAAGCTCCAAAGGGAGGGCCAACTCTTCCCCCGCCCGGAGCAGGTCCCGCCCCCATGGGCGTCCCCGGCGGAAGCCCACACCTACCCCCTCCCGGTGGAATGCCAGGTGCCGTTGGCGCCCCTCCTCCCGGTGCTCCGGGCTTGGCTCCCGGTACGCCACAAGCCGCTCCGGTTGCAAAGCAAAGCTCCGTCGCGCTGATCATTTTCCTAATTATGGATATCTTGTCTTTTGCCCTTGCGGTCCTATTGGTACTCGGACTCTTTGGGTTGAGTTTTGGTTTCTTTAACGTCTCTTCCTAAAACACAAATACATTACACTGCATCATAATGAGCGAACTCATTAACTTGAACAAAGAAAGCTTTTCCAAAGTAATCTCCTCGGAGAAGAAAACCGTCCTGGTTGACTTTTGGGCGCCTTGGTGCGGACCATGCAAAGCGCTTACCCCCATTCTCGAAGACATCGCCAATGAGAAGAGCGAGCAAGTCGCGGTTTACAAGGTCAATGTCGATGAGAATACGGATTTGGCCCAAGAGCACGGTGTACAATCGATTCCCACCCTTTTGCTTTATAAAAACGGTTCTCTTTCCGAAACGATCGTCGGACTAAAATCAAAAGACGAACTGATTCAACTCATTGAGTCGTAACTTTGATTAGACAAGGCGAATGGGCCGGGAACCTTGACTGGGCGTCGGTCCTAGCTTCCGCCAAACGCATGGACGAACAAAACGCCATATGCGAGTATGGAAAGAGCTGTCAGGCTTAACGTAGAGCCGTACTCCTCTTTGGTAGACGCTTTCGCGAGCTTCACAAAACAAAAAAGGCCGAGAGGGAACACCCAGACCAACGGCATCATCGTACGATCGAGCCAAGGACATACCAAGGTCGACCCCACGATGCCAACGGCATAAAGAAGCAGGCCAAACTTCCTGCCGAACAGGACCACCAAGGTTCGCTTCCCGACCAACTCGTCCTCCCCGCAATCCCTCGTATTGTTGACTACGAGAAGATTGTTAATGACAAGACCGATACCCAGTGCCGCCACCCAATTGGGCTCCCATTCCCCTGCGGCTCCGACGACAAGGACGTAATGGGTGCCGCAAACCGCCACGAACCCAAAAAACAATACGACGAAAAGATCGCCCAAGCCAACGTAGGCCAAGGGGAACGGTCCTCCAGTGTACCCAATGGCAAAAATCACGCTCAATGCACCGACCCACAGCAGTTGACGGCTTGCGCCGGAGGCTTCCATGAGGACGACACCTATGGCAAATGCCAAAGCCAGAATCGCAAGAGAAGCTCGGATCATGGTTTTCCCCGATATCGAGCCCGAGGAGACGGACCTTGACGGACCTAGGGCTCTATTGCGATCGGCACCCCGCAAGTCATCAAAATAGTCATTGGAAAAATTGGTTCCGATTTGGATCAGCAAGGAAAAAAGAACTGCCAAAACCAAAAGGACCAAGGGAAGTTTTCCCGTGCTTCCATAGGCAAGGGAAGCTCCCGCGAAAACGGGTATCAAAGAGGCCACCAGCGTCTTGGGACGGGCGGCCAAGACCCAACGGCTAACCGTCTCCCAAAGGGAAGCCCTCATCCGCCTACCGCGTTATGGCCAATGGAAAGCGGAAATGAGAACGGTATCTCTCCTCAACCCGCCTGAACCCATCGGTTCCCTTCGAGGGGTCGGGCAACTTGTAGGGCCACTGAACGTCGATTTGCAATGCCAAAAAGCCGTTGCTGGGATGATGCTGGTGACGGTGGTCAATCGGGTATTGGGAACACTTGATGAGAAAGTACCGCTCACCCTCCGGGATCCACCTTTGGGAATAAGGCGCGATTTCCTTGAAAGATTCCAACCCCAGCAAAGAGATGGGTTGTCCGGCGGTGGATTCGTTAAAAGGAACGCTGGCGCCCCCGGAAAGGCTTTGCCAATCTTCCTTCATCGTTCCCTCCTCCGGCTCATCGGGGGTATTCATCTTGTATTCATCCGACTCGATTACCTTCTCGAATTCAACTTGACCACCTTTCTTTCTTGCCACAAGCAACACGTTCCAAGGAGGCAAGGGCTGAGGATCAATCGGGTTGGTCCAGCGCATCGTGCCTCTTTCCACCAAGCCGAACCCCATTCTCTCGAGTTCCACCTGTACTCCGTCGACAAGACCATAAGCAACGTTCTGCTCACGCACTTTGCCCACTCCCTGAACGCCCCACGGGAGAAAACCCAAAAGACCGCCGATGAGAAAACCGAACACCGCCAAGGCAATGACAACCTCAAGAAGAGTGAAGCCCTGCCGGGACTTCGAGACGATGGGAAGGTGAGATTCGGGAGTCATATCAAGGACTTTTGAAATCGTCGGGAGTCAAGACGGCGAACCCCCCGAATCTCCTCATCAAAATACCGGCAATCGTATCAGGATCAATAAAACGAATGGGTTTCCCGGAAGCGATAGGGTTCAGGCTTCCGTTCGCGATGACCAAACGAGGGGGTTGCTGAAGGTTGGAACCCCCGCTTGAGGATGGATAAACAACGCTCCCCATTGAACTGAATGCCAAATAACGAAATTTCGTACCGCCTCCCTCCTTCCGCTCTCCCTTGAAGGTATCCATTAGTTCGAAATCATCGTCGTTACTGCTCCAAACGGTATACGCGTCCTCTCTCCACTCCTCCGAAACCTCGCAAAAGGAATCGTCTTCAGGCACAAAGAAAACTCCATCCGGCAGAATCGTCCCCTCCCCCATTACCAACCACCTGCTTTCGTTCGTGGTGGCACAGGTATCCTTGACCACCAATTCGACGTAACGATGGTATTTCTCAAGATCATCATCCATCGCATTGATTATCAAGCGGGTTTCCGCCCCCGAAAGAGCGGCTCGGGTACGGGCTTGCTGCACGAGACCAAGCACTTCTCTCTGAGCCGAGCCCAATTCCTCTCCTCCACCACCAAGCAAGGTAAATCCGATGAAACCCATCATCAACCCCATCACCGCCATGACGACGAGCAACTCGAGAAGAGTGAAAGCCCTTCTGCCTGTCCAACCCTTGGTGGGCGGCACCATATGCGGGGCGCTTTCCGTGTTATTCGGCATTATTCAAAATATCGATTATATTCCATGAAAAAACGTTGCCGGTTCCCGTGTCGTCATCTTGAAGGACGTAAAAGGCATACGGCTTGGGTATCATTTTGAGTTGATCTTCCACGGAGTTGATCGTTTCGATGTCATAATCCTCGCTGAGCGCCTCCTTGATTTCCGCAAGAGCAGAAGAGCTCAATTCGATCGTATCCTTGCCCCGACCGTTGCTGGCATAGCCCTTCTGTACCAAAACGTGAATTTTGGTCCCGCCCCAACCGTCTGCCAAATAACCATCAGTACCGAAATCTTCCGTCATTTGATCGATATAAGCCCCCTTTCCCTTCTGCTTCTTGAGGGCGCCGTCCAACGTGTTCTCCCATAACTTCGTGGTGGTATCCCACTTCCTGCCGGCAAGGGCGACTACAAAAGAATCGTGGTCATCCTGATACTCGGGACTCAACACAACGGGAACTCCTTCGTCTTCATCCAAAAGGAATGGAGGGAAATATCCGTTTTCATCATGGTATCTCGACAAAGCCCCGCCCCATTTCGCAAAACGCCCCTCGGTATCGGTTGCATGGGCCCAGTCGATGATCCCATTGTAAGACGGAATCGCAATCGAGACCAGTATCCCGATTATGGCGATGACCACCAAAAGTTCTATCAAAGTAAATCCACCTGAGCGTGATTCTTTTTTTCTCATAATAAATATAGTTAGCGATTCCATTTGCCTGGCTCGTAATCAGGAACGTTGTCCAAGTCTTCATCCGCTTTCTCCGGAGTTGCCGTCAGTTCGGAATCAAAAACCGAGGATTCCCCGTCCGGCCCTTTCGAATACAGCAAGAATCCCTTGTGCCCGTCACTCCGCGGATTCTCGTAGACATAAGGATTGTCCCATGGATCGAGAAGAAAAACGTCGGGCAATTGATCCCCCTTCATTTGCTCGAGCGTCAGGGTCACTTGCCGAATCTCCCCGTCCTCATCGCTTCCCTTGATCATCGAATCCCAATTAGGCAAGTAATCCGTGCCTCGGCGGTCAACTTCGATCTTCTCTCCAAAACGGTCCACGAGTCCCGTCAAGGCCTGAAAGAACAGGATCCCCCTGACCTTTTCATCCTCCGAGCTCAAATCATCGGTCCGGGGATAACCGCCCCGATCGCTTTTGTATTGCTCAAGGGCCAATTGCAAGGCCTCGATTTGGCTTTGGGCAGACTTTTTCGCCTTCGCTTTGTCCCACCAGACGTAAGCGCCAAAACTCATCGAACTCAGGATGCCGATAATCACGATTACGACAAGGAGTTCGATTAGAGTAAATCCCGCTTGATCTCTGTTTCTCATCTTTCCATGAATCTTCCCTGCGCGGTTCGTTTTGTCAACGAAATCGTGCATGGGAAACCCTAGCCAAAAAACTTGCCGAGAACCAAACGGAGTTTAGAGGCGGCACCCTTGGCTTCGGGAAAACCAAAAGCCACAAGCACGAGAAAATGTATCAGCAAACCAACTGGAATCAACAGGCACAGAGTCCAAAGATCACCAATCCGCGAATCCTCTGTTTCAAACGAAGAACGGAGGAAAAAAATGGCGATGCCCATGACGAGGGAAGACAACACCCCGCCGAGGACAAAAAACGGCCTCGGTTTGAGATAGTGCAAAAGGGGAATTTCCTTGAGTTGCCAAAGCAAAAAAACCAATTGGGCAAACGCAGCGCCGACGTTGGCCCAGGCCAAACCCATCACGCCATATTCCCCCATGAGGGAAAGGCACAGAACAAGGTTGATGACAAAGCTCGCAATCGCAGCAAAAAGAGGAGGCTTCATCTGTTTTCGGGCATGAAATGCCTTTACGATGAAGGCAGACAGCGCATAGAACGGCAAAGCGATGACCGAAACCATCAGCACGCGGGCGGCTTGATCCACGTCGTCGCCTGCAAACAGTCCATACTGAAAAAGTACGCTCAAGATGGGTTCCGCCAACAAACCCAAGCCGATCGCTGCAGGCAAGGTGACCGAAAGGGTCAACCGGAATCCTCGGGCGAAATGATTTTCGAATCCCTTTGTGTCGGCCAATCCGGAACTTCTTGCCAACTCGGGAAAAAGCACAGTGGACAAGGCTATGGCGAAAACGCCCAACGGCAATTCGATCAGTCGGGCCGAGAGGAAAAGATAAGGCAAGGCCCCCTGATCATCGAGTGAATAGGCAAGAACCCTTGATACAAGAACGTTTACTTGGGCAACGGCCGCCCCTAGGGCTCCGACCCAAAACAACGTTTTGATTTTGCCTAATTGCTCGGAATTCCTCAGATCGAAGTTCCAATTCCAGCCTTTTTGGCTCCTCAATTGAATCCATGGCAAGGACAACTGCAA
Source organism: Opitutia bacterium (assembly GCA_018645725.1). GTDB lineage: Bacteria > Verrucomicrobiota > Verrucomicrobiia > Opitutales > Seribacteraceae > Seribacter. The sequence goes on from JABGWD010000067.1 coordinate 13,766, forward strand.
AAGGCCTCCCACCACAACGCCAACACAAAGCGAGGTGGCCAGCTCCATCCCCTCCGCCCGCAACCCCCACTTCCCGATGATCATGGAACCGATCATCGAAAGGTTCAGGATGATGGGAGAAAATGCCCCCGCAAAAAATGATCTGTGCGTATTCAGGGCGCCGACAAGCACTGCGGACATGCAAATGAACAGAACGTAAGGAAAGACAATCGCGTTGAGAAAGGCTCCGCTCTTCCACTTTTCATCGGTTAGCCAAGTTTGCCAACCCAACCAGGAAAGCAGGCACACGATCAAGCTAAGCAAGAGGAGCAAAAGGCCAAGTCGGGAAAGAACTTGGTTGAGTATGCGGTTGGCCATGGTCAAACCTTGGCTTTGCAGATTTTCCGCATAAACCGGTATGAAAGCGGAACTCAGCGTACCTTCCCCAAGCATTCTTCGAAAAAGATTAGGCAAGGTGAAGGCGAGAATAAAGGCCGCAGCGACGGCAGAAGAGCCAAAAAAAGAAAAGAAGAGGATATCGCGGAACAGGCCGAGTATTCGGGACAGTGCGGTTAGGCCACTGACCAGGGAAAGGTTTCGTGAAAACTTACTCATTTGCCGCAGAAAAAAGGGAGCCGAACCTCGGGGTTTTCTTGGGCTTGGAAGACACGGTCAAAGTCCGGACTCATCCAACGACCCGGGCAATCGCCGGCAACTTGACCTTTTATCGGCCGACGAGACATTCGGCCAATAAAGCGCGGGATTCTTCTTCCGGGCCTTCGTGATCCTGCTCCTTGGCCATCCTCACCGTTCCCTTGAGGATTCTTTGAGCGTCCTCCATGTCTCCGGTTTTAATTTTCACTTTGGCCAAAAGCAAAGAAGCGATCATCCAATCCGGTCTTTTTTGCAGACAAAGCTGAAGTTGCTCGATGCATTCCTCCCACCCTTCTTCTTCCCAAAGGGCCTGAGCCAAGCTGAAGCGAAATAGATCGTTTCCCGGATGCGCTTCCAACTTTGTCCGGAAAAGGGAGCTTCGCAGACTCATGAGGAATCCTTGGGGGAAATCAAGAAACTTTCAGGCAAACGACAGTGGAATTATCAGTGCCACCATTCTGATTGGCAAGGTCGACAAGCGCATGGACGAGGGGTTCCGGCGCCATGCCCTCCATCATTTTCTCTATTTCGGACATCTCCACCATATTCGTCACCCCATCGGAGCAAACCAAGTAAACGTCGCCGGGGGAAAGTTCCCGCTCCCCAAGATCCACCTCGAAATCAATGTCTTGCCCCATGCATCTGGTCAAGGTGTGCATGTAATGTTCCGGCATGTCGCGAGCGGCTTCCGGACCATGTTTGTCGATCAATTCGTCACCCAAAGTATGACATTTTGAAATCTTGCTCAAACCTTGGCCGTTCTTCAAGAAAATCGAAGAATCGCCGACATGGGCGTACAGTAGCTTCCCATCGGTTATGCGAAGACCCGAAAAAGTCGTGCCAATTCCATTTTCCCCACTGACCAGGGAACCGCACTCAACAATGTTCTGGTGAACGCAATGAGCGATTTCACGGAACTGCGCACCCGTGACACAAGAATCGGCTCCATTGACCAAGGAGCCAAAAAAGCGAACTGCCAAGCGACTGGCCAATGCACCGTAGGGAAGACCACCCACCCCGTCTGCAACGGCAAAAATCCCTTTTCTCTCGTCAACGACAAACGAGTCCTCGTTGTTGTCGCGTACGAATCCGACGTCGCTATGACCATGTGAAGTGATGAACATATTCTGGGATAATTGTTGGGCTGATCCAATTAGGATTGAAAGCATTGAAGACGTCAATTTTCAAAATTCAATCAAAAAAACCGATTACCCACTGAAGCGGCCCCTTACTGAAGGAGTTCATCCGAGGAAAAAATCTCGTAGTTTTGTTTCGGCAATTCGTTGAGAAAGCTTTTTCCATAGTTTTTCCTCAGGATGCGAGAATCGAGAACAACCAGGTCCCCGACGTCTGTCTTCGACCGGATCAACCGGCCGATGCCCTGCCTGAAGCGAATGACGGCGGAAGGAAGAAAATGCTCGGCAAATGAACTTTTGCCCTGCTCGCGCAAGAGTTCGGTCTTTGCTTCCAGCAAGGGATGACCGGGGTTTTCAAAGGGCAAACGGGTGACAATGACTTGAGACAGGGCCGGTCCCTTGGCATCAAAGCCCTTCCAAAAGCTTTCGGCCCCGAGAAGCAACACGTCCCCTTCGGTCATCAATCGGTTCCGGAGGTCGGTCCGCGAATACCCTTCTCCTTGGGCATAAAGAGATCGGCCAAGTTTTTCCCACCGGGGACGAAGGGCATGAAAACAGTGCCGCAAGTCCGCGTAATTCGTAAAAAGGACAAGAGTCCCACCCTCTATCCCGGCCGAACATGCATGAATCATTTCGGACAAACAGGTAAGATAAGGCATTCGATTTTGCCCAGTGGGCTCAGGACAATCCGACAGAATGCGCACCTGCAGATTGGATTCGAAATCAAAGGGAGAATTCACGATCCCCTCGCAAACATCTTCCGCTCCGACCAAGGACTTGAAGGAATCGGCCTTCCCCTTGCGGGTAAGGGTGGCGCTTGTCATTACGATGGAAGACGGTTTTGAAAAGAGGCGTTCCCGCAAGACCTCGGCGATCTCAAGAGGGGCGCTCCGCAAATGGATTATTTGATTTTTCTTGCCCGTCCTCTCCAGCCAATAAACGGCCTTCCCATCCTTCAATTCAACGATTTCGGACAAGCCGGTCAAGTATCCCTGCACTCTCTTGGCCTGATCCTTAAGCTCGATTTTCAACGACTCGTCTTCGGTTATCTCGGCCACTTCGACTAACGATCTGCACAGTTTGCTCAGCGGGGGGAAAACCTCCAATGGCAAAACACCCGCCTCTCTGAGACGAACCCGGTCTTGATTGCCCAGAGATTTGACGTGGAGGTATTGGAAGAAATCGGCCACGGCAAGTTCTGCGTCCTCCACGGCATCAAAATCACGCGGGCGACCTGCCTTTGCCAACAAGCCCTTTCTTTTCTTGGAATTGTAAATCTTTCGAATCGAGGTTTCCAGCGCCCACGAACTAATGGAAAGGCCCAAGTGCTCACTGGCCACGTCGGCCATCTCGTGAGCTTCGTCGAAGACCACGAAGTCATCGGCGAAAAGAACACCCTCTTCTTCGTCCCGAGGTCCAAAACCCGCCCCCATGAGAGAAAAAAGCAAACTATGATTGACGATTACCAAGTCCGCTCTATCGACGGCATCCCGGGCTCGACGATAAAAACAAGTGTCCGGACTGCATCTCTTGCCTGAGCAAATCGAAGAATCCGCGTTCACCGCATCCCAGACGACTCCCATAGGGGAAGGCGACAGTTCTTGTCGAATTCCTTCCCGAGCCTCCGTATCCGCCCACTGGGCAATCCTTTGCAATTCGGCTCTTTGACCGCCCTCGAACAATTCGCTCTGGCCTGCCATTGTCTTTCGCAAGCGAGTGGAGCAAAGATAATTCGCCCGACCGACCAACAATGCGCACTTGAAATCCGCCAATTCGGACAAATGCGGAATCTCCTTGATCAACTGCCGTAGCGCCGGAATGTCCTTTTCCAGCAATTGTTCCTGCAAACTAATCGTATTGGTGGCCACTACGCACGGCCTCTTCCTCGTCTTGGCAAACAAAATCGAAGGAACCAAGTAAGCCAAACTTTTCCCCACGCCGGTGCCCGCTTCGAACAACAAATGTTCGCCACGGACCAAGGAACGGCAGACCGAGCCGGCCATTTCCGCCTGTTCCTGCCGATGATCGAAGTCCAATCCCTGCTCCAACCATCCGCCTGACTCGAAGACCGCATCCACCTCCTTGGTCAAATCGATTGACGAATCCTCGTCACGGTCATCTTCCAAAACTCGGATCATTGGAAATCAAGCGTACTCAAGACGACCGCACTCCTTCACCTTGACGACTACGGTCGAACGAAAGGATTGCTCCCCCGCTCGATTTCAACGCTTGTGTCCGGTCCATGGCCGGGCAACAATTTCGTTGCCCCGGGCAAGACGTAAACTTTTTCCCTGATCGAACGTTCGAGCAAGGCAAAATCACCCCCCGGAAGATCCGCCCGCCCGATGCTACCGGAAAAAATGACGTCTCCGACAAAGCAAATCCCTTCGTCAGGGATCCAAAACACGACGTTGCCCGGACAATGACCCGGACAATGAAAAATCGAGACTTTCCGGCCCCACAAATCCAAACTCTCGCCTTCCTCGATCCAGCGGGTAATTCCAACCGGGCTGAATTCCATGCCGGGCATTGCAAAAGCCGACATGACTGCGGGTTGCTCAAAGAGCATTTTGTCATCCGAATGCCCTAGAACATCCACTCCCTCGCCCGCCAATTCACTTGCCCCCGCCATATGATCCCAATGACCATGAGTAAGCCATATTGCGCGTAAAGTCAGACCGTTTTCCGCCAGGACAGGCTCGATCTCGGCAGCGCAATCGGGAGGAGCGTCGATCAAGACCGCTTGGTTCCCGCCGTCCTCCCAAAGCAGATAGGCATTTGTGCCGATCGGCCCCAACTCCATCTTTCGCACCACAAGTTTGCTCATGAAAAACCCATTAGCGCCAGACCGGCGAAGAGCCAACACCAATCAAACGCAAAATCTTTTCGCTTGCTCGAAAGCTCTTTGAATTTCGACAAGCACATGCCTTGCCGAGGGACCTGAACCCCCTTTTTACATTGCCATTCCCTGCCAAATGAAGATTTGTCTACAAAGTGTTCGCGTCGAGATTCATAAGGCTTGCCATTTTGATTGCGCTTTTGCAGACAAAAGCGTTTTCGCAGACCGTATCGATTACCGGTTCGCCTTCCCCCGAGACCGGGGGCAGCGTCTCTTACCCGGGCTATTACGGCTTGGACACGACGCTTTATCCACCGACTGACATAACGGATTCGAGCGGATACACTTACGGCCTCTGGTTTTCCACTTCCCCGTCCGTTTACGTAGGGCAAACCGTATACCTTTTCGCAACCCCAAGCTCGGGCTATTCCTTCACAAGCTGGTCCGGCGACTCGAACAGCACCCTCAACCCCCTTGCCGTAAGCGCAAGTTCTGATCTTAACGTTACCGCGGTCTTCACTCCCGACCCGATCACTCTATCGATAGCCGTCAACCCAACAGGGAGCGGTTCCGTCTACCAACCCTATTATGCGACCGACCCCGGCGGAGGAACGGCTTACGGCTTTGCCGATTCACAGGGGCAAGCGTACACACTGTGGTACCCGACAAGCCAGTCAGTCACTCCCGGGACTACTGTTTACCTGTATGCAACTCCTACTGCCGGATACTACTTTTCCGGTTGGACGGGGGATGCAAACGGCACGGAAAATCCGATTGCCGTAACCGCAAGTTCGGACCTGAACGTCTCCGCGAGCTTCCAGTTGCTCGACCACAACGTGACGTCGCAAATCACGGGGGATGGCAACGTCAGCGGAACCGGAATTCATGCCTACGGCTCTCAATCCACTCTGGTGGCCACTCCGGGCGCGGGAAACGGCTTCCTGGGTTGGGATTATTATGATTCGACCAGCGCGACCTGGACGGCAGCGGGCGGAACCGGAACTCTCGTCGAAACCTTGCAGACCACGGCATGGGTTTACCAAGACACCTATTTCCACGCCTACTTCAGCCCCGAGATTTCTCTCTCCGATTCCAACTTGACGGAGTCGCTCAAGGCTTACCTTGGGAGCTACCCCTACGCCATTTATTTCTCCGGTGTCCCCATCGGAGCGAAGCCGGAAACGCTTACCCAGGCTCACTTGGAAAGTATTTCCGCCTTCACCTCCTCCGGAAACGTCATCACCGACCTGGAAGGTCTTCAGTATGCCAAGAACCTGACCTCTCTGATCATACCGAACAACGGGATCCGAGACCTGTCCCCCCTGACCGGGCTTCCCGGCCTGAGTTACCTGGATTTGAGCTCAGGGGGTTCCATCACCGACTTGCAGGAGATTTCCAACCTCTCCAACCTGGCCTACCTGTACTTGGACAAGCACCGGATCTCGAGCATCACCCCCTTGATCGACTTGCCCTATCTGTACCACCTGAAAATCAAGGCAAATTTTCTCGATCTCTCCGATCTCGACCTGCAGACCGAAATCTA
>JABGWD010000068.1 GCA_018645725.1 Opitutia bacterium
CAACCTGGATTTGCACTACGACCTGTTTTCGCCAAAACCAGACGGATGGAATCCATCCAATGCGCTCAGCGCAAACCTCGTCGGGCAAAAAAACATTCGGGAAATGAACGAGGAGCAATCTTCGGCATGGCAACTTGCCTGGAGGCCAAAAAACGAGGCTCTCGTCAGGGAAAGCCTCAAGAGCGAGGCTCTGTTGAGATGGAAATTTCAACGGTTTGCCAAAAACTATTTGCGGTGCATCAAAGGAATCGATGAAAATGTCGGTCGCCTCACCCAAAACCTATCCATGCCTGAAACGAGGGAATGCCTCGTCGTGTATACCGCAAGCCATGGAAGATTCCTGGGGGAGCACGGATGGTTCGGGACCCACTGGACGTACGAAGAATCGTTGAGGGTTCCCCTCATTCTATCCGGCAAACCAAAACCGGATACGGCCCAAAAAATCATAAACGAAGCCTTGGTTCAGGACATAGACGTGGTTCCCACAATTTTGGAAAGTTTGAATGTCGCGATTCCCAAAGAGGTTCAAGGCCGTTCCTTGGTCCCCTTGCTCGACAACAACAGCCAACCTTGGCGACAAGCTCTGTATTTCCATTATCATGCCTTTCCCGAAGAACAAATGGTGCCCAAGCATCGAGGAATTCGATCCCTTTCTCAAAAGCTGATCCACTACTATCAGTTTGACGAGTGGGAATTGTTCGATCTTTCCAAAGATCCGAACGAAAACCAAAACCTTTACAAAAGCGAAGCCTACCAAAGACAGATCGACGAACTCAAGTCACAGCTTGAAGAACTTAAGAAAACGCTCGGAGACAATTCGGATATCTCGGTAATGCCTGAAGAATGGAGAAGGATTTACAGGGGTCCTGATGCCCGTAAAAAAGCAGATGAGTAAGCCACTCTGTCGGAAAAAATGCAAAAAACCTGCAATAAACACAAAAAAAGGGTTGTCACAGGTAAATTCCTCAAGTAATTTTCGAACCCTTAAGGAATGCATATCCTGAAAGGCGTCGTTTGGGAGGACGACGCCTTTCGTTTTTTTAGATTCGCTGCTTTTTTTACCCAAACATTGGTTTTTGTTTTCCTTTTCCCATTTTTCAAGTGAATATGTCACGTTGCATATGAATAAGAAGACCATTATCCACTTGGCCGCAGCCTTGGTCATGATCAAGGCCGTTTCAGCCATAGAGCAAAAGCCTAACGTCGTGTTCGTTTTCTCCGACGACCACGCGCCGCATGCCATCGGCGCTTACAACGGATGGCTGAAGTCAGTCAATCCGACGCCCGTCATCGACCGTCTCGCATCGGAAGGCATGCTGTTCGTCAATAGCTTCTGTACGAATTCAATTTGTGGTCCCAGTCGAGCGGTGATTCAAACCGGCAAGCATAGCCACAAGAATGGCTTCATGAACAATGGGAATACCTTCGATTGGAACCAACAAACCTTCCCCAAGCTTCTCCAAAAGGCAGGTTACCAGACTGCCATTTACGGGAAAAGCCACCTGAAGGGAAAACCGCAAGGATACGACGACTGGGCAGTCCTGCCCGGACAAGGGTTGTATTATAACCCCGATATGATTTTTCCTGATGGAAGAAGACGCATCGACGGGTATTGTACGGACGTGGTTACTGATTTGGCGGTGGACTGGCTCAAGAACAAGAGAAAAAAGGACAAGCCTTTCATGCTCATGGTTCAACACAAGGCGCCGCACCGAAACTGGATGCCCGCCCTGCGCCATCTCGATCTTTACGACGACGTCGAAATTCCGGAACCCCCCACCCTCTTCGACAAATGGGAGGACAACGCCCCGGCCGCCCGACTGCAGGAACTTGAGATCGATCGTCACATGGACCTGAATTACGATCTCTTTTTGGACCTCACTCCCGAATTCAACCAACCCCCCTCTCAATTGAGACAGGATCGGTCGGCTTGGCACAACATGAAAAGAATGAGCCCCGAGCAACTTGCCAAATGGCGTTCCCATTACGGCCCCAAGGACAAGGCTTTTCACGAGGCAAAGCTCACGGGAAAAGATCTTGTCCGTTGGAAATTCCAACGTTATGCAAAAAACTATCTGCGATGCGTCAAGGGGGTGGACGAAAGTGTGGACAATCTCCAAAAGACCCTCAAAAATCTGGGGTTGGATAAAAACACCATCGTGATCTATTCCTCGGATCAGGGATTCTACGTAGGAGACCATGGTTGGTACGACAAGCGGTGGATGTACGATGAATCATTGAAGATGCCTTTCATCGTCAAATGGCCAGGCGTTACAAAACCCGGCAGCCGCAATACGGATCTCATACAAAACCTGGATTACGCGGAAACCTTTTTGGAAATAGCAGGCGCATCCATCCCCAAAGACATGCAGGGTGCATCTTTGGTTCCGTTGTTGAAGGGTCAAAAGCCGAAGGATTGGCGAAAGGAAATTTATTATCACTACTACGAGTACCCAAGTGTCCACATGGTGCCGCGACACAACGGGATCCGGTCCAAGCGTTACAAGCTCATGCACTTCTACCAATTCGAAAACGAGTGGGAACTCTATGACTTGAAATCCGACCCGGACGAATTGAAGAACTTATACGAAGATCCCAAGTTCGCCAAGCTTGGGAAAAGGATGAAGGCAAAACTCGAACACCTTGTCGATCACTACGAGGACGATAGTGACACCACCGTCAAACTCGAGCTCATCAAGAAATTCCGCCCCGGGTCCTGAGGGTGGGCTAGAGCTTCAGTTGCTTCCCGTCCGAGATCGAACCCAGCAAGCTTTGGTGCAACCAATCTTTGAGCGACCACCTCATGCCCAAGACCCGGTATCTTGCCGCTCTTTTGCCGAGGCTAGGTTCATAATCCGTATAAAAAGCCGTCAATAGGTTGCCTCTCTTGTCCAAGGCAACGGTTGAAGGGTATCCGATGTCCGTCGCCTGAGTTCCGAATTGATGGATTACCCAGGGGGGGCGCCAAGTTTCGCCCGCATCCAAACTGATCCGGACCCCAATTCCCATCAGACCCCTGTTCCGGATACCGTAAGTCAGAAGCAGGCATTCGTCAGTCAGGGCAATCAAGTCGGCGGGATGTTGCATAGGCAAGGTCAAGGGACCCTTTTCACACCAAGTTTGTCCTCCATTGGAGCTTTCACACAGTTTTACGTGATGGTCAACGTGAGTGCGAACGGCGGCGAGCACCCGACCATCCCCAACCTGCAACAAGGTCGCTTCGTTGGAATCATTTCTTCCGAACTTTGCGCGTTCTGTCCATGTCCTGCCATCGTCTTCGGAGAATCCTATCCATGTTTCGCTTGGTTTTCCCTTCCCCTGCGACAGATAGCAGGAATAGGCCAGACGCTTGTCAGCCAGACGGATGATCCGCCCAAAAGGAATGGTTCCACGGTTCCCTTTGGGGACGATTGGGTCCGGATCGACGATCCAATTTTTCCCTGCATCGCTTGAACGTGAAAGCCAATGTCCGGAAAAGCCCTTGAACTCTGCGTCCTGAACGTAAAACCCGCTGGAAAAACAAAGGAGATCACCATTTCCCGCAAGGCCGACCGCCAAATGCATGCGGTTACCTCCCTTGGGTTTGGACGCGACCGTAGAGAGTTTCTTCCACCCCATTCCCCTTCGATTGCTTATCGAACAAACCAAATCACCTTCCAGGAGACCATGACTGGGAGCATTGAAGTAAGTGCAAAGAACCCGCCCCGAGGGCAATTTGGTCAGGTTCGGCCATCCGCACGCATTTGTGGCAATTACTGAAAGCTTTTGCATTCAAAGACTGATGAATGAGAAGCTTGCAAATCGTCAACCGCTAATCTTTTATTTTATTTTGCCCTAAAACACATTTCCATATTTGACAATAGTTCCACATATGGAGTAAATCACCTTTTCCGATGTCAAATACCTTAGTCAAAACGTTTCTCGGCTTGGCCGTCTTGGGCAAATCCGTTCTGGCAAACAATCCTTCGGAATTGGAATTTTTCGAGACCAAGATCCGCCCGGTTTTGGCCGAACATTGCTACGAGTGCCATAACAGCGTTAACAAGGCCAAGGGGGACCTTGTCTTGGACTATAAGGACGGGCTTCTTGACGGAGGAGAAACTGGTCCCGGTCTTATTCCCGGAAACCCAAAGAAAAGTCTTCTTATGCAAATCCTCCGGCATGAAATAAAGGATCTCAAGATGCCCAAGGGTGGGCCCAAGCTTATGCCTGACGTTCTTTCCGATTTCGAAAAATGGATCTCCGCAGGAGCCTTTGATCCTCGATTGGAACCACCCACTGAAGAGCAACTCGCGCAAGAGACCGCTTGGGAAAAGATTCGGGAACGCAGAAAGAAATGGTGGAGTTTCCAGCCTGTCGATTTGCAAAAAGTTCCCCAAGTGACCGAAAAAAACTGGTCCGGGCATCCAGTTGACAAATTCCTCAAGGCGAAGATGGAAGAAGGAGGAATCAAGCCTAACGGGGAAACCGATCCCCTGGCGATACTAAGAAGACTGACCTTTGCCATCACTGGGCTTCCGCCTACAATCGAACAACAAAAGGCGTTCGAGAAGGCAGCGGAAAAAGATATGGGCAAAGCAACGGATGTCCTCGTCGACGAACTACTCGACAGCCCTCACTTTGGAGAACGCTGGGCCCGGCACTGGATGGATTGGGTACGCTATGCCGACTCACACGGAAGCGAGGGCGATCCTGGAATCCCCAACGCCTTCCGTTATCGCAATTATCTCATCCGGGCTCTCAATGCCGACGTCCCCTATGATCAACTTGTACTTGAACACTTTGCGGGGGACCTGCTTGCAAAGCCCCGCATAGATGAGGAACTGGGAATAAACGAATCCGCCATTGGCACGGCAAACCTGCGCTTTGTCCTCCATGGCTTTGCTCCAACAGACGCATTGGACGAGCACGTTCGTTTCACGGACGATCAAATCGACGTCTTGACCAAGACTTTTCTTGGGCTGACCGTGTCGTGCGCCCGCTGTCATGACCACAAGTTCGATGCGATCAGCCAAAAGGATTACTACGCTCTCTTCGGAATCCTTTCGAATGGAAGGCCGGCCCAGCGGGTTATCGAATCCCCGGCCAGACTTTCGAAGAACGAAGCTGAATTGATTGAACTCAAGAAAAGTATACGTAACGAGCTGACGCTGGCTTGGAAGAAAACGGGCGCTGGCCTTGCCGAAGTCCTGCAA
>JABGWD010000069.1 GCA_018645725.1 Opitutia bacterium
GAAAGGGAAACTAAGAGCGGCAAAAGTATCCCCCGCTCCGCAGGCTGATTTCCGTACCCTCGTCAAGCGTGCTTACCTTGACCTGCATGGGCTGCCTCCCACACCCTGTGAAATCTACCAGTTTCGCCTCGCATGGGAGAAGGACCCCGACAAGGCTTGGAGCGACCTGATCGATCATTTACTCGATAGCCCTCATTACGGTGAACGTTCCGCCCAACACTGGCTCGACGTCGCCCGCTACGCGGACACCGCGGGGCTTTCGAACGATTACGAACGTTCCAATATGTGGCGTTACCGGGACTACGTAACGCGCTCCTTTAACCACGACAAACCCTACGACCAATTCGTCATCGAACAAATTGCCGGGGACGAACTTTGGGAAGAACAACCCAAGGGCAAGAAGGATTCTCAACTACTGGTAGCAAGCTCATTCCTGCGGATGGGACCATGGGACCCGGCCATGGTCTTGAAGCCGCAAGCACGGCAACTGTATCTGGACGATATCGTCAACTCGGTTGGTCAGACTTTCCTGAGCACGACCATGCGCTGTTTCAAGTGCCATGACCACAAGTTCGACCCTCTTCCCACGCGTGATTACTACAGGATCTACGCCGCTTTTTCCGCAACCCAACTGGCGGAACGTCCAGCTCCCTTTGCCAAAGAAGAGAACCTTCTCGGCCTCAACGAAGGAAAAAAAGCCACCCAGCGCATGCTCGACTTCGCAAAGGGCAAATACCATGGGCTCATCGAAAAGCAGGAAGATGCAGCCAAAGCGTGGTATGAACAGAGGGGCAAGAAATACCTCAACGAGGACAAGCGAAGAAGTTTGCCCGACGAGGAGAAGCCACCCCGTTACGTCGGCCTGAACCCAGTCGAGCAAGGCAGGCTAAAGGTTCGCCGTCAGGACGACTGGATATGGACCCGTCGCCTTGAGCGCTATGAACCCATGGCTCAGTCCGTTTACAACGGACCGGTACCCAAGTCCCTAAACGCTAGAAAAATGCGTATCCCTGGGAAAATCGAGGCCAAGCCCGTTCCCCAGTCACGCATCCTCATGGGGGGTGCATTGGAAGCCCCGGGCGATCCCGTCCGACCAGGCGTCCTGAGCGCCCTCGGTCTATCAACCTCCGATGACTCCAAGGAACCTTATCTGATAACCAGCGAGAACTCGGGCAGACGTCTGGCCTTGGCCAAATGGATCGCGCGCCCGGACAACCCTCTTACCGCCCGGTCCATCGTAAACCGCGTGTGGCAAAGACATTTTGGCAAACCCCTTGCCGGAAACCCAAACAATTTCGGAGCGAAAGGAAAGAAGCCCACCCACCCTGAATTGCTTGACTGGCTGGCGGCCGACTTCGTCCAGCACGGTTGGAAATTCAAGCGACTCCACAAGCTGATCATGCTCTCCAAGACCTACCGCCAAGGGACGGAACATCCTGAAATCGAAAAACTGCGCAACGAGGACCCTGAAAACCACTTGCTTGCCTACCGCGAACCACGCCGACTGACCGCCGAGGAATTACGCGACGGGATGCTCGTGAGCACAGGAGAGCTCAATCGGCATGCGGGGGGTCTGCCAGTCATGCCGGAAATCAACATGGAAGTAGCCCTTCAGCCCCGGATGATCCAGTTCTCCCTCGCCCCCGCCTATCAGCCTTCGGTTTGGCCCAAGCAAAGAAATCGGCGTACCCTTTATGCCTACCGCGTCCGTGGACAACCCGACCCCTTCCTCGAGCTGTTCAATCAACCCAACCCGAACGACTCTTGCGAGCAAAGAGTTGCCGAGTCGGTCACCCCCCAAGCCTTCAGCCTGCTAAACAGTGACTTGACGAACGACCGGGCCATCGCTCTGGCGCTCCGCTCGGAAAAGGAATTCGAAGACCTTCGCATGCAAGTCAAACGGGTGGTCCAACTGGCTTTTGGCAGGGTTCCGGTTAAGCAGGAATGGGACAGATTGGAGAAATACGTCGAGAAGATGAGGGGCTATCATCTCGAGCATGAACCGGAAAAGCCCACCTACCCGACCTCCATCACCCGCTCCCTCGTCGAGGAAGCCACCGGATTGCCTTTCGAGTACGAGGAAATCCTTCCCGCTTTCGAGAACTACCATGCCGATAAGAAAGCCCACGAAATCGGCTCGCAAACAAGAGCCCTCGCCGACTTGTGCCTGGTTCTCTTCAATGCCAACGAATTTATGTACGTCTATTGATATGAATACCCCGTTTTACGTCCCCGAACTCAACCGCCGTGATTTCCTCTACGGACTGACCTCTTCCCTCGGTTCCTTGGCCATGACCGATTTAATGGCAAAAGACTCCCCACAACCGGGTGGAACCAAGAAGCCGATGCACGAACCCAAGGCGAAAAACGTCATCATGCTCTTCATGGAAGGCGGTCCCAGTCAGGTCGACACCTTCGACCCCAAGCCAACCCTCAATGCTCTCCACAAGAAGGAATCCAAGCGCCCAGGAAGCCTTGCCACCGGATACAAATTCTACGTAGGCAGCCCTTATGGTTCGCGAAAGGTAGGGAAGTCCGGCCTGGACATGAGCGACCAATGGGTACACCTGCCCAAGGTGGCGGACGAGCTTTGCAACTACCGCGGTTGCTTCGCCGATTCGCTCAACCACCCCGAGGCACTCTTTCACATGAACACGGGAAGCCGGCTTGGGGGAGATCCAGCTCTCGGCGCTTGGGCCAACTACGGCTTGGGTTCGGTGAATCAAAACCTTCCCGGATACGTCGTGATGACGGAACTCGCCCTTCCCCAAGGCGGTTCGCGCAACTGGTCAAACGGTTTCCTTCCCGGTCAGTACCAAGGAACCCGCTTGCGTCCCGCCGGCTCTCCGATCCTTGACTTGAACGCCCCTTCCCACAAGACCCGGCGGCATCAAAGAGAGGCACTCGACGAACTGGGTTTCCTCAACAAGCGCCACATGGCCAAGCACCCCCAGCACGATGAACTGGAATCCCGCATGCAAAGCTACGAGCTTGCCTACCGCATGCAAATGGAAGTCCCCGGAGTGATCGATCTGAACGGCGAAACGGAAAAAACGAAGGAGGAATACGGCTTGAACCAAAAAGAGACCTCCGAATTCGGGAAACAATGCCTCATGGCCCGAAGACTGGTGGAGAAAGGGGTTCGGTTCGTACAGATTTTCTCCGGAGGATGGGACAGTCACGACTACCTCGAACGGGCCCATGCCGCCCGCATCAAGAGCGTTGATCAACCCATGACCGCCTTGATCAAGGATTTGAAAAACCGTGGCATGCTCAAGGACACGCTGGTCCTTTGGCTCGGTGAATTCGGAAGGACTCCCGACAACAACCGGCGGGGTGGAGTTTATGCCATCGGGCGCGGACACAACAATCAGGCCATGACCATCCTCATGGCAGGCGGAGGTGTCAAACGCGGCACTATCGTAGGAGCTACGGACGAATTGGGTTCGGGAGCAGTCGAGGTCGCTCACCCCATTCGCGATCTTCACGTCACCCTTCTCCACCTGCTCGGTCTGGATGACAACAAGCTCACCTTCTTCCACGGTGGACGCTACAAGCAACTCAGCCAATTCGGCGGACAAGTCATTCCCGAACTGATCGCTTGATCTTTTTTCCCCGCCCGATAATCCTCGGGTATCCATCCAACTATGAAACCTATCCTGCATTCCATTCTCGGGTTAATCCTAACCAGTTGCCTTCAAGCTGCCCGCAAACCCAACGTCCTTTATATTATGTCGGACGATCATGCCGCTCACGGCATTTCCGCCTACGGAGGTCGTCTCGCCAAGATCGCGCCCACCCCCAACCTCGACCGGTTGGCCAAGGAAGGCGCTCTCTTCAAAAACGCCTTCTGCACCAACTCCATCTGCTCGCCCTCCCGGGCATGCGTCCTCACCGGGCAATACAATCACGTCAACGGAGCCGTCGACCTGAGCGGAAGGGTCATGCCGGGCAAGCAAATGCTGGCGATCGAAATGGGAAAAGCCGGTTACGAAACCGCCATGATCGGAAAGTGGCACCTAAAGGTCGAACCCAAGGACTTTGACTACTACTGCGTCCTGCCGGGCCAAGGCAAATACCACGGTCCCTCCTTCCGGGTACGCGGAGACAAGCCTTGGGGCAAGAACCTGATCGATTTTCCCGACAAGCATTCGACTGACGCCATCACCGACCTTACGCTCGAATGGCTCAAGGACCGCAAACAGGAAAAGCCGTTTTTTCTTATGCACCATTACAAGGCTCCGCACGACTATTTTGAGAATGCCGAGCGCTACGAATCCTTTCTCGCCGACGTCGACGTTCCGGAACCTGAAACCCTTTGGAAAAGGAATCCCAAGTTCGGATCCCTCGCAACCCGCGGAAACAAGGACGAACTGGTTCCCCATGTCGGCACCTCGATCGGAAACCGCAACCCCCGTCGTTCCTACCTGCGCGACCTGCCTCAAAGATTCCCCAAGGAATTCCCCGAAAATTACGACCCAGCCAACTACACTGACGAACAGAACACCCGCTTGGCCTACAACGCATACCTCAAGAAATTCCTTCGATGCGTAAAGGGAATCGATGACAACTTGGGCCGACTCTTCAAGCACCTTGAGGAAACCGGGCAAATGGACAACACCGTCATCATCTACACGGGCGACCAAGGATTCATGCTCGGCGAGCACGACTACCAGGACAAGCGTTGGATGTACGAAGAGTCCATGCGTATGCCTTTCCTCGTCCGCTACCCAAAGACCGTCAAAGCGGGCCAGCGTTTCGACACCATCATCGAAAACGTCGAC
>JABGWD010000070.1 GCA_018645725.1 Opitutia bacterium
AGGCTACGGCATGCAGGGCATGGGTGCAGAGGGACACGGCATCGCAAAATGGCTCAACGGCCACGGCATAACCGGAGTGGTCCTTCAATACCGTCTGCCCAAGGGGCGGTCCTTCGTCCCCCTCGAGGATGCCCAGCGGGCCATCCGATTGGTCCGTCACCGGGCCAAGGAATGGAAGATCGACGCCAACAAGGTGGGTATCGTTGGCTTTTCCGCAGGCGGACACTTGGCCTCCAGTGCGGCCACCCATTTCCCCAAGCCCGGTGGGCCGCCCGCCAAGAACCCTTTCGACCGGATTTCCTGCCGTCCCAACTTCGCCGTTTTGGTCTACCCCGTGGTGACCATGGGCAAGCACACTCACCGCGGTTCCAAGCGCAACTTGCTCGGGAACAACCCCGACCCCAAAATGGTGGAGCTCTTCTCCAACGAAAAACAAGTGACCAAGGAAACACCGCCGATTTATATGGCCCATGCGGTCAACGACCGGCCGGTCCCACCGGAAAACAGCCGGATGCTTTTCGCCGCCCTTCAAAAGAACAAAGTGCACTCCGAATACCTCGAGCTACCCGACGGCGGCCACGGCCTCAACGGCTACAAAGGCCCAAGCTGGGATGCATGGCAAAAAGGTTCCATTCAATGGCTCAAGGAGATCCAAATGCTCCCTTAGGGGAATGCGTTTGTTTGCCAGCCCCTTCCCCTACGAACCCATAAACCCAAAAATCTCTTCGACAAAGGAATCCGGGTTTTCCCAAGGAATACGGTGACCGGCTTGCGGAACGATTCGATGCCTCACGATCGGGCAAGAAGCCGCCAAATTCTCTCCAAGCTCGCCATATTTTTCATCCTTTTCTCCTGACAGGTAAAGAACGGGAGGGTCTTGGAGTTTTGAAAATTCAGGCAAAAGGTCACGCTGGCGTCCCTTGGAAAAAACCTCGAACAAGCGGGCGGTCTTTTCAGCATCCAACTCTTCCGGATTTCGGGGAACGGAATTGGGGATTGAACAAAAAACGGGAAGATCGTCCCATTCGGCGAGCAAGCTCTCGATCGGTTCGGACCTAAACCTTTTGGCCCACTGTTTGTCTTTTTCCAACTGTAGCTTCTTCTGATCAGGACCGTCCGACCCCGGATCACCCGAAACGACGATCACCCCACTCCACAAGTCCGGTCTGGCCAAGCAGGCATGCAAGGCCAAACGGCCACCCAATGAATAACCAAGCAAAATGGATTTCTCTCCATTCGTTTCGGATTCCACCCTGAAGCAAAAGTCTTCAGTCCACTCATCAAAGTTTTGAAATTGCTTTGCATACAAGTCTTCGGCAACCACTTCCAAGTCAGAGATCTCCGCTTTCAGTCTATCTTCAAGAGATTGCCATACCTTACTGGTTTGAAAATTTCCGTGGATGCAAAAGATCTTCATTTTCTTTTTTTAATGCACCCAAAAAGATAATCGGAAAGCTTCTACTTGTCGGAAGAATTCCCAATTTGATTATTGGCGATGCGCGAACCGGAATGAGGTTTGTCAATTTGAAAAGGTTTGGCGTTCAGGGCAAAGCCCCGGTTTTGCGAAGCGATAACCTTGGCCTCCGAAGCAAGCAGTGCCTTCCGCCAACCGAGAAACTCATTGCCATGCGCGACGACCTCCGCTCCGGGCAAAGCCCAAATCGCGGAGGATGGCCCTCTTCCGCCCTTGCTGGCAGGATCCGGTTTGATCACGTTTCCTTCAGCCAGCACAGTTCCGGCGCATCGAATACTCGCAACCCCGCCTCCGGTAAGTTGATTGTCGGTAAATTCGGCACGGGATCCTTCGAAAACCATAATCAACGGAGGCATGCCACCGGACCTTGAAATTTCGTTTCCGACCAACTGTACGTTCCACCCCTTTCGTATACCCACGGCAACCAAAGTATTGTCATGAATTCGATTCCCCACGCATTTCGAAACCGAATCGGCGGAAGTCGCATCAAACCCCAATCCGGAAGCACCATTATGATGGATGTGATTATCCACGACAAAGGTCTCTCCCACTTCCCGATGACCTATGCCGGCCGCTTTGTTTTCATTGCATTCATTTCCGATGATCAACGCAGATGCTCCGGTTTGCAGTCCAATGCCAGTCAAAGCATTTTTGTAGCAGTGGTTCCCCCGGATGATGGCATAAGCTTCATCACTCACCCCAATTCCCGTCATTGCGTTGTCATGGCAGTCGTTATCAATAATCACCGGACGGGTATCTTCCCCTGTGCGAACCCCAATTCCCGCCCTGCGGTTGTTATGACACTTATTTTTCCGGACAATGGGACATGCCCCCTCACTGATTCCTATTCCCGCCCGGATGTTATCGTGGCAATTGTTGGATAAAATCAAGGGGTGTCCGCCTTCCATTCCAATTCCCGCGTAGAAATTTTCATAACAGTGATTCTCTATTACTTCTCCCCGAGCATCCGCCATGTATCCTATGCCTCCCCCCATATTTCGAAAGCAGGTATTTCCCTGCACCTTTACCACGGCAGGCGCCTCTCTGGAAGCTATGGCAATTCCCGTATTTCCATTGTGATGAACTATACAATTGAGGATCACGGCGTTTACGCTGTCTGCCCCGATCGCCGGTGCGTTGTAACCGCCGATTCGATCATAGGACTGGTTCATGCCCTTGGTTTGAAAATGTTTATTCCATGAATCGTCATCATATTTCCCCATCCCGGTTACGGTTAATCCATCGACAACGGAACCTTCTCCCAATTCGATTCCAGCATCCTCGGATGACTCTCCCTTGCCATCCAGAATTACGAGTTCCGCCCGCTTTAATCCAACTTTTCCCTTTTCATCATTACCGGCACTTCGGAGGGTCACTCCATCTGGGATTTTGATTCGCTCGAAATAGGTACCCGGAGAAACGACTACCAGATCTCCCTCCTTAGCTTGCTCAAGGGCTTCACCGATTGATTTATAATCTCTGGGGACTTCGATTTTCGCACCGTGTGATCCGATTGTTCCGACTTGAAAAAGGAAGAAAAGTAAGAGGGCTGATTTATTCATAATTTGCAGAATTTTGAACAGATAGCGGATAAGTATCTATCTATCTTTAATAGCAAGATTGGTTTCGATGATTCCGTAAAGAATAATTTCCACTTGATTGAATTTTTGCAACTGTCGCATATCGACAGAAAATATACGCAAAAGTTTATTCTAAAACCTTGAAGCTGAGATATTCAATCATACGATAATCCATACACGGCATGTCCTATCTGAATACACCATTATCTCCTTCTCGAAGAAGCTTCCTCCAAAAGGCATCGGGTGGTTTTGGCGGGCTTGCTCTTTCTTCGATGCTCCATGGTTCGGGAAATTCACTTCCTGGCACTCCCTTCCCTGCGAG
>JABGWD010000071.1 GCA_018645725.1 Opitutia bacterium
AAGCATTGGGCATGGTCGGAACTGAAGGATTCCGATCCGCCAAAGGTGAAGAACCAAAAGTGGGTAAGAAACCCGATCGACCAATTCGTCCTTTCGAAACTGGAGAGGGCAGGGTTGGCCCCGAATCCGCAGGCATCCGAACGCACTCTTGACCGGCGGGCTCATTTCAACCTGGTCGGCTTGCCCAATTTGGCGAAGGGGGAGGGTGGATCACACGAGAAGTTGATTGACGAGTTGCTCGACTCTCCCCGTTTCGGGGAACGTTGGGGGCGCCATTGGTTGGACGTGGCCCGCTTTGCCGAGAGCCATGGGTTCGAGCAGGATTACGACCGTCCGCATGCCTACCATTACCGGGATTTCGTGATCAAGGCATTCAATATGGACATGCCCTTCGATCAATTCGTGCGCTGGCAGGTTGCGGGTGACGAGATTGCGCCCGATGATCCCTTGGCCATGAGCGCCACGGGATTTCTGGGGGCGGGGGTTTTTCCGACCCAGTTGACGGAGAAGGAATTCGAGTCGGCCCGGTACGATGAAATGGATGACATGGCGAACACCACGGGGATGGCTTTTCTCGGCCTGACCATTGGGTGCGCCCGTTGTCACGACCACAAGTTCGATCCCTTGACCGCCAAGGAATATTACCACTTGGTTTCAACCTTCGGGCAGACGATCCGGAGCGAGATTGACGTTTCCGATGGTTCGGCCGGGCATGAGGAAGCGCTTGGGAAATGGGACAGAACAAAGAAGGAATTAGTCGAGGCTCGCGACCGTTTTGAGCGGGCCGAGTTACCCGAGCGTTTTGAGAAGTGGCTTTTGGATCCGCCCGAAAATTCGGATGCGCTCGCGGTGTGGGCGATTCTCGGAAATGCCGAACCCAAGTCCCTCGACGGGGCGACTTTCGTCCCGCAGGAGGACGGTTCGTTTCTTTTGACGGGCAAGAACCCGAGGGATGACCGCTGGGTGGTTACGGCCAAGGTTTCCATGCCCAGCATCCGGGCCATCCGGATCGAGGCGCTCACCCACAAGTCGATGAAGGGAAACGGACCGGGCAGAGCCGGCAATGGAAACATCGCGCTGAGCGATATCCGGGTGTTCGCCAAGAAAACCGGGGAGAAGGGGAAGGGCAAGCCGGTCAAGTTGATCAACCCGCGGGCCGATCATCAGCAAAACACCTCCAGTCTTTCCATCGCTTCCTCAATCGATGGGGACAAGCGGAAGACGGGTTGGGCGGTCGATGGACAGATCGGAAAGGATCACGTTTGCGTATTTGAGTTTGCCGAGGCGGTGGAGAATGAAGGCGGGACGGAATTTACTTTCGAGATGGATTATTTCGTGAACGTCAGTCACGTCATCGGGCGGCCCCGATTCTCCCTGTCATCGCATCTGTCGCCTCCGCTCAAAGGGGAGTCGAAAAGCGCGGAGTTGACCGCATTGCTTGATGCGGTTGGCAAGCCGGGTGGGGTCGAGGGCTTGGATGATAAACAAAAACAGGCGCTGGCCAAGAGCTACCGTTCGATCGATCCGGAGTGGATGGGGCTGAATGGAAAACTCTCCGCTCATGAGGCCAAAAAACCAGTTCCCAAAAAGATCAGGATGATGGTCTCGAGCGAGGGTTTCAAACCGATCAAACATCATGCGGATGGGCGTGGATATCCCCACTTTTACAAACAGACCCATTACCTCGATCGTGGAGATCCGAACAAGAAGGGCGAAGTGATCGAGCAAGGTTTTCTTCCGCTCCTGATGAGAAACGGAAAATCTTCCGCCCATTGGCAAAAACCATTGCCCGAGGGTGCCCGGACCTCAGGCAAGCGCATGGCTTTGGCCAACTGGTTGACTGACGTCGAGCATGGGGCAGGGTATCTTTTGGCCCGGGTGATCGTGAACCGTTTGTGGTTGCATCATTTCGGCCAGGGCCTGGTCGCCACGCCCAATGACTTTGGCAGGCAATCCGATCCGCCCAGTCATCCCGAGTTGCTTGATTGGCTCGCTTTGCGCTTGATTGAGAACGGATGGAAACTCAAGCCCATGCACAAGTTGATCCTGTCCAGCGCAACCTGGCGGCAGAATTCGCAATTTTCCCAGGACAAGGCGAAGAAGGATCAGGAAAACCGATTGCTCTGGAGATTCTTGCCGAGGCGCTTGGATGGGGAGGTGATCCGGGACTCTCTTCTCTCGGTCTCGGGCATGCTGGACGTGACGATGTACGGAAAGGGGACTCTGGATGAACGGAGCAAGAGACGGAGCATTTATTTCATGATCAAGCGGAGCAAGTTGGTACCGGTCATGCAATTGTTCGATGCCCCGGAACCGTTGGTCAGCCAGGGGAAGAGGATGAACACGACCATTGCCCCGCAGGCTTTGATGTTCATGAACAGTTCGAACGTGCGGGGGTATGCGAGGAGTCTTGCCGGGACCTTGTCCAAGAATGCGAGTGAAGACATTGAGAAAGTGGTGATCTCGGGTTACGAGACGGTCCTGGGCCGGGAACCGCATGAGGATGAATTGTCCGCCACCCTGGAATTTCTCAAGGTCCAGGAAGATTCCTACGTGGAAGCCAAACAAGCCAACCCGCGCGAGCTTGCCTTGACCGATTTTGCACAGACTTTGTTCGGGCTGAATGAATTTTCTTACCTGAGGTAGAACCATGAATGATCAGAGATTTTATAATTCACCCGCGTCCTTACTGAACCGCCGGTCTATGCTGGGCCGTTGCGGGATGGGGTTGGGCGCACTTGGAC
>JABGWD010000072.1 GCA_018645725.1 Opitutia bacterium
ATTCGGGATTGGTGTAGCCTTCGTCGACTTCGGGAGCGAACTTGCGCAAATGCTCGGAAACGCTACCGAGGCGTTCGCGCAGACCATTGATGTCGTTGAACCCTTGAACGAATTGGTCGTAACGGGGCTTTTCGGTTACGGGCAATTCGCCACCCTTGGCCCTAGCTAGTAGCTCGATCCGGTCGAACATCCCGGAACGCGCTTCATGCTGTTTGCGGATATCCCCTTCCGAGATACCCCCGTAGAGCATTTCGTAGAGGTGATTCGGGTTCGAGTGCATGAAAATAGGCTGTCCCGCTCCGCTGGCCGAAAGATTGGCAACCGTAGGTTTGGCCCTCATGTTCTCGATCGAATCCATCCCCACGCACAAATGCGGAAGGAGGGTTTCCGGGAGAACCTTGCTCAATTCATAGTCGATGGTGGAACCGCTCGGGGCTACCCCGTCACCCCCGCGATATCCGCCCAAGGCTCCGAAAAAGGGACTGTGCGAAGGACTCGTGTGCGTACCATGCAAGCCGTTGATGACGTGCATGCGTTCCTTGAAAGGTTCCAACGCCTCGATGGGCTCGGGCAATTTCGCCTTGGCCAAAGATCCGCTGTTCTTCATCCCGGCGGGTATAGCCGTTGCCGAAGCAAACCCCTGATTTTGCATAAAGAAGATAACCCGCTTGGAACCGGAAGGGATAAGAGGAGCGGCTTGGGTCACGTTCGGAAACAACCCGCCACCTAGGGCGGCGCCGAATCCGGCTGCCATTCCTTGCATCATTTTTCTTCGATCGAGGTGCATAGTATATAATAGCGAAAATAGACTGTTTTAGCCCCTTTTGGCGATAATTTTTGGCTAATTTTGATAAATTAATACCAAGGAAGGTTGAGGCTTCCCTCGGCACGCAAGAAGCGTTACTACTGTAGTCATGCCCGTCGCTCCCAGGTCAAGTTTGCGGTTTCTTATCAGTTTTGCCCTCCGTTCATGGGCAAGTCTTGTGCTTTGTTTCCCCGTAATGGGGGAGTTCCCGGAAAAACAGATCACCGTGATCGTGCCCTTCGCTGCGGGAGGAGGTAGCGACGTCTTCGTCCGCATTTTCCAACAGGCAATACGCGAAAACAACCTTTGCCCCCACCCCATCGTCGTGAAGAACGTATCGGGGGCAGGCGGAACGATTGGGAGCCGGACGGCCCTCGAGGCGGAACCCGATGGCCATACGATTCTCTGCCTGCATGACGGCATCTATACCGCCCAGCACTATGGAAATGCGGATTGGGGACCTTCCGACTTCGAGCCTCTCGCCGCAACCGGGCGGAGCGGAGTGGTGATTGCGGTAAGCGAAAACAGTCCTTTCGATTCTCTCGGCCAGTTAATGGAAGAAGCGGTCAAAAGTCCTTACGAACTGGTTTTTGGGACCAACCTCGGAGCCCCCAACCATTACTCCGCCCTCTTCCTGCAAAAGGGAAAGCCCGGAGCCAAATTCCGCTTCACTCAAACCGGAGGCGGTGCCAAGCGACTTGCCCAGCTCAAGGGGGGACACGTCGACTTGACCGGTTTTTCCATTGCCGAGTACGAACAGTTCAAGGCCGCAGGCATCCGGGCACTCGCCGTATTAAGCGAAGAACGCGAACCCTCCTTTCCCGAACTTCCCACGGCAAAGGAACAAGGCGTCGATGCAATACACGGCTTGATGCAATTTTGGTGGGCTCCCCAAGGTACCCCTCCCGAGCGGATCGCTTATTTGGAAAACCTTCTGGAAGAAACCATGGCCACTCAAACGGTTCGCTCCCGCCTGCAGAACCTGCATATCGATCCCGTCTTTGAAATCGGGGAACCTTTACGGGAGACCATCAAGCGCCGTAGCGCCAACCTGAAAGGAATCGTAATCGAAAAACCCACCCCTCTGCCTCCGCTCGAGTGGATGGTATTGGGAGTAGCGGTCACCTGCTTGGTACTCGTTTCAAGGGAAACTAAGAAAGCATGATCGAACTTTTTACAGACCCCTTGATCCTTGGGCTGGTTCTTCTCGGGACGATCTTGGGCATAACGGTCGGTGCCGTTCCGGGGTTGACCGGAACCATGTTGATCGCGCTCTCCCTCCCTCTGACTTTTTCCATGGAACCTGTTGCGGGATTGGTCCTTTTGGTGGCGATGTACGTCGGAGCGGTAAGCGGTGGATTGATCAGCGCCACCCTTCTACGTATGCCAGGCACCCCGGCCGCCGTCATGACCACCCTGGACGGTTACCCCATGGCCACCTCCGGACGCCCCGGTCGGGCCTTGGGCCTCGGGGTGGGCGCTTCGCTCTTCGGTGGTTTGATTTCCTGGCTCGCTCTTTGGCAATTGTCCGAGCCAATGGCCGACTGGTCGACCAAGCTCGGTCCGTTCGAGCTTTTCTCCCTCGTCGTCCTGGCCCTCGCCTTGTTGGCCGGAGTAGGAGACTCAACTCGGGCCCGCGGTTTGCTCGCCGGCAGTCTGGGCGTATTGGTAGCCATGCCGGGCATGCATCCGGCCACCGGGGAACTCAGATGGACCTTGGGCATGACTTCCATGAACGAGGGTTTTCGCCTGATCCCCGTTCTCATCGGCATGTTCGCCATCGGCAAAATTTTGGAGGATCTTACGGGCAAGGGAGGAAAAGCCGAAAAGGTCGCGGGAAAAGACTCCGCCTGGATTCCTTTCGGCGTATGGAAAAAACAGTTAGGCAATTTGTTCAGGTCTTCGGGCATCGGAACCTTGATCGGAGTCCTCCCTGGCGTCGGGGCGAACATCGGGTCGCTCGCCGCCTACATGGCGGCTAAGCGGGCCTCGAGCGAGCCCGAGGAGTTTGGCAAGGGCAGCGAGGAAGGGATCGTCGCTTCCGAGTCCGCCAACAACGCAACCGTGGGAGGAGCCTTGATCCCACTGATTGCGTTGGGCGTTCCCGGTAGCGTAATCGGAGCCGTCCTGCTGGGAGCGTTGATCGTCCATGGACTGCAACCCGGCCCCCTGCTCTTCCGGCAAAACCCG
>JABGWD010000073.1 GCA_018645725.1 Opitutia bacterium
GCAACTGACGGGAACGACGTCTGGGGCGGTCGTTCCGGCCTACGCTTCGTTGCCAACCAATCCAACAAGGACGTTCTTTGGCACGAACTCGACATGATCGACGTCATGACTTCCAACAGAGACCAGGTCGTTCATGCGGCGACCAAGGGAAAAACGATCGTAGCCGACGACTCCAATGTCCCCGCGCCGATCAAGGTCGTATCCAACGTCGGAGGAAAGTCGAAGAGCAGCAACTCCCAGAAGGAAGGAACCGTCAAGTACATGAAGTCCGAGGAAACCGCCGCCCAGATGAAACTTCCCGAAGGGTTCGAGTTGAACGTCTTTGCATCCGAGGAAAAATTTCCTGAAATCGCCAACCCCGTCCAGATGGCGGTCGACACAAAGGGCCGGCTATGGGTGGCCGCCTGGCCCACCTACCCAAAGTGGGAACCTCTCAAGGAGATGAACGATGCCCTCGTCATTCTGCCCGATGAGAACCGGGACGGCGTAGCCGACAAGGCGATCACCTTTGCCAAGGTGCACAACCCGACCGGTTTCGAGTTTTGGAACGGTGGTGTTATCGTAGCCTCCGCTCCCGACCTCATCTACTTGAAGGATACCGATGGAGACGACGTCGCGGACGTCCGGATCCGCATCATGCAGGGCATTGATTCCGCCGACACCCACCACGCGGCCAACAACCTGATCTTCGGCCCCGACGGTCACATATACTATCAGCGCGGCGTATTTCACGTTTCGAACGTCGAAACTCCTTGGCAGGGACCGCAAAAGCACGGAAACAGCGCCATGTACCGGTTCAACCCACGTACTCACGAATATGCGTTGCATGCCAATAACAGCCCCAACCCGCACGGGATCAGCTTCGACTATTGGGGATACCATTATGCGACCGACGGAACCGGTGGCCGGGCCTACCAAGTCCGCCCCGACGGCAAAGGCGGTTTCAAAATGCAATCCCTCCTCAAGAAAACGGTACGGCCCGTGCCCGCCTGCGGGGTCATCTCCAGCGCCCACTTCCCGGAAAAGAACAATGGAAACTTCCTGATTTGCAACTCGATTGGGTTTCTCGGGCTCAAGCAATATTCGCTTGCCGATGACGGTAACGGAAACCGACAGGGCACTGCGGTCGAAGACCTACTCGTCTCACCCAAGGACCGAAACTTCCGCCCAACCGACATTGAGATCGGAGATGACGGGGCTCTCTACGTTTCGGATTGGCAAAACGTCATCGTGGGTCACATGCAGCACAATGTCCGCGACCCCAACCGCAACAAGACGCACGGCCGGGTTTACCGGATTACGGCCAAAGATCGTCCCCTCATGAAGCACGTCAATATCGACGGCGAGCCGATAGCCACCCTCCTCAACCATCTTAAGAACCCGACCAACGTCATCAGGCACAGGGCTCGTATAGAATTGAGCGAACGGGATACGGACGAAGTGATCAAGGAAACCCAGAAATGGCTCAAGCAATTCGACCCGAAAAACAAGGATCACGCCCACCACTTGCTTGAGGGCCTTTGGATCCACCAACAACACAACGTGGTCAACAAGAAATTGCTCGACCAAGTTCTCAACTCTCCAGAGAACCATGCCAAGATTGCGGCCAAGACCGTCGAGCAGTTTTGGGCGAAAAAGCTTTGATCCAAGGATCGTTTTTTGTTCCATTACCCAATCGTCAAGCAGGGATCTCCCAACGGAGTCCTCGCTTGCGCTCCGTTTTGCAACAATCGGCCCAGTCACTTCCTTCTTTTCAAATATCATGATCAAGACACTGAAGCTTTGCCTCTGCTTTCTTGCAGCCTCTTTTCTCGCTCAAGGAAAGGAACCGACGGGCGGGCTTGATGCCCTCGTCGCTCCCGGTTCCAAACCCGTCAAACTCGCGGATGGATTCGTATTCACCGAGGGACCGGCAAGCAGCCCGAACGGTGAGGTATTCTTTACTGACATCCCGAACAACCGGATTCACCGTTGGGATACAAAAACCAAGAAGCTATCGGTTTTCATCAAGGATTCGGGAGGAGCCAACGGGCTATACTTCACCTCGGAAGGAGACATTGTGGCCTGCCTGGGTGGCAAAGGAACAATCCAATCCTTTTACGATGACGGGGGAGAAAAGGAGCTCCTGGCCGATCAGTATGACGGAAAACGCTTCAACAAACCGAACGATCTGTGGATTCATCCCAACGGAGGCATCTTTTTCAGCGACCCGAATTATGGAAACAAGGAACTCTCGCAGGACGGGGAACACGTCTATTACGTCACGCCCTACCGTGACCAGGTATTCCGCGTAATCGACGACATGAAGCGCCCCAACGGGGTTCTCGGCACCCTGGATGGCAAGCACCTGTACGTTGCCGATCATGGGGCGGGCAAAACCTTCCGTTACGACGTGGACGAAGGAGAGGAAGGCACCCTCTCGAACAAGACCCTCTTTGCCGAATCCGGCTCCGACGGACTGGCCATGGATAACCAAGGGAACCTGTACCTAACGGCAGACAAGGTAAAGGTGTACAATCCCAAGGGAAAGCACCTGGGCGACATCGCGTTCCCCGAGCGCCCATCGAACCTTTGCTTCGGCGGAAAAGATGGAAAAACCCTCTATGTCACCGCGCGGAAAAGTCTCTATTCTCTTGCCATGAAAGTTGCCGGGGCGGGGTTCAAGAACTCGGACTTCGCCCCCGAGGGTGACATGGTTGACGTCACGATCTCCAGCATCAAGGAAAAGCTGGTTTACGACGTCAAGTCATTCACGGTGAAGAGCGGTCAGAAGATTAACGTAACCTTCAAGAATCCCGACTTCCCTCCCCACAACCTGCTTTTCGTAAAACCCGGACAGGCAGACGTCGTTGCCCAAATGGCAGTGAACATGGGAGCCGACGGGTTTGCCAAGCAATTCAAGCCGGACACCGACAAAATTCTCTGGGGCACGACCATGCTCGATCATGGAGAATCCGAAAAGTTTTCCTTTACCGCTCCGGAACCGGGTGACTACCCGTATATCTGCACCTTTCCAGGGCATGCTCTTCTCATGCGGGGTGTTATGAAGGTTTTGCCAACCGAGTAAAGCCGGCAACTCGTCTATTTCGAACGCAAACGCAACCGGCGGATACGTTCACCTCCCGAAACAAAAAGCGATCCCTCCCGGTAAGTCAGGCTTTCCGCAATACCACCAGCATCATAGACAACCAATTCTTCGCCCTTCACCAAATCGAAGACCCTTATTTCCTTGCGGTCTCCCAAGGCAACGAACAAACGGCCTTTCTCATCAAAGACCACTCCCTTGGGTTCGACCCCGGACGGTGAAAAATCTACCAGTGTCCAAGAGGTCACGGGGACTAATTCAGTGGGAATGTCAAAGACCACGACTCGCGATGCATCGGGTTCGGCAGCCACCAGACTTTTCCCATCCGGACTAATGGCCAAACCTTCCACCCGGACGAGATCCTCGTTGAGGATACCCACGTAACCGGCGTCGGGCCGGATGCGGTAAACGGTGCCGGAATAAGGGGAACTTGCGTACAAGTCGCCATTTGGTCCGATGGCCAGGTCTTTCACGGTGGCGAAGCGGTAACCATCGTAGGAGTCGGCAAGTATTTCCAACTTCCGGGCATCGGGCGAAATCCTCAGCAGTTTGCCGGTTCCCGCCTCAGCGACAAGAAGCCTGTTTTCCCCGTCAATGCGCAACCCCTCCACTCTGAGGTCACGATCGCCGGAAGCGGAAATCCATTCCGAAAGATCGATGAAAGTTTCAGGTTCTTTGCTCTTGCCCAATTCGTATTTCCCGATCGTCCCCAATTTTTTGTGGTTTGCGAAATAAAGTACACCTTTGGCGGAAAGAGCCAAGCCACCGGTTTGCTCGAGAAGTGGAGTAACCGGATGGGCAATGACTTCATCCCTTTTGGGCAAATCATTGGAAATACTGCTGACGTTTGAATCCGATGCCGGAGGCGGAACTTGCTTGGGCACGGTAACGCACCCCGAAAACCCCCATAGGGAAAACAGGATAGTCGTGACAACGCTATCTAATTTGTGTTTCAAGTTCAGTTTGCAAAAGCCAATTTCAAGGTAACAACCATCTGCATCGCAATTCAAAGAAAAAAGCCAAGGATTTCATTATTTTACAAATGAATGAACAAGAACGATCAGACGTCCAATCAGTTGCCGAAGCCTTTTCTCATGCGAAAGCCCTCCTGATTGGAGCGGGTGCGGGGATGGGGGCCGACTCGGGAATGCCTGATTTTCGAGGGACCTCAGGGTTCTGGAAAGCCTATCCCCCCTTGGCCAAACTCGGGATACAATTCGAGGAAATGGCCAACCCCCGCTGGTTCAGGGAAGACCCTCAACTGGCTTGGGGGTTTTACGGGCACCGGCTCAATCTTTATCGCAAGACCGATCCGCACTTCGGATTTTCCCTGCTCCTGAAATGGATCAACGAACAAAACCTATCTCCCTTTGTCTTTACCTCCAACGTAGACGGGCATTTTCAACAATCGGGCTTCCCGCAACATGCAGTGAACGAATGCCATGGTTCCCTCATGCACCTTCAATGCGTGGATCAGTGCGGGCAGGCAATTTGGCCGGTCCCCCCCGACCTCCGGGTAGAAATCGACGAGGGAACCCTCCATGCCATCGACCCTCTGCCCGCCTGCCCGGGTTGCGGGGGCCTGGCACGCCCTAACATTCTCATGTTTTCAGATTGGGAATGGGATCCGGCAAGAACCAATGAACAAGGCACTCGACTGAACGAATGGTTGGAGGAAAATGGAGATTCCAACCTTTGCATAATCGAGCTGGGAGCCGGTCCCAGCATACCCACCGTTCGGAAAACCTGCGAAGAGGCATGGAAATCCTCGGGTGGAACTTTCCTCCGAATCAACCCGCGCGACCCCCAAGTTCCCGAGGGGGCTTTTTCTCTGGCCAGGGGGGCCGAGGATGCTCTCCGGGCAATCGAGGAAATCAGGATCGCCGGGTAAAGTCGCTTCCGCCTAGGCGAGTATCTGAGCAATTACCTTGCCCGCCAC
>JABGWD010000074.1 GCA_018645725.1 Opitutia bacterium
CCTCCGCGCTCCGCCAGAAACGAATGCGCGGATCCCGGGCATACCCATAGTAGATCTTCACTGCCTTCACCGGCAAACCGCTTGATTGATCAACCTGCACCCGGAAGAGCGGAATCCCATTTTTGGTATCCAGAAGCAATTCTGCCCGTGAGACTTTTGGAAACCGAAAGCTTTTTTTGAGGTGGGCCTCCATCCACATGAAACGGGCGGCCGAGGTTTGATCGGTAAAGCGATGGTTCAAATGAGGAGCTAACACGAGCATCCTCTCCGTCTCAGGAGGCAACTTGGACATGCCCTTGACCACCCATTCGGTCGGAGAATTGAAATCATTGGTTGCACCGAGGAAAAGGATCGGAGCCGTGACGTGGGGCCAATGAGACTGGGCGGAAACACATTTGCGATAAAGTGCCGAACCGTCCGCTTCGGTCATTCGGCGGGCACTCCCCGGCAAGCCCCACAGGTCATCGTAGAGATATCCGCTTCCTCCCACGGAAGGAGAGGCGGCCTTGACCCGCGGGTCGATGCATGAAATCACGGTGGAACGCCCCCCCATCGAGTGCCCCTCCACGCCAAGCTTGCCTACGTCCACCCCTTCGGTTTGCTCCAGCATCGTCAGGGCCCTGCGGACGCAAATTGAGATCAAATTCCAACTGCTGTTCAGGGGGTGAGGTTCTTTGAAGAGGGTTTTCGGATCGGGTCTGACGGTGTTGTGATGATCCAGTTGATCTGCCTTGGTCACCCCCGGACGAATGAAGCCGGCAGCCAATCCGTCCCAATCAGTGTTGGGGGTCTCCGCTTTTTCAAGAACTTTGCCACCCCAGTTGATGCTCACGCAGACATAACCCAGCCTCATCCAATCTTCCACCCGTCTACGGTTTGCCCGTTGCCCGCCTCCATGGATATGGACGATACCGGGCTTGGACTCCTTTCCCTTGGGCAGACCCAAATAGGCGGCAATCACGGGACTGGCCAATTTGTTGCTCCCTTGAAGCTTGCCCAAAGAATACAGAACGAGTCTTACCTCGCCATCTTCCGTCTTCCAGGATTCGACGACCTGAATCTTCAGTGGTTCCTTGCGGGCATCGTATCCTTTCCAAAAATCGCGAATATTTTCGACGGAACTCTTTCCATCGAAGGCCGGTATCCCGACCCCTTGAGCCGAACCAATGGCAAATGCAATGACGCACAGACAAAAGAGACTGATTTTTGAGAAGACACGAAACAAGGATTTGAAATTCATTCGGCCAAGCCTATTCAGTCCCGTTGAATCAGTCAGTCCTCTAATTATTCAAGGTTGGAAATATTTTACTCATCCTTCACTGCCAATCGGATTTGGACTTCATTCCGTGACCCGGTAGTGTCCGGTGATCGGAAACTCAAAGAGTCGATCCTCCTCCTTGGTTCCACTACCTATGTTGTGAATCACGAAGGGGACCCCACTGGCTGTATTCTTGTCACTGACAATCATGATGTGAGCCAGGTTGCGGCCAACCGTGCAGGTAACCAGATCCCCCGCCAGATAATCATCGGCACGCCGGGTAACGGGAAGGGAAAAGCCACGTCGATTGAAATAGGTCTTGAGATTGGGTACGCGGCGATGATCTATGTTAGGGTCCGGTTTCTTGAGACCCCAAATGTTTGGATAGGCGGAAAACTCAATTTTCATATCTTCATGAACGAGTTTCTGCAAATCCAAGTGAACGGCACCGCGCAAAGCTCGAATGACGACATCCGTACAGACTCCCTTTTCCAGTGGCACGTCACCTCCCGGATAGGACAAGCCGACATAAGAGGGATCATAACTCGTCGTCTTCCCGATCTGACTTCGCGCTGCCCGTACGATTGGTGAAAAAATATTCTCACTGTTAGTACTTTGTATTGCGGAAACCTCAGGGTTCCGGACCAGATTCGGTCCGGCGTTCTCGTCGCAACTAACCAAGAGCCAGATAAGTATGGTGGAACGCCAAGTCGTGGGGTTAAACAGTTTCATTTTATTAGGTGGATTCAATCGTTCCAATTTTCTAGGTTTGCAATAAGGTATAGCAACATCATGTTGCGCCTAAACGAAGTCAAACTGCCCCTCGACCATTCGGAGGAGGAATTGCATGCCGCCGCCGCAGAAAGGCTCTCCATCAGAGTGGAAGATTTGCTTAACTGCGAAGTCTTCCGCCGCTCCATCGATGCCCGCAAGCGTTCGTCCATACAGTTGATATACACACTGGACGTCGAAGTGACCGACGAATCAACGGTTTTGAATGAGAATGAAAAACTCAGGCTAAGCGGCCGAATGGCCGTTAGCCCGGACACGACCTATCGCTTCGTTACTCATGCAACCAAGGAGACAAACCAACGGCCAGTGGTCATTGGCACGGGTCCTTGCGGATTATTCGCCGGTTTGCTCTTGGCTCAAATGGGTTTCAAGCCGATTATTCTGGAACGCGGCAAAATCGTACGCGAACGGACCAAGGATACCTGGGGCTTTTGGCGCAAATCACATTTCAAACCGGATTCGAACGTACAATTCGGGGAAGGAGGAGCCGGCACCTTTTCCGATGGCAAGCTATACAGCCAAATCAAGGACAAGCGCTACCTTGCCAGAAAAGTTCTGACAGAATTCGTCAAGGCGGGTGCCCCCGAAGAGATACTCTACGTCGCAAAACCCCATATCGGAACCTTCCGTTTGGTGAGCATAGTGGAAAAGATGCGGGCGACCATCGAATCCCTCGGCGGGGAATTCCGCTTTCAAAACCAAGTCACTGACCTTGTCGTCGAAAACAATCGGGTAGCGGGCGTGAAGCTCGCCAACGACGAATCCATCGCAAGCGATCACGTCGTCCTCGCCGTGGGACACAGTGCCCGCGACACCTTCCGAATGCTTCAGGATCGTGGCGTCTATGTGGAAGCCAAACCATTCTCAATCGGGTTTCGCATCGAGCACCCGCAGTCTCTGATCGACGGCGTGCGGTGGGGAGAATCAGCAGGACATGAACTCTTGGGAGCCGCTGACTACAAGTTGGTCCATCACTGCAAAAACGGCCGGTCGGTTTACAGCTTCTGTATGTGCCCGGGAGGAACCGTCGTGGCGGCGACCTCCGAGGAAGGACATGTGGTCACCAACGGAATGAGCCAGTACTCCCGAAAGGAACGCAATGCGAACGCCGGGATTGTCGTTGGAATCACACCTGATGAAGACTATCCGGGCGACGCTCTTGCCGGCATCGATTTTCAAAGGCATTGGGAAGTTGCGGCCTTCAAGGCCGGGGGCGAAAACTACAAGGCCCCCGCCCAAAAGGTCGGAGATTTTTTAGCCGGCCGGCCTTCCTCCGACTTGGGTTCGGTCCTCCCCTCTTATACGCCCGGCGTAACGATGACGGACCTGAGCGCATGCATTCCCGATTACGCAGCTGATGCGATCCGGGAAGCCATTCCCGCTTTCGACAGAAAGATCAAGGGTTACGCCATGAAGGACGCGCTTCTGACCGGAGTCGAA
>JABGWD010000006.1 GCA_018645725.1 Opitutia bacterium
CCTCGGCCTCGACGACGTTGAAGCTTTGGCTGCTACCAGTGCCTTTCTTCAAGCCACCTGGATTATTCGACAACTGTTCGGCTAGTCCGGGCACCTTCGTTTCCGGGCCTTTGCTGTTGTAGGCCTCATTCCATGATTCCGGATCGTCGGCCCCGTCACCACCCTTTGTGATGTCGGGAGGAACGCCCATGTGAAAGACTTTTGAAATGCGGGCGCTGTGATAGCCATTCTTTTTGAAGTGCTGGGCCCAACTGTCCTTGTCTGCACCGACTTCTTTGCGTCCGCTGGTGTAACCGGTTGCCTTGCTTGCATAGGGGTAATACCCGAACATGAGGGATGCCCGTGAAGGCCCGCAGAAAGTGGCTTGGCAATAGGCCCGCGTGAACCGGGTGCCCTTGGTGGCCAACCGGTCGATATTCGGTGTCTGGCAGAGTTTGTTCCCGTAACAACCCAAAGCATTCGCAGTGAGGTCGTCCGAGATGATGAAGAGAACGTTGGGCTTGTCCCCGGCGCTAAGCGAGCAAACGGCCGAGAGGACAAGAAAAGCGAGGGAACGAAAGGTCATCCGTCTAGACTCCCATGATTTTCCAGCCGGCTTGGTGTTCTTTGACCCAACTCGACTCATGAAGTATGAGCTTTGTTCTTCCGTGAAAACATTCACAGACATAATTATTTTTCCTCTGCTTTGCTGACGATTTCTGCTGGAAAGTTGCGACGCCAGTCGCCAGATGGTCAATATGTGGCGTTTTCAGTTGCGCATGTCCATAGGATTTCAGGTCTCCCCACCTTTGATCATCGGTAAGGATTTGGATGAAGTTGGTTGGGGTTGCCGCCTTAAGACAGGGCGCAAAGAGCAGAAATGAAAAAAAAAGTCGTATCATTCTTTGATCTCCTTGATGCAGACTTCCTTGAACTGAACCAACGACCCATGACCAAGAAAACCCACATGCCCTTTGCTGGGTCGCTTAAAACGACCGATATCATCGTCCTCGAGAATGACGGTGCCGTTCAAGATGATCTTGACGTAGTCTTTGTCCATGATGACTTCTTGCTTATTCCACTCGCCGACGGGCTTCAGGAAACCGCGTTTGGCCGCCACGCGCTTGTACAGGGAACCGTGATATTGGGTGTCCTTCAGCTTCGCATAGCGTTTCGAGGTGTTGTCGAGAATCTGGCTTTCGAAGCCCTTGGATGATGGCTTTCCCTCCAGCGGGCAGCGCAGACCCAAACCGTTGTTGGCACCAGGGGTCAGTTTGAATTCGAAACGTAGAACGAAGTTATCGTACTCCTTTTCGTGAAAGACGTTGCCGCCTTTTCCCTTTCCCGGGAGGCAACTGAGGATGCCGTCCTTGGCTTCGTAGCCGTCAACGTTGCCGACCCAGCCGGTCATGGATTTGCCGTCGAAAATAGACACGAAGTCGCTCTCGTCGTTTTCGGTTTCGGCTGCGAAGACGCCGAGTGCGGCCACGGTTAGGATGAAAAGTATGGTGGTTTTCATACGCCCATGATCTCCCAGCCGCTGCGGTAGGTTCGCTGAACGCTTGCATTGGCTTTATCGTTGTTGGTGAAGTCAAGGTTGGCAGCATCCCACTCCAGCCAGTCGGGAGAGTTTTGCATGGCGACGTTGCCCAGCAGGATGGATTCGGTCATGGGGGCGGCAAAATCGATCGGGGAAAGCAAGCGTGACCGGTCACCATCGAGAATCGCGTCAATGAAGGCATTATGATGGCCAATGGCTTTCATCTTTTTTGGCCTCACACCCTGGTATTTCTCGATCGGCAGCAGCATCGGGGCATTGCCGTGCCTTAACAAGAGGACGCCTTCCTCTCCCTTCAGCAAGCATCCGAACCTGAATTTGACATCATTGGGGATCAAGGCGGTCAGTTCTTCGGGAGCCCGTTGGCGCCCACTGATCCAGAAAACCTTGAGGTCGCCATCGGTGAAGGGAGTGCCCGGGAACTCATATTCGACTCGCTCGTTGCTCGTCCAGTTGTGTTCATTGGGAACGGCTGTTTGGGAACGGACTCTTTTTGGGGCGGTGAGAGCCAGCCCCCTGTACATGGAGTTGAAAATATGACAACCCATGTCCCCCAAGGTTCCTGTTCCGAAGCCTTGTCTCTTTCGCCAGTTCTTGGGGTGATAATATTTCTTCATGTAGGGACGCTTTTCCCCCACTCCGAGCCATCCATCCCAGTCGAGCCCATCGGGGATGGGATCCTCGCGGTCCGGGAGCGGATTCTTGTCACCCCAGCTTTTTCCACAAAAGACCCAAGCCTCCGTTATCTTTCCGATCAATTTACGTTGAACCAGGTCAACCGCCATCCGGTCATAAAAACTCGATGCCCCCTGGGTACCCATCTGGACAATGACCTTATTTCTCCGAGCGGTTGCCTGCATGGTCCGGCATTCCCCGATGGTTTGTGCCAAGGGTTTCTGCACGTATACATGCTTGCCCAGGTTCATGGCGCTCATGGCCATGATGCCATGCATGTGGTCGGGGGTGGATACACTGACCACGTCGATGTCCTTGCCCATGATTTCAAACATCTCGCGCCAGTCGGAAAATGTTTTCACGCCCTCCATTCGGACCTCCAGCTTCTTGGCTGTCGCCGAATCGACGTCCGCGCCGGCGATCATCTTGACCTTTTCGTGCTTGGAAATCGACTGAACGTCGAACATTCCCCTGCCTCCTAGACCGATGCCCGCGTATTGAAGCTTTTGCATGGGAGAGCCTGCCGCCCAGGAGAGGCGACTCACGAAAGGAGCTCCGGTCACTAGTGCGCATGCCTTTACAAAGCCACGCCGCGTTTTGTTGTCTGAGTTGTTCATTTTTCCTGTTTGGATTCGAACTCCGCAAAAGGCGCAGAGGCATCTTCGGGAAACCGGTCCAGAATCATTTGCAGGCGCTGGCGGCGACCTGGGGCAATCTTGTCCAATTTGCTTACCGGTCTCTCTTGCCGAGGGTCTTTGGTGAG
Source organism: Opitutia bacterium (assembly GCA_018645725.1). Classification (GTDB taxonomy): domain Bacteria; phylum Verrucomicrobiota; class Verrucomicrobiia; order Opitutales; family Seribacteraceae; genus Seribacter. Next base: position 2,976 of record JABGWD010000006.1, read on the forward strand.
GTTGTGAAAGGATCCTTTGTTGTCCACGATATGATACCAGTCGCGGATCATCCGGAAACCCTCGAGCTGAGAATATATCCAGCTGCGCTTTTCGTACGGATCTTCGCTTCCACGCATGCTGGGGACGAAGGATTTGCCGTCCAATTTGAGGTTTTTTGGCGGTACAATTCCCGCCAGATCAAGAAAAGTCGGATACAAATCGGTGAAATCGATCATGTCGCGGGACACGACGTCTCCTTTACTTAGGAAAGGAGCCCGGACGATGAAAGGCACGTGGGCGCCCCAGTCCGCTTCCCCGCTCTTGCCCTTGGGATAGGGTTTGCCATGGAGGATGCCGGGGACCGACGAGCCGTTGTCTCCGGTAAATACAATCATGGTTTTGTCCTTGAGACCAAGCTTGTCGACGGCAGCAACAAGGTTGCCCACGAGGTGATCCATGTAAGTCACGCTCCCAGCGTACAAAGCGGCTTCTCCTTCCGGTTTCTTTTCCCGGTTAAAAGGGGTGAGATCATGTGGGCCGTGGGTCAGGAGCATTGGGTAGTAGACGAGAAAGGGACGGTCCTTGTGACGCTGGATGAAATTGATCAGGTATTCATTAATCGAATAGGGACCGTAGGCAACCGTGCCCCGTCTGTCGTTGGCTTGCAGGAAGCCTTTCCAGTATCTCGGTTCGGTTTCCGGTTTGCCTTCCTCCGCTCCTGGCCAGACGCAGTGTTCGTCGAACCCGTGTTCCTGGAGGATGTTTGGTTGCTTGCCCAAGTGGTTGACCTGCCACTTTCCTCCTATGACCGTGGAGTACCCGTTGTCGCGCAAGAGCCGGGCAAAAGTGGTGAAACGGTCAGGACGCAAGCCAGCCCCACCTAGACGGGGAACGTCGTAATGCTTGGTCCAGCCATGGTGAAAGGGGTATTGTCCCGTGAGCAGGGTAACCCGGGTGGGCGTACAGATGGGCATGCTCCAAGCCGTCTCGTACCGTATGCCTTCCTTGGCCAACCTGTCGATGTTGGGGGTCTGGTGTTGGGCTCCGTAGCAACTGACCCAGTCCCGTCCCATGTCATCAACCATGATGAGGATGACGTTCGGCTTTTGAGCGGCACCAACAGCTCCCGCAAGAAAGAGAAGTAGAAAAAGTTTCTTCATTTCGAACGGAAAGGCTCGCTTACCACAATTTGCATGATCAATTCCCGTAGTCCGTAATCGAGATTGGGCATGAGGTTTACGATCCGGTCGACATCGTCACGGTCGGTGAAGCTGAGTCTGCGCCCAAGAGCGTATATGAATAGTTTCTCTGTCAGGCAGTGGGTGAACTGGTCAGGTCGCGCCTTGAGGTATTGCTTGATGCCGGCAGGACCATTGATGGACGTGCCGTCAGGCATTTTACCACTTCCGTCAATGGGCAGACGCTTGGCATAGCGGTCGCGCCATGCTCCGACGTGGTCGTATTTTTCCATGGCAAGGCCCAAGGGGTCGATCTTTCGGTGACACTCGAAACAAGTCGGGTTGTTGCGGTGTTTTTCCATCAATTCGCGCATTGTGCTCACGCCCCGGGTATCCGGCTCGATTGGATCAACGTCGGGAGGCGGTGGACTGGGGGGAGTTCCAAGCAGGTTTTCCAAAACCCAAACCCCCCGCACCACGGGCTGGGTTTCCACTCCGTTGGAAGTCGCAGTAAGAATGCTTCCGTGCCCAAGCAAACCACCCCGGTTATGTTCGGGGCGGAGGGAAACCTTGTCGAAGCTTTCGCTGTTCACTCCGGGTATGCCGTAATGGCGGGCCAGGGCCCCGTTCAGGAAGGTGTAGTCCGAATCGACGAATTCGAGAAGGTTCCGGTTTTCCGCAAGAACGTGGTTGAAGAAATGGCGGGTTTCCTCCCGCATCGCCTGCTCCAGGTTATCCGCATAATAGGCCTTGTTTTTTTCCGGGTCCGGGGGCATTTCCCCGAGCTTGCGAAGGTGTAGCCATTGCCCCACGAAGTTATTGGCCAAGGCCTGGGCCCTGGGATCCTTGAGCATGCGAACAACCTGGGAGCGCAACTCGGCGGACTCAAGCAGTTTGCCAGAGGCAGCGGCTTTTCTCAGTTGCTCGTCGGGCATCGAACTCCACAAAAAATAGGAAAGCCGGGAGGCGAGTTCATAAGCGTCCAAGGTTTCCGGCCCTTTCCCTGGATCGCTTTCCGTTAGGTACAGGAAACGGGGAGAGGTCAGGATGGCCCGCATTCCGTAATGAGCTGCGGCCCAGAAATCCTTTTTCTCCTCGAGGTATTGTCGGGCGAGATCAAGGTAAGGCTTGAGCTCCGCAGTGGATACGGGGCGCCTGAAGGCCTGGTTTGCCAACCTGATCAAACTGGCATCGAGATAATCGGGATTCGGATTTGCGGGTGGGTCCGGAAAATAGCGGGCAAACCCAGGCATGGGCCATTGATCGAAGAAGGGGCCCTTGATCTCGAAGGAACGGACGTGAAGTTCGGGTCCCGAACCAATGTACATCTCAGGGGGGTTGCGGGCGGGATAAAGGGCGTCCTTGTTGTATTTGGGCAGTACCTTGCGCATGATCCGCTTGAAGGAGCCATTCGGGCCGTTGGCCCAGTGAAGATGGAAGGTGAATCCTTTCTCAAGCCAAACCCGGTGTTCGATCTCGATCAATTCGTTGTCCGGAATTTCGTATTCCCCGATTATGCGGTGGGCGGTCGCTCCCAACTCACGTGAATCAATCGAGATGGACAACCGCATAGGTTCATTGGAATTATACCTCAAGTCGGAATCCTTGTAGCGTGATTTTCTACGGACTGCCTTGGCGGAAAAGCGGATCAAGTACTCGCCATCCGCCGGGACACCCCTTTTCTTGTCCAGCAGGCGCAAGCCGAGGGGTTGCCTGAATTTGATGAACATCCGCCCGGCATCCCTTCGGGCAACCTTATCGGAACTGGCTTCGCCCAGTCCTCCGTTTGGATCAAATTGTACTCCCGCCTGGTAATGAATCATCTTGGGTTCGGGACCGGGGCGAATTGCCTTGTCCGCGACTTTCCGGGCTGCATCGAGGTAGTTCTGAAGAAGGTGACCTGAGGCAACCAGTCCCTCACCGACGTTGTCAAAGCCTTCGGTCGGATCGTCCGGCGGGAAGGTGACAGTGGGATCAAAATCCACCATCTTCAAGTCGAACAAGTCCCTTATGGTGTTGAGGTATTCCGCCCTGTTGAGGCGGCGAAGCACGACCTTGCCCCGGTTTTCGCGGGCGTTTTCGCGGGCTCGGGCAAGTGCCTGGGTGAGGACGGAGACAATCTGTCTGGTTTCCTCCTTCTTGGGCTGTTTCTCATCTTCAGGGGGCATCTCGGCCAAGTTGAGTTGATCGAGGATTTCCTGCAGGGCCTCGGCCTCGTCGAGGGTTTTCGGGCTGCCAGTGAGGTGATCGAGGCGCCGGTCTCCCTTCTGCTTGTCCTCACCATGACACTTGATGCAGTAGGTCTGGAGGAACGGACGGACCAAGTCGGGCTTGTCAGCGTTTGCCGTTCCGGTGACAAGCAAACTGGCGATAAGTGCGAAGAAAAACTTCTTCATCCAAGCAGATGATTCAAATTTGCCGAACTGGTGGAGAACCGGTCGGTCTCCAAGCCAAGTTTCTGAAGAATGGAGACGTAAAGATCGCACAGGGGACGTCCGTCCCTGCCCTTTCTCTCAAACCGGTGATGGTTACCACCCTTCAATCCCCCTCCCGTTACCATTATGGGCAGGTTCCGGCTGGAGTGCGAACTGGCGTTCCCCATTCCACTTCCGAACATTACCACGGTCGAATCGAGTAGGGGGCGATCCTCAGAATCCTTGGTCTTCTTGAGAAGATCGAGGAAACCTGCGAATTGCTGGGTATAAAAGGTTTCGATGACGGTAAGTTCCTTCAGTAAATCCGGGCGTTTTCCGTGGTGGGTCAGGGAGTGGTAGCCCAAAGTTATTCCGTCGAAGGGAAACAGGCGGTTTCCTCCCGGGTGCCCGAAGGTGATGACGTTGGTCAGGTTGGCTTGCAGGGCAAGGGCCATGAGTTCGTACATCACGGAGGTGTTGTAGGGATAAGCCAGATCAACGACATTTTCGTCATCTCCCTCGATCACCCCGGAACTCGCCTTCGGTTTGGGAACGTCGATCCATTCTGTTCGTCGCTGTAGTTTCCGTTCCACGTCCCGAATCGAGGTCAAGTATTCCTCGAGCTTTTCCTGATCGGTATTGGATAGGCGTGACCTCAAGCTCCGGGTGTCCTCGAGAACGGCGTCAAGGATGCTTGCATCCTCGCTTAAAAATTGTTTGCGCTTGGCTTTGACCTTCGGGTTGTCCTCCAGGAATAACTGCGTGAATATTTGCCTTGGGTTACCCATGCTGGGAAGAATGACGCCTGCTCTGGACCATGAAAACCCGCCGGAACCCATCCTGAGGGAAGGGAAACGGGTGTCCCGCCCTATTTTCTCGGCAAGGAACTGATCCAGGGAGAGAAGTCTTTGCGGGTTTTCCTTGGCATCCTTGAGCTCCACCCCGTTGAGCAAGGTGTTCGAGCATCCGTGACCACCCCCTACTTCCGGGTGATCCAGGTTTGTGAAGACGGTGAGGTCTTGCTTGTGTCTCTCGAGGGGCTTGAGAAGTGTGGGCAAGGTATAGTTTGTACCGGTTTGCTCAGGAAAAAAGCCCCCGGGATTCATCCCGTAATTGGGTGAAACACAAACAAAGCGTTTCGCTGCTGTGGATTTAGCGGGGGTGACTCCCAGTGACTCGAGTGCCGGAAGTGCAATGGAAACCCCGATTCCACAAAGAAATTTTCGTCGATTTACTGATGGCATAAGCGTTCGTATTTTCTACTGGGTAAACATTGAATAACCCAAATCATCAAATTTATACAAAACTTCCCACTATTATATTACACATTCCACGCTATTCATTTGAACTGGCTTTCTCGAGTATGGATTCCAGAATCTTGAATTTATGATGAATCCACTTCACGTTTTTTTGCGCCTTTGCATTGGTTTATTTTTAACTATCCCAAACCATGATCTGGCCGCGGCTAAACTCCCAAACTTCGTTTTCTTTCTGGTTGATGATCTCGGGTGGGGTGACCTCGGTTGCTACGGTTCCGAGTTCCATGAAACCCCGCATCTCGACAAACTAGCGGACGAGGGCATGAAGTTTACCAACGCCTACTCGGCCTGCACCGTGTGCTCGCCCAGCCGGGCGGCCATCATCACGGGGCGCTATCCGGGACGCCTTCACCTTACGGACTGGATCACCGGACACGGGCGGAGAAACCCAAAGCTTCTCATCCCGAAGTGGAAAACCAAAATGGACCACGAACTGACCACCTTGCCGGAGGCACTGAAGGAGGCAGGATACCGGACTCAGTTCACCGGCAAGTGGCACCTCATGCCGATCGGGAAGCCAGACTTCAAGGAACACTATCCGGACAGTCACGGCTTCGATATCAACGTGGCCGGCC
>JABGWD010000075.1 GCA_018645725.1 Opitutia bacterium
AAACCTAAATACGCTATGACTAAAATCTCCTTTGACCTCGATTTCAACAAGGATTCGGAAACCCTCTTGAAAGAAATTCAAGATCAGGCAAAAGCCGAAGTAGAAAAACGAGAAGGCAAGGAACGAGCCAAAGCCTACCTCTCCAATCTCCACGAAACGGTTAACGACAAGATAGGAACGACTTACGGCAGTGTCACTGAGTTGATTCGTGCCCTTGCCGAACATTCAAGTCCCGCCATGCGTGTACGCATCAGTGGTTCAACCGCTGGCGGGCGTCGCAAGACAGTGTCAATGAACCAAGGCTTGTATGAGCAAATCAAGGAAGCTCTTGCCAAGCCATCTCCCAACAAGGCCGCCATCGCTCGGGAGACAAATGTTAGCGTAGTGCAAGTTCGAAAAGTCGCAGAAGGCGGTTACGATGAAAAATTTGGAGGCTCTTCCGTAGAAAGTATTGCTTCTGAATCTAAACCCGTCGAACTCCCTTCAAGCGACTTGCCGTCTCCCGAATCTGATGTGAAAACTGCCGCATCCTTGCCCGAATCGCCGGAAATGGATTTGCCCCCTACAGTTGATGCTCCTGAACCGGGAAGTGATCCTGTCGTTGAGGAATTACCCGAAGAATCGCCGGATGCGAAAGAGCAAGATTCGTCAACGCCGGACGCTACCGACAGCATTTTACCTAGTCTCCCCCCTCCGCCGGGCTTCAACGACGAGGATGATGGAGAGTCCGAAAATCACGAAGAAGAAAGTGCTCCTTCAATCCCTCCACCTCCACCTCCATCTTTCGATGATGAGGAAGCTGAAGAAGCCCCCTCCCCCGTCGACTCAAGTCCTGAGAGCACAGATGAATGGGAGAGTAACGCCGAAACTCTCCTTCCCCCTGCCTCCTTCGACGAATCCTCCCAGGAAGACGCCCCGCCCTCCTTGCCGCCATCTCTCCCTCCAGTTGAGGACTCCTTCGCCGGCGAAGATGAAGGATCGGACATACCGACATCTTCTCCCCCTGCTCCACCGGTCCCTGCATTCGATTCAGATGAGCCTGAAGAAGCGAGCGAGGTTGAGGATGCCCCGCTTCCCCCGCCTGGCTTGCCTCCGGTCTCTGGAGATCTTCCGAGCGCCCCGGAGCCACCTGCTCCGCCACCATCTTTGGGAGGCGAACCTGATCCTCTCCCAACGCCACCACCCTCGGCATCTGTTCCGGCGATAAAACCCGAAGGAGATGGCTCAGCAGCAAGTTCTCCGCTTGGCAAGAAACTAGGATTGAAGATAGGTGGTCCATCAAAAAAACCATCCTTGAAACTTGGAGGGAAAGCAGGCAAAGGAGGGAAACCGACCTTGAGCATTACGCGTCCTCCGATGGCACCGAAATCATTGCCTCCGGCTCCGGACGCCTAAGCTTTCTCAACACTTCACTTTTGCTCTGGACGCAAATCCCAGAGCGTATATGTTAAACTTTTCTTCGAGTGGGGCCGTAGCTCAGTTGGAAGAGCGCCTGCATGGCATGCAGGAGGTCGTCGGTTCGAGCCCGATCGGCTCCACCATCTCCCCGTTTTGACCAGCAAGTATTGGACGAATGTTGCGGGGAGACCATACTGTTGACTTCGATTTAACTCCCTTGAAGGCTTTATCTTCCTTTCTTTTCCTCATTTCCGTAATATTGTTCCAATCCTGCGGAGAGAAAGAATTGCATGATAGAATTGAAGAGGCGGTTGATGAAGCCGACCTGCTTGACAGTGCAGAGACCAATCGGTCTCGATTCAATGGAATCGTAAAAAGTTCCGACGGGAGACATTTATACGAAGTCCAAAACGGCAAGGCTGAGGGTTCCACTGTCGGGTTGGACGAGCAAAACCGAAAGGTTTTCGAAGGAGAAATGCAAGAGGGGCGTGCAGAAGGTTTCTGGACAACCTTTTACGATGACGGCTCGCCACGCTGGCGAGGACAAAAAAAAGATGGCAAAAACAACGGACCTTTCACCATGTGGTATCCGGACGGGAACAAGAAAATGACTGGAGTTTTTCTTAACGGCAAAAAGGATGGTTTATCGACTATCTGGCATCCAGATGGAGTCAAGTGGAGAGAGCAGCGACACGAAAACGGCATTCCCGCCGGAACTTGGCGCAGTTGGAACCCTCATGGTTTACTGATTGAGGAAGTCTACTACGTCGATGGTTTGCCGATGCCCCAAAGCTCACAAAATGAGAAATAGGTAAATTCATCACTCATTTAGCATTGATCAATTCGAATCCCAGTGCCTAATTCATCCATTTCATGGACCCTAAGATTTTTGTTACCGGAATCGGATTCATTACCAGCATTGGCAATGATCGCTCCGCTGTTGCTGGCAGCTTGCTTAAGCTAACCTCCGGGATAGAGAAACACCCCGAGCTTCAAGTTGAATCTTCGCCCGTAAAAGTGGCGGGAACGGTCAAGGGTTTCGACCTAGAGTCGCCAGACTCAGAGGATTGGACCTACCCTGCCGCATATAAAGTCCCTCGCACGGTCATACGAAGTTTTTCTCCTCATGTGCTTTACGCTTGGTGCGCCGTGCGGCAAGCGATTGAAGATGCCGGACTAACCGAAGGCGATCTCTCGAATCCTGACTCTGGTCTATACACGGCTTCAGGTGGTTCGATGAGAAGTATTCACAAGCACTTTCAAAAGATGGATGACTATGGCGTGATGGCCTGCAATCCACTCGCTATCATAGCATCAATTGCGGGCACGCTCAGCTTTAATCTTGTGGCGGCACTCGGCATTCGGGGTTCCTCTACGGGTTTGGTCTCCGCCTGTGCTTCCTCAGGCCATGCCCTTGGCACCGCACTGGACGAGATTCGGCTCGGACGCCAGAAACGGATGCTTGTAGTAGGAGCGGAAGACTGCAATTTCGAAAGCATCGTCCCTTTCACCGGAATGAGAGCCCTTTCACTTGATCGAGACCCAACCCGAGCATCACGACCTTTCGACAAGACCCGCAATGGTTTCGTCGGTACAGGAGGATCCGTCTGCTTAGTTCTCGAAACGGAGGAAGAAGCAAATCGAAGAGGAGCGACTCCCTACGCTGAGTTTCTTGGTTGGGGTCAAGCTTCCGATGGACACAACGTAGCGATATCACATCCGGAAGGTAGAGGACTGGAAGATGCCATGAAAAAAGCGCTTTGCGACTCAGTGCTAGAGCCATCTGACATTAACTATGTAAACGCCCATGCTCCATCCACCCAGATCGGAGATGCCTCTGAACTGTGCGCTATCAAGAAAGTCTTTCCTGAACCTCAAAGCATTTCTTTCTCCAGCACCAAGGCTCTTACCGGTCATGGACTTTCCCTCTCAAGCATTATGGAAGCAGGCTTTTGCTGCCTCGCCTTAAAGGACGGATTTCTCCCGGGTTCGGCAAACATAGAGGAGCCCGACGATGCAATTGGTCACTTGGATCTGCTTCGCGAAACAATCGATCGCCAAGCCGAACGAATTCTCAGCAACAGCAGTGGCTTTGGGGGAGCCAACGTTTCCCTGGTTTTCGGCAGAACCTAATGCTTCTAAAGCTCAAATAGCGATGCTCGTTCCCCATGAAGATCTGGAACGGTTGATTTCTAGCCGTCGAACCTCAAAGCCATCATGGTTCAACGATCAAGAACCTGATCATGCTACTGTTCGCAATGCCATAGACGTTGCTCGTAAAGCACCTAATCACCACCGAACGGAACCTGCTCGTTTCTACCTTCTGGACAAATCTCGCATCCGGGAAGTCGGTCGTCTTTTTGGTGAAATCGTCGCTGGGGATTCTCCTGACGAATTTCTCAGTGAACGAGCCGTTAAAAAAACCGAGGAGTGGGGTTCTTCGCCGGGATTGATCGTAGTCACCTGCTTTACCGACCACTCTTCAGCACTCGTTGCCAGCAAACCTGCAGTCATTGAAGAAGACTATTCGACCTGCGCCTGCATTTGCCAAAACCTGCTTTTGCTCCTTCACAACCTCGACATCGCGACAAAATGGAGCACTGGCCCCGTGTGGAAGCATCCGGACTTCCGTAAAGTGGTCGGCATACCCAATGCCCCCCCCGACGAACGAGTGATCGCATTAATCTTTTACGGACATACTGAAAAAATAGCTCCTTCGCCAACCTACTCACCTCTTGAGGAGAAACTCTCCGACCACCCGAATCCTTCATGACCCTGTAATCTTACTTTTTGTATTATTCCGTTTTTCGCTTTCACCTATGACCCTAGGTCTGTAAATTTACCATCACATATGAAAATTTTGTGCCATTACTTCATTTACGCCCTTTCATTTTCGACATCAGGAATCATTTTCGGCAAGGTGGATTTCACTCGTGACGTGCGACCCATTTTGTCGGAAGCCTGCTTTCAATGCCATGGTCCGGATAAAAAGACCCGCAAAGCAA